>CAZJTM010000032.1:13019-22905 GCA_964548925.1 uncultured Verrucomicrobiota bacterium | reverse complement strand
TCATCATCGCCGAACCGGGCGCGATGATCGGCTTCGCCGGCCCGCGGGTGATCAAGGACACCACCCAAGCCGAACTGCCTCCCGGTTTCCAGACGGCGGAGTTTCTGTTGGATCATGGGTTGATTGACGCCATCGTGAGCCGCACCGCGATGAAGGACCAGTTGATCCGCTATCTCGATTACCTCACGGCCACGAGACAGTCGCCCGCCAGTGCGGCGTAAACGCGGCCGTGGCCGCGCCGCCGCAGCGACACGTCGCGACTGCCGCCCCCCGCCCCGGCATCGTCGCTCCACAAGCCTCCCGACCGCCGGGAAATCAAATGATATCGCGATGGTAGCTCTGCAGCGACTTCACGCCAGCCTTGCCCGCCCGGCACTCAGCAATGCCCAGCACCGCCGCGTGCGCTGCAGCCGCCGTTGTCATGTACGGCACTTTGTATTTCACTGCGGCCTTGCGGATGTAGGCGTCGTCAAACGCGCTCGTCTTGCCGATGGGCGTGTTGATGATGAGATCTATCTCCTTGCTCTTGATCTCGTCGGCGATGTTCGGTCGTTGGTGTTCGTGAATCTTGTAGCTCAACTCGGCTTTGACGCCGCACTGGGTCAAATACTTGAACGTGCCGTTCGTCGCCTTGATGCGGAAGCCCAGTTCCTGGAACTTTCGGGCGGTGTCCAGAATGGCGGCCTTGTCCCGGTCGGTCACCGAAATGAAGACCGTCCCCTTCTGCGGCAGCGGCGACAACGCGGCTTCTTGGGACTTGAAGTAGGCCAGCCCGAACGTCGGCGCCATGCCCAGCACTTCGCCGGTGGAACGCATCTCGGGGCCGAGCACGGGATCTACTTCCGGGAACATGTTGAACGGCAATACGACTTCCTTTACGCCGACGTGCGGAATCTTCTTCCGCTGGAGTCTTAAATCCTTGAGCTTCGCGCCCAACATGAGTTGCGTGGCAATGCGGGCCATCGGCACGTTGCAGACCTTGCTCACCAGCGGCACCGTCCGCGACGCCCGGGGGTTCGCTTCAAGGACATAGACTTTGTCCTGACAGATGGCGTACTGGATGTTCATCACGCCGCAGACCTTCAACTCGCGGCTGATGCGCAGCGTGTAATCTTCGATGGTCTTGATGTGCTTCTCGGGCAGCGTCACGGGCGGGATGGCGCAGGCGGAATCGCCGGAGTGAATGCCGGCCAACTCGATGTGCTCCATCACCGCGGGCACGAACGCATCCGCCCCGTCGGCCAGAGCGTCGGCCTCAGCCTCGGTGGCGTTGTCGAGGAAACGGTCAATCAGGATGGGGCGCTCGGGCGCGAGGTCCACTGCCTTGTTGACGTACTCCTGCAGCATGTCTTCGTCATGGATGACTTCCATGCCGCGCCCGCCCAGCACGAACGAAGGCCGCACCATCACCGGATAGCCGATCTTGGCAGCAATCTGCTTCGCCTCCTCAAAGCTGCTGGCCATCCCGGATTCGGGCATGGGGATGCCCATTTGCTCCATCATCTTCCGAAAACGGTCGCGGTCCTCGGCCAGATCAATCACGTCAGGCGTCGTGCCCAGCACCTTGACGCCAGCGGCCTCCAGTTCCTTGGCGATGTTCAGCGGCGTCTGGCCGCCGAACTGCACCACCACCCCCTCCGGCCTCTCTTTCTCGTAAATGCTCAACACGTCCTCAACCGTCAGGGGCTCGAAGTAGAGCTTGTCCGACGTGTCGTAGTCGGTGGAAACAGTCTCCGGGTTGCAGTTGACCATGATGGTTTCGTAGCCGGCGTCGCGCAGGGCGAACGCGGCGTGGACACAGCAATAGTCAAATTCGATCCCCTGCCCGATGCGGTTCGGGCCGCCACCCAGCACCATGACCTTCTTCCGCGGGCTGGACGCCACCTTGTCCGGTCGGTTGTAAGTCGAGTAGTAATACGCCGCGTTCTCGATTCCGCTGACCGGAAGCGCGTCCCAAGCCTCCACCACGCCAAGCCGTTTGCGTTGCTCGCGGATCTGCGGCTCGGGCACGCTGAGAATTTTGCTGAGGTACTTGTCGGCAAACCCGTCCTTCTTCGCCTGCACCAGCAGGTCGTCCGGCAACCCCTTGCCCTTGAACTTGAGCATCCTTTCTTCCAGCTCGACGAGTTCCTTCATCTGCTGGATGAACCAGGGCTTGATGGCGGTCTTGGCGTAAAGCTCCTCGACGGTCGCGCCTTTGCGTAACGCCTCGTACATGATCCACTGCCGTTCGCTGGACGGCTCGTTCAGCATCACCATCAGTTCCGCGAGCGGACGTTGGTTGAAATCTTTCGCGAAACCGAGGCCGTGTCGGCCGTTTTCGAGCGACCGGATCGCTTTCTGGAAGGCCTCCTTGTAAGTCTTGCCGATGCTCATCACCTCTCCCACCGCGCGCATCTGCGTGCCGAGCTTGTCCAGCGAGCCCCTGAACTTCTCGAACGCCCAACGCGAAAACTTGACCACCACGTAGTCGCCGGACGGCGTATATTTCTCCAACGTGCCGTCGCGCCAGTAGGGAATATCGTCCAGCGTGAGCCCCCCCGCGAGTTTGGCTGAGACCAGCGCAATCGGGAACCCCGTGGCCTTGGACGCCAGCGCCGAGGAGCGCGACGTGCGCGGGTTGATCTCAATGATGACCACGCGGCCAGTCTTCGGGCAGTGCGCAAACTGGATGTTCGTGCCGCCGATGACGCCGATCGCCTCGACAATGCGATAGGAATGCTCCTGCAACTTCGCCTGGAGCTTCGGGTCAATCGTCAGCATCGGCGCGACACAGTAAGAGTCGCCGGTGTGAACCCCCATCGCATCCACGTTTTCAATGAAGCAGACGGTGATCATCTGATTCTTCGCGTCGCGGACGACTTCGAGTTCCAACTCTTCCCAACCGAGCACGGATTCTTCGATCAAGATCTGCCCCACCATGCTGGCCGAAATGCCTCGGCTGGCTACGACGCGCAACTCCTCGACGTTATAGACCAATCCGCCGCCCGTGCCGCCCATCGTATAGGCGGGACGGATGACGACGGGATAGCCCAATTCAGAAGCGATCTTCTCCGCCTCCTCGACGCTGAAGGCCGGGGCGCTCTTCGGCATGTCAATGCCGAGCCGCTTCATCGTTTCCTTGAAGACGATCCGGTCCTCGCCGCGTTCGATGGCGTCCAGATTCACGCCAATGACCTGCACGCCGTATTTGGCCAGCACACCGGCTTTGGCGAGTTGGGATGAGAGATTCAAGCCGGTCTGACCCCCAAGATTCGGCAGCAATGCGTCCGGGCGTTCCTTCTCGATAATCTCCGTGAGCGCCGGCACGGTCAGCGGCTCGATGTAGGTCACATCCGCCATGCCCGGATCGGTCATGATGGTCGCCGGGTTCGAGTTGACCAAAACAATCTGGTAGCCCAGCGCGCGCAGTGCCTTACAGGCTTGCGTGCCCGAGTAATCAAACTCGCAGGCCTGGCCAATGATGATGGGGCCGGAGCCGATGATGAGGACTTTGTGGATGTCGTTGCGTTTGGGCATAGGTGCGTGGTGATGGTCTTAGTCGAAGCGAGAGGGCTGTGAATCGGTAATGCGCATGAGCCGCGGTTGAATAAGCAGTCACCGGCGGCGACGCAAACAAAAAACGTCTGAAGGATCTGTTTATTGTGATTCCCAGTTTCTCCCCCGCATTCCGACCCGCCGGGAGCGCTTTGTCCTTTCAAGCCTTCCCCCGACTCTCTTACTCTGGCGAAGACATGAAATACCGCCGTTTTGGTCGCACCGAGTTGTCCATGCCCGTGATCTCCTGCGGAGGCATGCGCTACCAGCACGCCTGGCAGGACACCGCGCCCGACCAGATCCCCGCTGAGAATCAAGCCAACCTCGAAGCCTGCATTCACCGCGCGCTCGAACTCGGCATCAACCACATTGAAACCGCCCGCGGCTACGGCACGTCGGAAATGCAGCTTGGGCGCATCCTGCCCACGCTGCCGCGCGACAAGATCATCGTGCAAACCAAGGTTGCGCCCAAGGCCACGGCGGCAGAGTTCCTGGAGACCTTCGAGATTTCGATGCGTCATCTGGGGCTGGAACACGTGGACCTGCTGGCGTTGCACGGCATCAACAACCGGCAGTTGCTCAACTGGTCGCTGCGCCCCGGCGGCTGCGTGGATGCCGCCCGCCAGTTGCAGGACGAAGGCCGCGTGCGGTTCATCGGATTCTCCACCCACGCCACCACCGACATCATCCTCGACGCGGTCAACAGCGACGCCTTCGACTACGTCAACTTGCACTGGTATTTCGTGAATCCACTCAACTGGATGGCGATCCGGGCCGCCAACAATCTCGACATGGGCGTGTTCATCATCAGCCCGAACGACAAGGGCGGAAAGCTCTACGAGCCGCCGAGGAAGCTTGTTGAGCTGTGCGACCCGCTCACGCCGATGCAGTTCAACGACCTTTACTGCCTCGCGCGGAAGGAGGTTCACACGCTCAGTTGCGGTGTCAGTAAGCCGGCGGACTTCGCGGAACACATCGCTGCCCTGGAGTACTACGACAACATCTCCCGCACCATCGCCCCCATCGAAGGCGGCCTGCGTGCCACGATGAAGGAGGAACTGGGTGCGGACTGGTGCGCGCGGTGGTTCGAGGGGCTGCCGCATTACGTGGACGTGCCAGGCGAGGTGAACATCTCGGAGATCGTGAGGCTGTGGACCTACGCCAAGGCGTTCGACCTCGTGGCGTGGGGCAAAATGCGCTACAACCTGCTGGGCCAGGGCGACCACTGGTTTCCGGGCAACAACGCGGCCAACGTGGGCCGACTGGACTTGCGCGCCTGCCTGCGGCAGAGCCCCTTCGCCGATCGCATTCCCGCCACTCTCAAGGAATCGCACGCCCTGTTCTTCGAGAAGCCAGTGAAACGGCTGAGCGAGAGTTGACGGTCTGCGGATTCGGGGGGTGCGATCCTCACCACCTGCGCCTCGCTGGTGCTCAACTCGGTATTCCATTCGGCCGCCGCCAACCCAATCGGTTTCCGGAGCCGAATAGCCGCGAGATTGCGCTGCAGGCTTTGCGATTGACACAGCCGTCGGTTTCACCAGACGATGCTGCCATGACTGAGCCTACAACCAATCTCTCAACTCGACGCGAATTCCTCGTGAACACCGGACGTCTTGCCGCCGCTTCGGCGCTGGCAGGCGTCGCCATTCCGCGGGTCCATGCCGCGGGCAACGCCACCATCCAACTCGCCCTCATCGGCTGCGGCGGACGCGGCGCCGGCGCGGCGGTCAACGCCCTGTCCGTCCGGGACGGCAGCACCAAACTTGTGGCCCTTGCCGATGTCTTTCCGGACCGCCTCCGGGAGAAGTCTGATGCCCTCAAGCGCCAGTTCCCAGCCAAGGCGGACGTGCCGCGTGATCGCCAGTTCCTCGGTTTCGACGCCTACAAAAAGGCGATGGACTGCCTCAAGCCGGGCGACATTGCGATCCTGACCACGCCGCCGGCCTTCCGCTGGGTTCACTACACCTACGCAATTGAGAAGAATCTAAACGTCTTCATGGAGAAACCCGTCACGGTGGACGGCCCGACCAGCAAGCGAATGCTCAAGATCAATGAGGGGGCAAAGGCGAAGAATCTGAAGGTGGGTGTCGGATTGAACTCCCGCCATGCCCGGCATCTCCAGGAACTGGCCAAGCGCGCCCACGACGGCGAGCTCGGCGAGATTCTCCTGATGCGCGGCTACCGGATGCACGAGCCGGCCGCTTATTTCAACTCCCTGCCCAAGCCGGAGGGCATCAGCGATCTGATGTATCAGATTCAGCGTTTCCACAGTTTCATCTGGGCCAGCGGCGGTAACTTCAGCGACTTCTACATTCACATCATTGACCACCTCTCGTGGATGAAGAACGCCTGGCCGGTCAGGGCCCAGGCGGTCGGTGGCCGGCATTATCGCCAAAGCCCCGAGGGCATCACCTACGTGGATCAGAACTTCGACGCCTATTCGGTGGAGTACACGTATCCGGACGGCACGAAGATGTTCTTTGACGGGCGCTGCATGACGGGGTGCTACAACAACTTCTCCAGCTACGTCCACGGCACCAAAGGCAGCGCCATCGCGTCGCGGAACGGCGACTGTGGCGGGCCCTCGGCCATTTTCAAGGGCCAAACGCCGAAGCGCTCCGAGATGACGTGGGAATCCAAAACCCCGCCGGGCGAGGAGGACTGGTACCTGAACGAGTGGAACGACTTGATGGACGCCATCCGCAAGGACGAGCCGTACAACGAAGTGGAGCGCGGCGTCAACGTCAGCGTCGCGACCTCCATGGGCCGCATGGCCGCGCACACGGGCCAGGAAATCACCTTTGAGGACATGCTCAACTGCGAGCACGAGATGGCGCCGGGCATTGACAAGTTCACGGCGGATTCCCCCGCGCCGGTGATGCCCGGTCCCGATGGCCGCTATCCCGTCCCCATGCCGGGCCGGAACAAGACGCGCGAGTACTGAGAAGCCAATCGCCGCCACACCCCGCGGGGCGCGGCGGATTCAGAGCACTGCAAGCGCCGGGCACTCCCGGCGCTTCATTTTTGGTTCTCGGCAGTTTTCCGGCGAATGACGAATCGGCGGCGGCGTGGCATGGACTTGGGACGAAAACCCCGCGTCAGCGGCTTGGAGTCCGGCGGCCCGGACGGCCCTGGCCGCCAAGCCGCTGGGCTATCGTCGTCCCACCCGCAATCTGCATCGGCCGAATTCTTCGATCAGCGTGGCGCGGTCAGTGTTGCGGTAGCGCTCGGGCAGGTAGCGTTTGTCGGAACACGCCAGCACGGCGGCCAGTTCCTGCAACGCGAGCAACGCCGGATCCAGCGGGTCAATGAACGAGTTCACCGCCTCCTCCAAGTCGGCCAGTTGGACGTCGTCGTCCCGCTGGGCCAGGACAGCGCGCTCCTTCGCCCGGGTGAGGATGGCCTCGATGTCGCTGCCGGTGAGCGGGCGGTTGCCGAGTTGCTCGCGGATGAACGCCCTGATCGCGTCGCCAAGCACGATTTTTTTCACCTTGGCAATGACGCTGAACAGTTCGGCCACGTCCTCCGGGCCCTGTGCGGGGAAGAGCGGCACACAAAGCCCGAAGCGGCCCTGACGCTTCATGTCAATCGCCAGCAGGTCCGGGCGCGAAGTCATGGCCACCCAGACCTCGCGGCCGCGCAGGCTCGAATCGCCGATGTGCGCGGCAAACGACGCGAAGACGCGTCCCGAAATGCCGCTGTCCCCCGCGTCTGTGTCCCGTGAGCCGAACACGGCGTCCGCTTCGTCCACGACCACAATCACCGGGCCCAGCGCGCGGATGGTCATGAGAATCCGCGCCTGCTGGCGCTCGGTGTCGCCAACCCACTTGGAGCGGAAATCCCCGAGTTCCATCACGGGCAGGCCGCACTCGCTGGCGAAGCAGTCCACGAGGAAGGACTTCCCGACGCCGACCCGCCCCGGCAACAGAATGCCGCGCTCAAGCACCTCGCCCTTGCCGTTCTTGATCAGCCACGCCAACTCGCGGAGTTTTTGCTTCGCGGCGGTGTGCGTGGCGACGCGGTCCAGCGTGACCCCCGGTTTTGGGTCTTTGAACCGCACCAGGTCCTGGCAGTAATCCTCGATGAGCCGCTTCTTGCTCGCCGCAAGATGCTCTGCCGTGACGCGGGTGCCGTTGCGGATCACCTCCGCAAGGTAGTGTTGCAGCCGCAGGAGGTTCAGGCCCGCGGTGCGCACGGCCAGCTCGGCGGGGGTGAAGTCGCTCCATTCGGCAAACGCCTTGCCTTCCGCCAATTGCTCGGCCCAGCCAGATTCAAGGAAACGCTGCCGCTCTTCCGCGTCGGGGAGGTCAATGCGCACTTGCGCGACGTGTGGATTGCGCAGCAAATCGGCGTGAAGTTCATTCGCCGATTCCGTGACCAGCAGCACGCCCACGTCCATCTGCGAGAGCTCCGGCGCGGACGCCCACTTGAGGAACGTCACCAGGTTGACGCGCTCCTCGACTGAGGCGCTGGCCTCCTCGCTGGCCGGGATGAGTTTCTCCGGGTAGTCCACAACCAGGGTCACCCCTTTCCACTGGCGTGGGTCGTCCGCCACCTTGAGGAAGAAACGCGTCAGCAACGGGGCGAGCGCGAGGAAGCTCTTGGGCGGACCTTGCACGTGGAAATTGGTGTGCTCGACGCTGTCAAACACTTCCAGCCACTCGAAGAACCGCTGCTGCATTTCGCCCGAGCCGAAGGTCAAGCCGCCGGAGATGTCGTAGAACAGCAGGCACGCGCGTTCGGGGAATAGCCGGCGGGTGAGAAACGTCTTCAGCGGCACATAGGCCACGCCCTCCCCGGACTGGACGGGGAACACGTCAAAGATGTTCCCGTGCAACACAAAGAGCGAATAGGTGCCGGCGTTCCAGCGGCGGGCGAACTCTGCGGCCCAGCCGCGCAATGGCAGTCGGCCCGGCGCGGTGCGGAGGGTTTCGGCAGCAGGGGGCTTTTGGGTGGGAGTGGGCATGTTCGTTCGTGGTGGTCAGTGGGGCGGACTGGTCCGACAGGTCAGACGCCTCAGAAGGACCCGGCAAGGTTTTGGCGTGGGCAGATCATGGCCTGCCCTCCGTTCGGGCCGCCGGCGGGATCCGGTCGGCAGGCTTGGCGGACGCCGCTGTCGGCAGTTTGGGCGGTACCGCATTGGGGCTGTATCCCACGCGCAGGTCCGTTGCCGGGAGTCCGCCCACCGTGTCCTTGAATTCGTTGATCTCCGCCAACCACTTGTTGGTCTGGTTCAAGTTCTCGACGGTGGCGTCAATGCGCGCCGAGATGGAACTGGCGTTCTTGCTGGCGACGGCGTCGGCCCGGATCAACTTGATCTGATTCTCGAGCCGCTCCTGCTCCGAACGGACCAACCGCAGATTCGCCTGCGCGTCCTCAACCCGC
Organism: uncultured Verrucomicrobiota bacterium; assembly: GCA_964548925.1. Taxonomy (GTDB): domain Bacteria; phylum Verrucomicrobiota; class Verrucomicrobiia; order Limisphaerales; family MWDV01; genus MWDV01. The sequence continues at coordinate 13,983 of CAZJTM010000032.1, read as the reverse complement.
GACTGGCGCTTGCGCAAGACCTCCAAGGCTTCGAGCCGCGACTGGAGCAGCCGTTCCTTGATGTCCCGCGCGGACAGGCTGCCAGCTTGCTGCTTGAGCGCCTCCAGCTCCCGGCCCAAATCGCCGATCTCGGCCTCCGCCTCGCGGAGGCGCCCGGGCAGATTCTCGCGGCGTTCGGTTTCCAGAAAGCGCTCCAACGAATCCTCCAGACTCAGCAGGCGCAGGTGGGTCCACATCAATTCATCCAAGCGCCCCAAGCGGGGATCGGCGGAACCGGCGGCGGCCAACACGTCCTCCGCCGTGGCCCGCTCGATCTGGCGGCAAACTTCCGCCAGCTCGCCGTAGCGGGTGCGCAAGTGCGGGGAGAGCGACGCATGCAGCGCGTCCCGTTTCTGATGGAACTCGGCCAGTTCTCGGGCGGCGGCCGCCTGCCTCACCGCATCGAGTTTGCCATCCACGCTGCGGCGAAAGAACGGCAGGTCTGGAAGATAGATCCAGCCGAGGGCATACGCCGCCGCGCCAAAGAGGAAGAACAGCGGGTTGTAGGAACTGAACAAAAAGCCCAAACCCAGCGTGACCAACCCAAGCCAGAAGTGGTGCCTGCTCTTGAGGAACTCGCGGCGGTAGTTGGGCGTCAATGGGTCCATCGGCAATTCGCGTTGGCGTCAGCATGCACCAATGGGAAGAACTGAGCAACGGCAGAGGCGACCCAAAACACCGCCGCGTTTGTGTCCCGACTCCCGCGGGGCCGAATCACTTGCAGAGCAGCCTCAGCAAGGGCAGGCCGAAAAAGCACAGCACACACAGGCCGCTGATCACCATCCCGCCGATCGCCGCCGTCCGGTTCTGCCCGCGAAGAAATCCAATCAAGCTCAGCACAAACGCGACGGGCGGCGCGGCCATGATACACAGTCCGCCAAGGACTGTAACGGGCGAGCCTCACCCGGGTTGGATCAGCACGAGC
>CAZJTM010000032.1:0-13009 GCA_964548925.1 uncultured Verrucomicrobiota bacterium | reverse complement strand
AGGGGCCCGAACATGACCAGAAACGAGGTTGCCGAGATGAGCAGCGCCTTCCACCAGGGCAGGGCGGAAGCCAAGGAAAACCTGTCGTGCCGCGCCATCGAGGTCATCACGGCCGGCGCGACCAGCGACAGGTAGCCACCGCAGCGCGCGAGGTCCAGCGGCTTGAGGGGCGGCAAGCCGTTGCCGAGATTGGGCTCAAGGATCGGAGGAGGAGGTTCCATACTCATCGTCGGGTTCGGCATCGCGCGGCCACCGGCCGGCCCTTCGCCGCAAGAGAGAACGCCTTCGCCGACATCACCGCATTGGTGGAGCGGAGCGCAAGGCGCGAGATCCAGCCGGTTGTTCGCATGCCAATCTCTTTGTTGGTTGCCGGCTTCACACTGGGCGTGCCAGCCACCGCTGTCAAGCGCCGCAGAAATGGGAATCTCCCGGAGCATGGCGGTCAAACCACCACCCCTCAACCGTGAACCCCGGCCGGAAGACCAATCACGATCCGCTCGCTTGCATCACCTCGGCACAGCGCGGTGGTAAATGCGCCACTCGAAGCCGTTCAGGCGGAAGAGCGGGAAGCCGCTGGCGGGCGCTTCGGGCAGGCCGGCGATCTTCAGCGGCTTGAACTGCTGGTCGTTCATCACTTCCACCCAGCCGATCACTGGACGGTTCGACAGGTTGATGGCAATGACGAATTCGTCCTTCTCGTCCAGGCGCATGATCGTCACGAGATTCGCGTCGTCGGAGTTGCGCAGCCAGATGACGCGGTCGCTCCGGAACGGGGCATACGTCTGGCGGAGTTGAGCGAGCGCGCGGTAGATGTCGCGCAGCGGCGGGCGCTCCTTGGGGCTCCAGAACACAGGCAGCTTCTCGAAGAGCGCGGGCGCGCCGGACTCGGTGGCATCGCCGACCTCCATGCCGTTGTAGAGCAGCGGCACGCCGTCGAGCGCGAACATGAGCGCCTGGGCGGCGAGCGCGCCGCGGATGCCGAATCGGGCCACGGCGCGGGCCTCGTCGTGGTTGTCCGAGATGCGCAAGTGCAACGCGCCTTTCGGGAACTGGCGCAGGCTCTCCTCCCAGGACCGGCGCAGTTCGCTGGCGGGCGCGCCTTCGAGCAGGACGCGATTCAGCGTGCCGTGGAACGGCCAGGAGTAATCCATGTCGAATGCCTTCACGAGCAGCGCCGGCGTGCTGGCCTCGGCCAGCAGAAAGAGATCAGGGCGAACCTTGTCCAACTCGGCGCGGGCTTGCTCCCAGAAATCCACCGGCACCATGTGCGCGACGTCGCAGCGGAAGCCGTCGAGTTGGAACTCGGTGACCCAGTACTTGAGCATGGCGATCATGTAGGCGCGCAACTGCGGGTTGGTGTAGTCGAGGCCGGCAACATCGGACCAATCGGCAACGGGTGGAATGATCTGGCCGGCGGCGTCCTTCTTGTAGAACTCGGGGTGCTGCGTGATCAGCACGTTGTCCCACGCGGTGTGGTTGGCGACGATGTCAATGATGACCTTAAGCCCGCGCTGGTGGGCGGCGGAAACGAGCTTGTGGAAATCGTTCGTCGTGCCGAATTCGGGATTGATGGCGTAGTAATCCCGCACGGCGTACGGGCTGCCGAGCGTGCCTTTGCGCAGCTTCTCGCCGATGGGATGAATGGGCATCACCCACAGCACGGTCACGCCGAGGTCCTTCAGCTCGTCGAGCTTGGCGGTGATGCCGTTGAAGTCACCGGCGGCGGAGAAGCTGCGGGGATAGACTTCGTACACGACGGCGTTGCGCACCCAGTCAGGTGCCTTGCGAGCGTTGACTGACGCGTAATTGTCCTCGGCGCACAAGCCGGTCGTAGCCAGCCAGACGCACGCGGCCAAAATGGAGAGGGTGAATTGCCGCAAGTTGAGCTTCATAGGCATTGGATGTGTTGAACGACCAGAGCAGCATAAGTAACCCAGGGCGGCTTGGCGAGCGCTCAGTCGCCCTGCCCGTGAATCTCCCCTGAAATTCAAAGCGTTCAGGGATGCAATCGAAATGATCCGTGGACACTCCGAATCCCGGGGTTGGTCTAGCGCGGCATCCCAATCGCGGTCGCCTGGCGAATCAATCCGAAAAACGTGTACGGGTCTACCACAACCACCGGCGCGCTTGGATATTCTTCCCGCAGGACGCGTGACACCTCGGCGTACCACGCCGGCGGTTTGAGGATGCTCCGCGCCCAGAGAAACTGGGGTACCCCCTTCACCTCTCCCGCCCTCGCGGCGATCATCCGGGCCGCCGCCGCCGCGGAATCGGGCAAGTCCCGCTCTGGACACGTTGGCACGCCGGCGATCATGCGAGGCCCTTTTTCGAAGTGCGTGCCGCAGCCGTCCGGGCTGAATGTTCGATAGGCGGCGAACTCCAGTTCCGTGGATGCGCCGCTCGCGCCATCCAATACGAAGCCCGTGATGGTCATATCCCAACGCTCGTAATAGGGCCGGCAGTATTCGGCCCAAAGCTGGAGTCCCGAGGGCAGCATTGAATCCGGACGGACCGTGAGCCCGCGCGGGTTCAGATAGCCCGCGCCGGAATCGCCGGCGATGAAGAAATCGTTCGTGGTCGCATGCCGGTAGGCGTAAGCAAGGACGTGCGGGGCGCGGTCCGCCAGGTTTGGATCGAACGCCCAGCCCAGCGGAACTTCGCCGCGCCGCTTGTCACGAAAGAACGCGGGCACGGCCTTGTAGAGCCACGATGGCGAGTCGTAGTCCCCGACGTAATGGCCGACGCAGAGCTTAGGCGCAACCTTGCCTTCCGACGTGAGATGGCTGGCGCGTTGCCAATTCTCCCGCGTGGGCTTTGGATTCGGCTGCTGGTAGCGAGCCTTGAGGGGGTAATGGGCGAAGAACGAGGCGTTGGCCATGCCGCCCGGGCCAGCGGCATCGGCTTCGTGGTAGGCGTTGAACTGGGAGATGAGCCGGGTGAACTCCCATTCGGTCGGCACCCCCTCGTGTTTGCCCGCGCCACCGTGCGTGGTGTATTTGAAGGGCCAGGGCGGAAAGCCGCCGATCTTGAGGATGCTGCGTGGAGCCTTCGCCTGAAGCGCGCGGAGCACGCCCAGCAAGGTTTGCTTGTCCAAGCCGATGGCTTGTCGCGGATCGTCCACCGGAGGCTCATCGTCCCACGGTGAGAGATCAAAGAAGAACGCCCGGCGAGCGATGAAGTAATCGTGGTTGGACAGCGTGTGCAAATCGGGCGGGCCATTGCGCGGGCGCGTCAACCAGAAGGCATCAATGTAGTAGGCGGCAAAGCGGGTGTCGCACTGGCCAGACGCGATGAAGCGGTGGATTGCCCAACGATACGCGTCCACCTTGGCGCTGCCGGAGGAGGGTTCGGTGGAATCGGGCAGCGTGCCTTTGCCGGTGAACTTGGACGTGCCGTCGGGATTCACCAGCCAAAGCCGGACGGGCAACCCCAGCTTGCCTGTGAGCAAGGCATGCACGGAGTTGGTTTCCCGGCTGAACCGCACAGGCAGCAGGCTTTCGCAACCCGCAGCCGTGGAAGCGAGACAGGACGTGGCGGGCACGGCGGGATCATAGACCACCACGCCCTTGAGGTGGTTGGTGAAAGCCCGGATCACTTCTTCAAGCGACGCGAGAGGGGCGAGTTGCGTTTGGCGGAGCCAACCATCTTCACCACGCAACCAGTCCAACCAGAACTGGTCCGTCTCCACGCCGAACTCGGCACAGTAGAGCAGATACAGGCGCGGGGCATCGCGGTTGACGATGCCCTGCAACGCCGCCAGCGTGTGCATCGTGTCCCAAACCTCGGCGGCTTGCTCAGGCTTGGAGAGATCGCGCGCCTTGAGACTCCGCACGTCGAAAACATGGACGGCTTTGGGGGGAGGGACGGCAAGAACCTCGGAAGCCAATCCCCAAACGAGAAACGCGGCCAGCATGCCAGCCAAGCCGCGCGCGCGCCTCCTTCCAGATCCATCGTAGCAGCGGACGTGAGTCCGCTCACTTCCTCGTAAATCTGGAGCGGACTCACGTCCGCTGCTACAGAAGCTGGACTCCATCACTCGTCGTCCGACTCGACGACCTTCCATTCATGGACGCCGGCGGCCCAACCCTGCGGCAACTTGACAGCCAGCCGAAGCGCAGTGGTCGTCACCGGCGCGAAGGAAACCTCGCACCACTTGTCTTTCGTGACCGCGTAATCGCCCTGAGCCACGACCGGTTTCCACGCATTGCCATCGAGGAACTGAACTTGCCAAGAAGCGGGCAGGCGACACTCGCCGCGACCAGTGTCATCGAACCAGTACGCCTTCGCACCACTGACCGTGACCGGTTGCGGCCAGGTGTATTGCACCCACTCGTCCGTGCCCTTGTGCGGCCACCAATGACAGAGCGCCTCGGGCTGTTCGCCGCTGCTCTTGGGCTCGACGCCGTCATTGATGCCGCTGGGCTGGCTGTTGTTGTTGGCGAACGAGACGCTGACTTTTGCGCTCGACTCCAATCCGCCGACTTTCGGCGGCATGGGCGCAACCGGCAGCCAAACCTTCATGGCGCCGGCCTGGCGGTTGTCCCAAGCGTAGTAGGGAATCGCCATGAAGTTCACGGGATGATGAAGCGGCGCGGTGTTGTAGAGCCTACCGTGCCAATCCGCGTCGACTACCGTTTGGGCGGTGCCGAGAATGACAGTGATGCCTCCGAACATGGAGTTGCACTTCCCCGCTCTCAACTCGGTGTTGGATGGAAGGAACAGAGACGAGAGCGGTTCCGATCCGACCACGTCAGTTTGCTCGACGCAGTAAACTAGCGGACCACGCTGGATTGCAAGCAACCCTTCATTTGCTCTGACCATCGGATTCGCCGCGATTCGTTGAATGGGCATGGGCAATTCGAGGCCAACTTCTTCACGGCCCTTCCATTCACGGCGAAGCAACAAGTAGCCGCGTTCGAAAGTCGTGTCGGGGTCGAATTCACCGTTCACCCGAACTTTGGGATCGTCGCACCAAGCTGGCACACGCAGACGCAGTTCAAACTTCGTCGGCTTCGCCAGCTTCGGCTTCAATGTCACCTTCCCATCCCACGGATAGTCGGTTGTTACGTCCAGTTCCACGGTCGTGCCGGCGAACTGCGCTTTGACCGAGCCTTGGATATAGAGGTTCACCCAGAGCGCGTTGTCGCTGGTAGCGTAAGCATAGCCGCCGAGGGACGCCAGCGTGCGGGCCACGTTCGGCGGGCAGCAGGCGCAGCCAAACCACGGCGAGCGATGGTGATTGCCGTGGCTTTCCAGTGGGTTCACGTAAAAGAACTTTGTGCCGTCCTGCGACACGCCGGAAAGCACGCCGTTGTAGAGCGCGCGCTCGACGATGTCCGCGTATTTCGCGTCGCCGTAAAGCAGGGCGAGGCGATGATTCCACTGGGCCAGCGCGATGGTGGCGCACGTTTCCTGGTAGGCGGTGAGGTTCGGCAGATCGTAATCCACCGTGAACCCTTCGTTGTGCGCGCTCGGGCCGATGCCGCCGGTGAGATACATGTTCCGCTCGGTCGTGTTGCGCCAGACGCGGTTGAGCATGGCGAGCAAACGCTCGTCGCCGGTCTGCGCGGCGACATCCGTCGTGCCGCTCATCAGGTAGGCGGCGCGGACGGCGTGGCCCTTGATGTTCTTGTGATCGAAGATCGGCACGTCGTCCTGCCAGTAGCTACCGTCGTAGCGGTCCAGCGGCGTCTTGTGCTCCTCGGCGAAGAACTTGCGGCCGCGATTCTCCACGAAGAACTGAGCCAGCTTGAAGTAACGCTCGTTGCCGGTGACGCGCCAGAGTTTGATGAGCGCGAGCTCGATTTCCGGATGCCCGGGATAGCCGAGGCGTTTCGGCGGCGGGCCGAATACCGAGTCAATGTTGTCGGCGCACTTGAGCGCTACGTCGAGGAAGTTGCGTTTGCCCGTGGCTTGGAAATGCGCCACCGCCGCCTCGAACATGTGGCCGGCGCAATAGAGCTCGTGCCAGTCGCGAAGGTTCGTCCAGCGCTTCGTCGGTTCTTTCACGATGAAGTAGCTATTGAGGTAGCCGTCGGGCTGTTGCGCAGCGGCGAGCGTGGCGATGATGTCATCCAGGCGCTTTCCGAGTACCGGGTCGGGATGCGTGCTGAGCGAATACGCCGCGGCTTCGAGCGCCTTGTAAACGTCCGAGTCCATGAAGACTGGCCCTTGAAAACCTTCGCGCGCGCCCTTGGCCGCGAGGCGGAAGTTCTGGAGATTGCCGGACTTCTCCAGGTTGTCGAGGTTCACGGGGATGGACGCGATGCGGTTCGTCTCCTGACGCGGCAGCCAGAAGGCGTCCGTGATCTTCACGTCCGTGAACGGCACGGCGCGCAACTTGGCGAGCGGCGCGGGCGTGGCGTGCAGAGGCAAGACGGCGGCGAGCACGGACAGGGCGATGGCGGAGGCCGAGGAGCGTTGGACCGGCGATCTGTTCATGGGGTGGAGTCTGCTACAACGGCGCGGGCATGACAACTCCTGGCGCAAGCCCGGCCTCCGTTCGGAGGGCCGCCGCCCTCACTGCGGCGGCGCGCGACCGTGCGGCCGAATCTCCCGCTTGCCAAGCGGGTTTGCAATTTGGTCTAATCCTCGCGTGTCAAACCAACAAACCATCAAGCGGGCCGTCACTTTTTCTGGAGTCGGCCTGCACAGCGGCAACCGGGTTAACATGACCTTCCAACCCGCGCCGGTCGGCAGCGGCATCCGCTTCCGCCGCGTGGACCTGGACGGCCAACCGGAAATCGAGGCGCGCTTCGACCATGTGGTGGAAACCGACCGCTCCACAACGCTCGGCAAGGGCAACATCAAGATTCACACGGTCGAACACGTCCTCGCCACGTTCGCTGGTTGCGGCGTGGACAACGCGGTGGTGGAGTTGGACTCCAACGAGCCGCCCATCGGCGACGGCAGTGCGCGCGACTACTGCAAGCTGATCCAGGAAGCCGGCCTCCAGCCGCAGGAATCCCCGCGCGAGCCGTACGCGATCAAGGAACCCATCCAATTGCAGCTTGGCGAATCCCTCATGCAGGTCTTCCCGGACGAGGCCTTCCGGCTCACCTGCACGAGCACGGACAAGCGGGGCCGGTTCACGCAGTTCTACTCGCTCGAGGTGAATCCGAAGTCATGGGAGAAGGAACTTTCGCACGCCCGCACCTTTTGCTTCTTCGAGGAGATTGAGTTTCTGATCAAGAACGGCCTGATCAAGGGCGGCAGCCTGGAGAACGCGGTCGTCATCCGTGACGACGCCGTGTTGACCACCGAGCCCCTGCGCTATCCGGACGAATTTGTGCGGCACAAGATGCTCGACATCGTGGGCGATCTGGCGTTGCTGGGCCGGCCGCTGAAGGGCCATCTGGTCGCCGTCCGCCCCAGCCACGCCGCCAACTGCGAGTTGGTGCGGCGGATTGACGCCCAAATGCGCAAGCCGGTCGCCGCGCAGACGTTTGGCCCGCCGCCGGTCGAACCCAAGCCCGCCACGCCCGAGCAACCCGCGCCCCCGCCCGATCCCAGCCTGGATGCCTGCGCGGTGGACGTGGTCAAGATCATGGAGTTGATTCCGCACCGGTATCCTTTCCTGCTGGTGGATCGCATCGCGAAGGTGGAGGGATCGCGCATCGTCGGCATCAAAAACGTGACGATGAACGAACCCTTCTTCCAAGGCCATTTTCCGGGGCATCCGATCATGCCGGGCGTGCTGCAACTCGAAGCGATGGCCCAGGTGGCGGGCGTCCTCATGCGCTTGCGCGCCGCGGACAAGCCGCAGCTCGCTTACTTCATGTCCGCCGAGGAAGTGAAGTGGCGCCGGCCCGTCCTGCCGGGGGACACCTTGGCCATTGAAGTGGAGATCATCAAGGCGCGCGGCAAGATTGGCAAGGCCAAGGGCGTGTGCAAAGTTCGCGGCGAGGTCGCCAGCGAGGCAGAAGTGACGTTCATGTTGCGCGACGTCTAGGCCCAAACCGGCCGCCATGAGCACCATTCACCCGACCGCCATCCTTCACCCGCGCACCCGCATCGGCGCGGGCTGCGAGATCGGCCCTTACTGCGTCCTCGGCGAGCACGTCGAGTTGGGCGACGGCTGCCGGCTGCATTCACACGTCGTCATTGACGGCCACACGCGGCTGGGCAAGCGCAACGAAGTCTTCCCCTTCGCCATCCTTGGAAAACAAACCCAGGACCTCAAATGGAAGGGGGGCGTCACGTGCGTCGAGATTGGCGACGACAACACCTTGCGCGAATGCGTCACCGTGCATTCCGCCACGAACGAGGGCGAGGCCACCGTGATCGGCTCGGACAACCACATCCTCGCTTACTGCCACATCGCGCACGACTGCCGGCTCGGCAATCACATCATCATGTCCAGCTACGCCGGCTTGGCCGGACATGTGGTCGTGGACGATCACGCGGTCATTGCCGGCTACGTCGCGGTCCATCAATTCTGCCGCGTCGGCAAGCTCGCCATGATCGGCGGCTGCTCGAAGGTGCGCCAGGACATCCCGCCTTTCATGTTGGCGGATGGCAGCCCCGCCGAGACCGTGACCATCAACAAAGTCGGTTTGGAGCGCGCCGGGCTTTCCGAGGAAGCCATCACTGCCCTGCGCGCCGCCTACAAGCTCCTCTTTCGCGAGGGCCTGACGATTTCGAACGCGCTCGTCCGCATCGAACAGGAACTCCCGCCGTTGCCTGAGATTCAGCATCTCATCCAGTTCGTTCGCGCCAGCGAACGCGGCATCAGCAAATAACCCGCCCGCGCCGGAATCCGATTCAGGCCCGGCAATCCGTTGGACTTCTGTGGCCCGAGCCGCGGCCCGCCTCGGGATTCCTCTGTCATCCGGCTTTGCCAAGGTTCATGCATGGAACTGGTCTTCGTGATTCTGGGTCAATCCGCCGTCACGGCGGCGGCGTTTGCCTTGGAGGACCATTTCCGGTGCAGAAAGTGAACTGCGACAAACTCCGGGCCCGGCTCTCGGCGGATAGACAGGTGCTGAATTGGACCGCCTCACGAAAGACGCCGTCAGGGTGAGCGCGGGTCTGCCAAACCGACGCAAGCCGGCAAGGGCGCGGGTTTCCAGACGCCCTCGCCCAGCAACTCGGCCCGGCCTTGTTCGTTCAAACGCGCTGGAACGCCGACGGATCGCAGCCCGGCGACCATGAGCCGGTGGAAGCCCGTCGCGTCAGTGAGTTGCCGCTGCCAGCTACTCGGGATATCGCGCGGCAGGTTGTCGCCGCCGGCAATCGTCACCCGTTCGCGCAAATAACGCACCACCGTTTCCGCTGCCGCCTCCACGCTTTGCTCCTTCCGCACGCGCGGATACAGGCTCTCCCAGAGAGCGCGCCGCCAGCGCAAGTTTTCGTCAGCGCCCCCCTCGATCACGGGTGACAACACGAACTCCCCGTAAACCGCGCCCTCCACAGTCCAGTTCACCAGGTTGCGGTTGTACCGCGCCAGGTGCGCATGTTGCAACAACGTCCCCACCTGCTGACCTTGCCAACACGCCAGCTTTGCCAAGTGATTGAAGTCCTTCCGCTCCTCCGGCTGCACCAGAAACCGCCGCGCCAGCGCCAGCGTCGTGTCGTTGACGGCCAAACGCGGCGTGCCGAGATGCACCGCCGTCAACCCCAGCGCCAGCAAAGCGAGTCCACCCGCCAACCCCCAAACCCATTTTGCTACCCTGAATGTTCCTGCCCAATTGCCCCGCCATTTGCACCCCACCCCCCACAGCGCGCCCCACGCCAGCGCCGGCAGTCCCCAAACCCACAACGGCCACGCCGCCGCCTGCCACACCGCGATGGACCGGTATTGTCCCAACGCCTCGGCCCCGCGCAGCCGTGTCAGGCAATACTCCCCCACCGCGCGAAACACCACGCCTCGGTTGGGATTGAACCCATGACTCTGCCCGCCCAGCACCGTTAACTCCGCCGGCACGCCCTTCGCGCGAAACGCCGCCGCCACCCGCCCCGCGTCCGCCACCGATGTCGCAAGAGGATTGCGGTTTGCAGCGCGCTCCGGTACCTATGAGCCATGCGTTTCATTAGCACGGTCATCGAGAAGCTGCAGCGCCATCCCAAGCGGATTGTGTTCCCGGAAGGAACCGAGCCCCGCGTGATCCAGGCGGCGCGGCAGTTTCACGCCCTGCGCCTGGGCGCGCCGATCATCCTCGGCGACCGCACCCGCATCAAGGAACTGGCGCAGGACTTGAACATCTCGCTCGAAGGCATCCGGATCATCAACCCCGCCGAGAGCGAGGAACTGGAGAACTTCGCCCGCCGCTACAAGCTGCTCCGGCGATCCAAGGGGTTGCGCAACACCGAGGCCCGGGAGGCCATGCTCCAGCCGAATTACTTCGGCGCCATGATGGTCGCCATGCACCAGGCGGATGGTCTGGTCAGCGGCACGGTGCATACCACCGCCAGCGTCGTGCGGCCGCTCTTCCAGATCATCAATTTCGCACCCGAGGTGAAGATCGCCTCCGGCTGCATGGTCATGGAAGTCGAGGACACGCGGTTCGGCGAGGAGGGCGTCTTGTTTCTGGCGGACTGCGGCGTGATCCCGCAACCCACGGTGGAGGAACTCGCGGACATTGCGGTATCCACGGCGAAGTTCGCGCGGCATTTGATGGGCATCCGTCCGCGCGTGGCAATGCTGTCGTTCTCGACCAAAGGCAGCGCGAGTCATGAATCCGTGGGCCGCGTGCAGGCCGCCACCGCGCTGGCGCAGCAGAAGGCGCACGCCATCCGTCTGGAAGCGGACATTGAGGGCGAGTTGCAGGTGGACGCCGCCATCGTGCCGGACATCGCGCGGCTCAAGTTCCCTGAAAGCCAGGTGGCGGGGCGCGCGAATGTTCTGATCTTCCCGGAACTGAATTCCGGCCACATCACGAGCCGGATGTTGCGGCATCTCGCGAGGGCCAATGCCTTCGGCCAGATTCTGCTCGGCATGGACCGCCCGGCGGCGGATGTGTCGCGCGGCTCTTCGGCCCATGACATTCTCGGCGTCGCGGCCATCGTCGGCGTGCAATCCATCCATTACCAAGTCCTGTATCCGGGCGCGGGCCGGCATTTGCCCGGAGAGAAACGAACATGAACCTGCCCTATCCGATCAATCCCACGCTCAAGGACCTCCCGGTTTACCAACCGGGACGGCCCATTGAGGAAGTCGCCCGCGAACTCGGTCTGCCGGCGGCCGGCATCATCAAACTGGCCTCGAATGAAAATCCGCTCGGCCCATCCCCCGCCGCCCTGAACGCCATGCGGGAGGTGCTGGCGAACATTCATCTCTATCCGGACGGCAACGCCTATTATCTCAAGCAACGTCTGGCCGCAAAGCTCGGGATCGAACCGGGGCAACTCATCCTCGGCAACGGCTCGAACGAACTCCTCGAGTTCGTGGGGCACGCGTTTCTCGAACCCGGGGTGGATGTGGTCGTGTCGCAGTACTGCTTCGTCGTCTATCCGCTGGTCACGAAGCTGTTCGGCGCGAACCTCATCACCGTGCCGGCGAAGGACTACGGACACGATCTGGACGCGATGCTCAAAGCGATCACCGCCCAGACGCGCGTGGTGTTCGTGGCGAATCCGAACAATCCAACCGGCACACGGGTCGCGACGGAAGCGCTGGCGAGGTTCATCGCGCAGATTCCGCCCAACGTCGTGCTGGCGCTGGACGAAGCTTATCTGGAGTTTCTGGACGAACCGGCCAACTTCATTCCGCTGATCCAGAGCGGCCAGCAGCCAAACCTCATCCTGATGCGGACGTTCTCGAAGATCTTCGGGCTGGCGGGCCTGCGGCTGGGCTACGGGATCGCCTGCCCCGAGTTGATCGCCGCGCTGGAGAAAATCCGCCAACCGTTCAACACCAACTCCATCGCCCAAGCCGGGGCGCTGGCGGCGCTGGACGACGCGGCCCACGTGCAACGGACACGCGAGAACAACACCCAGGGACTGCGTTATTTGGAGTCGGAATGCCGGAAGCTCGGTCTGGAGTTCGTGCCGTCAGCGGCCAACTTCATTCTCGTGAAAGTGGGGCAGGGCGGGCGCGTGTTCGAGGAGATGCAGAAGCTGGGCGTGATTGTGCGTCCGATGGGCGGCTACCAGTTGCCCGAGTGGGTGCGCATCACCGTCGGCACGCCGGCGGAGAACGAACGCTGCGTCGCCGCGCTCAAGCAGGTGCTGGGGAAATAGCCGGCGAGCGATGGCCCGCCGAAAGCGGAGGCGGCGCGGCGGGGCCGCACGGGGGCCGTTGCATCATTTCAGCGTCGCCTCCGGCGGCAGCAGCCACGCCTGCGGGTGATGGGTGAAGCCGAGGCGAGGGTAGTAATTCACCGCCTTCGGCGCCGCCAGCAAAATCACCGTGGCACCGCCGCTCGCCGCGCGGGTGCGGCTGACAAGTTCCCGACCGATGCCTTGCCGCTGATGGGAGACGCGCACGGCGAGATCGGAGAGGTACGTGCAATAACTGAAATCGCTCACGCTCCGGGCGATGCCGACCAGCAGGTCGCCCTCCCACGCCGTCACCACAAGATTCGCGTTGGCGAGCATCTGCCGCATGCGCTCCCGGTCGTCCACGGGGCGCCGCTCGCCCAGCGTGGAGGCGCGGTAGAGCTCGATCACCGCGTCCAGATCAAGGTCGTTGCCGGTGCGGTAGGTGATCATCCTTGAACTTTCTTCCACTCTGCTTCGACCCCGCGGGTGTGGATCCACTCGTTGAGAGCGGCCTGGTCAATCAGCTCACCCGAGATGCGGAGCATCCCGCGGATGTCGCGCAGGTGTTTGTCCGAGCCGCCTTCACGAAGGTATTCGAGCTTGCGGACGATGACGTATTCCGGCGGGGCCAACACAAGTGTTTCCCCTTCGAACTGGACGCTGCGTTTGTTGCGGAATGCCCAAGCGTTAAAATCATCCCGCCCCGTCGTGAAGACATCCGCTTTGAAACTGGTCGCGGCGTGAATCAGGTTAATCTGCATATCCCCGTCCCTCTAGTTCGTTTTTGCGGTTTTCACTATCTCGCGGT
>CAZJTM010000031.1:35724-38751 GCA_964548925.1 uncultured Verrucomicrobiota bacterium | reverse complement strand
GGTTCAGCTTGGCGAGGTCAAAGCCATCTGCGAAATCCTTTTCGCCGCAAAGATCAACTCCTTGGATGGCATTCGCCGGGAGCGTGTCTCCAACGATGACTATAAGAGCCCCCCCGCGTCGCCTGCGGATTACCTAAACGAGAAGTCCGTGACGAACGACTTGGCGATCATCACGCCCTACGAGGTGACCTTCCGGTGCTTCAGTTCCGAATTGGGGAAAGTGTTCAACGGTTTTCATGCCTCGCCGCACTGTTTGTTGGTCAAGACGGTGGACGTGGAACCGGCTCCGGGCGGGGCGGGCGCCTTCGATCAGACCTTCCCGGGCGAGCCCCCGTCGTTCCAATCCATGGGAGAAATGCCGCCGTCCGTCATGCTTCAACGCCGCTATGGCCTGAGTGGGGAGGGCGGCGGCGCGGCGGAGGCCTTTGCGCGGCGTTACGGGACGCCGGGTGGAGGTCGCGGCGGCGGTCCGGAAGGACGATATGGACGGCCCGGGGCCGGCGGCATTCAGTACCGGGGGCCGGGTGCGGGGCAATACGGCACGCCAACGCCGAATCCCGCTTATCCCCAGCCGTATGCCCAGCCGGCGGTTCCTCCAGTGGTCCAGCCGGGAGCCCCGCCCGCACGCGGCGGCCTGCAAACCGTGCTCAATGAGAAGCCACTCCGGGTAACCATGATGATCCATGTGGTGAAGTTGCTGCCGAAGGAGACCAAGCGCTGATGGACTTCATCAAGAAACACTACGAGAAAGTACTATTGGGCGCCGTGTTGCTGCTGGCGACCGGTGCGGTGGCGGCGCTGCCCTTTCTGATTTCCAACGAAAAGGCGGCTCTTGAAGAGCAACGCGCCGCGATTCTCAAACGCCCCGTCAAACCGCTCACGAATCTCGACCTGACGATCAGCGAAACCGTGGTCAAGAACCTTGAGACGCCGCTCGGCGCTGACTTCTCCCTGCCGCACAACGTCTTCAACCCGGTGCAATGGCAAAAGGGCGCGGACGGCCGGCTCCTGAAGCTGGCCAAAGGCAACGAAATCGGGCCGGAAGCCGCAGTGGTCACCAAGACTACCCCGCTGTATTTGATCCTTTCGCTTGATTCCGTCGGCCCTTCCACCACAGGAGCGCCGTCTGGGTATTTAATTGGAGTCGAGAAACAGGCTTCCACCTCGGCAAACGCCCGGCGCAAACGTCAGACATTTGCTTCGTTGGACACCAAGAAGGATGATTTCACACTGCGCGAAGTGAAGGGCCCGCCGGAGAATCCCACCGAGTTGATCGTCGAGTTGGCGGACACCGGAGAGCGGGTGGCTTTGTCCAAAGAAAAGCCTTTCAAGCGCGTGGATGGCTATCTGGCGGACGTGCGGTACGATCCGGACAAGAAGAACTACACCAACCGTCGCGTGGACGACTCCTTGGTGTTTGCCGGCGAAACGTACAAAATCGTTGCCATCACCCAGAACGAAGTTGTAGTTTCGCACACGCTGACGGGTAAGAAATTCACGATCCGAACCAAAGCCGAGAACAGCCCATCCTAAGGGCCGCTCCCCCCACGGACGGCCCGCGCATGATTTTAACGCAAGCAAGCCATGATGAAAGCACCGACCCTTCGACTCTGTTTTGCGCTTTTGGCCGCGATGGCCTGTGGCGCGATGGCCCAGACCGCCCCGACGGATGCGGCCATTGACGAGGCCGTGCGCCGCCAGGCGGAAACCCTGATGCTGCGCGGCAAATTGGTGGAGGCCCAGGGCGCGGAAGCCCGGTCAGACCTCGCCGGCGCCGCCAAGCTCTATGAAGACGCCTATGCGCTGGTGCAGCGCATCGGGGCCGGCATTGACGCCGAAACGGAGCAAACCGTCCGCGGTTTGAGCGCGGTTCGCATGGCGATCGCGCGCGAGGCGGCCAAGCGCGGCGACTTGGATGAAGCCGAGGTGCAAGTGTCCCGGGTCTTGAAAGTCAACCCAAAGGATGCTGACGCTCTCAGCTTCAAGCAGAACAACGACAAGGCCCGCGCCCTCCAGTATCCGAACACGCCAAACGAGGACACCAAGCGGCGGATCGCGCCAACAGAAAAAGAGCGCGTCGAGGCTGCCAAGCTGGTCCAAGATGGCAAACTCCTTTGGGAACTGGGCAAGCTGTCCGAAGCGGAGGTCAAGTTGAAACAAGCCCTCACGATTGATCCGGCCAACGCCGCCGCGCCGTACTATCTGAACTTGGTGACGGACGCCTTGTATCGTCAGGCCATCCGCAAGCGCGAGACGAGTTCCAAGCGGGACCTGCTCTTGGTCGAGCAGGCGTGGGAGGTTTCCAAGGAGTACGAGAACCCGGTCAAGAGCTCGCTCCCGTCACCAAACACCTATGCCCGCACCAACCTCGTTTTTGTTGGCAAAGGCCGGCAGGCCATTATCAGCAAGCTGGACCGCATCAGGCTGGACTCGCTGAAATACGAGAATCTACCTCTCGAAGTGGTGGTCCGCGACCTCTCCGAGAAGGCCAAGCAACGCGATCCGGACAAGCGGGGGATCAATTTCATCATCAATCAAGAAGCGGTGGCTCCGCCGCAGCAGTTGGCCGCGCCCCAGTTTGACCCGACCACCGGCCTTCCGCAGCCCGGACCCCAGGGCGCCCAAGAGCACGTGGACGTAGCCCAAATCGCGATCAAGTTGGATCCACCGGTTACGGACATCCGCCTGGCCGACGCGCTGGACGCCATTGTCCGGACGGCAGAACGGGGAATCCGATATTCAATTGAGGACTACGCCGTGGTCTTCTCCTTGAAGGGGCAGGAGATTGTTCCCTTGAGCAGCCGGACTTTCAAGGTGGATCCGAACACCTTCTCCCAAGGTCTCCAGAACGTCGGCACGTACCAGTTTGGAGGTTACAGCAGCAGCGGAGGCGGAGGTGGCCGGGGGGGGGGAGGCGGTAGCCGCGGTGGCGGGGGCGGTAGCCGCGGCGGGGGTGGCAGCAGTGGTAGTGGAGGAGAATCTTACGGCGCGGATATCGCTCGCGTCAGCGTTGCGAGTGGAGGTGGC
>CAZJTM010000031.1:0-35714 GCA_964548925.1 uncultured Verrucomicrobiota bacterium | reverse complement strand
GGGGTATTGCTCTGGGTATGGGTTTGTGTTGGGCGGTGGGGGGGGGGGGGGGGGGGTTGGGGGGGGTCGAGGCCACGGCGGCGGCGGGGGAGCAGCCGGGGGGCTGGCCTTCGTGACATCCACCAACAGTACGGACTTTGTCAGCGCCCTGGCTCGGGACTATTTCGCCGCATTGGGCGTCAATCTCGACCCGGCCTTGGGTAAATCGGTGTTCTTCAACGACCGGCAAGGCACGTTGCTGGTGCGTGCCACAGTAGAGGAGCTCGACATAATCCAGGCGGCCATTCAGGTGCTGAACATCCA
Organism: uncultured Verrucomicrobiota bacterium; assembly: GCA_964548925.1. GTDB lineage: Bacteria > Verrucomicrobiota > Verrucomicrobiia > Limisphaerales > MWDV01 > MWDV01. Next base: position 35,411 of record CAZJTM010000031.1, on the reverse strand, counting down.
GCCGGCCCAAGTGAACATCAAGGCGAAGTTCATCGAGGTCGCCCAGAATGACAACAAGGCGCTGGGCTTCGACTATTTCCTTGGGAACTTCTTGATGGCTGGGAGCAAGATTGGCGGGCAGGGCGGCACGGCGCCCTCATTCTCGGGAGCTCCGTCCTCGGCCAATCCGCTCGGCGCGTTTCCGGGAAGCCCTTCAGTAGTGGCGGCAGACGGGACCACGACGGCCGCCACGACCATCGCGCCGAGTTCCACCGATCAGTTGCTGACCAAGGGACTGCGGAACTCAAGCGACTCGCTGTTCACGCTCACCGGCATCCTGACCGATCCTCAGTTCCGCATGGTGATCCATGCGTTGGAGCAGCGGGATGGCACCGAGATTCTGAGCGCGCCGGAAGTGACCACGATCAGCGGTCGCCAGGCGCAGATGAAGGCGACCGAAGTCAAGACCGTGATCCTCGAATTCGATTCCGACCAGCTTAATCAAGGCGGCGGTGGTGGGATCGGAGTCGGAGGAGGCGGTCGTTAAGCCAACAACCAATAAATCTCTTTGCAGAGTATGAAGACGCTCGTTAAACGCTCGCTGATTGCGAAGTTCTTGTTGGCAGGTTTTCTGTTGGCCCAAGTTGCCAACCTCGGAAACGTCAATGCCCAAGTGGTGAACCAGGCCCAGCAAATCCCCCAGGTGTATCCGATCCCGGAACAGATGGAATTGGGCCCGGTGTTGGATGTGCTCCCCCACGTGTTGTCCGATGGCGTCACGATTAACCTGACCGTGATTCCCACGCTCACCGAGTTTGTCGGTTACGACAACCCGAACGAAGTCCTCAGTTCTGGCGTTTTGCCGCAAGGCTCGGTGCTGGTGCCCACCGTGCTGCCCCGCTTCCGCGTGCGGCAGGTGGTTTCCACCGTCAACGTCTGGGACGGCCAGACGGTGGTGCTCGGAGGTCTGGTTTCGGAGAACGTCAGCAACATCCGGGACAAGATCCCGGTGTTGGGCGACCTTCCGGTTTTGGGGCGGTTCTTCCGCAGCGAGTCCAAGGTGGCGAGGAAGAGCAATCTGCTGATCTTTATCACGCCGACGATCATTGATCCGGCCGGCAACCGGATGCATTCGGATGACGAACTGCCGTTCGCGCAGACCGCCATTCCGACCCAACCCCGCTCCGGCGGGTTGCCGGAATAGGACCGAGGCGCGGCGGGCAGGATGAAAAGAGGTGCGCGAACGCGCGCCGGCGCCGGCGGGCGGTTCAGGTTTCGGGAAATCGTGCTGAAGCGGTTGGAGACTTGAACGATGACGCCGCGCCTGCTTGTCGTTGACGGCCATGCCTACGCGTATCGCGCGTTTCACGCGATCCGGGAGTTGAAAGGACCCGCGGGGCAGCCCACCAACGCCATCTATGGGTTCATCAAGATGGTCGCGAAGTTGCGCGGAATCGTCGAGCCGACCCACATAGTGGTGGTCTGGGACGGCGGGTTGTCGTCCGAGCGGGTGGCTGTCCTGCCGGAATACAAGGCCCAACGTCCGCCCATGCCGGCGGCGCTGGAGCAGCAACTTGACGAGATCGTTGCTTGGTTGCGCGCCTCGCGGGTTGCGTCTTGGTGCCGGGATGGGGTGGAAGCGGACGACTGGATCGCGGCCCTCGCCCGTTGGGCGGAGGCAGAAGGCTGGACTGTGGTCATCGCCAGTTCGGACAAAGACTTTATGCAGCTTGTTTCGGAGCGGGTCGGACTGGTGAATCCGAACGACAGAAGCGAAGCCGTTTGGACGGCTGAGCAAGTGCGGGAGAAGACCGGCGTCACGCCCGCGCAAGTGGTGGACTGGCTCAGTCTGATGGGCGATGCCGTGGACAACATCCCCGGTGTGCCCGGAGTCGGAACGAAGACGGCGGCGGAGCTGCTCGGGCAGTTCGGCACGGTGGACGGGCTTTACGCACGGCTGCCGGAAGTGAAGTCCGACCGGCTGCGGGCCGCCTTGGTGGCGGCCGAACGGGACGTGCGCCGCAACCGGGATTTGGTGCGGCTGAAAACGGAATTGCCGGTGCCGGTGCTGGCGGACGATCTGGCAATGGGTGCGCCAGACGTCGAGGCGCTGGGCGCCCTGTACCGGCGCTGGGGATTTCGATCCCTGTTGGCCGGGCTGGAATCGGTTCCGGACCGGCAGGCGACGCTGCTTTAGCGGATTGGCGCGTCAGGTTCGCGCGGCGGCAACGCGCGTGCGAGGCGGGGCCGGATCGCGCGCAAGTGATGCTCCGGCGGCCGGTGTGGTGGGCCGTTCAAGGCCCGGCGAGACAAAGAAAACGTGGACAAAGAATTGTGCGCTTGGTACATCATTTCGAGAAATTTATGGCTGTGTCGCTGTTCTCCCGGAAGGCAGTGGGATGCGGGTTTTTGAGCCTCGCTCTCCCTGTCTTGGTTGTTGCCGAGGCCAACTACGTCCCTCAAGGAACCGAATATGCGGTGGCTGGCATGATACCCGGCGACCAGGTCTGGCCCGCAGTCGCCATCAGCTCCCAAGGTGGTTATGTCGTCTGGCAGGATAACGTCACGGACGGGTTCGGCACCGGGATAAGTGCCCGGTGGTTGGATTCCAGCCTTTCAGGCTATTTCGCCCCCTTTCAGGTGAACGAAACCGCCGCCGGCAACCAGGAGCGGCCTCAAGTGGCCCTGTTGAAGAATGGGGGAGCGGTGTTCGTTTGGCAGGGTGGGCCGGCGGGCCGGCAGAACATCTTTGCGCGGTTCCTCTCGCCTACCGAGGGTTGGTTGCCCGCTCACGAAATCCGGGTGAACACTTACACCAACGAAACCCGGCAGAACCCTGCGGTTGCCTGTCTGGACGACGGCAGCGTGGTCGTTGTCTGGGGCAGCTTTGGTCAGGAAACTGGAACGGACGTGCTTCAGGGCGTCTTCGCCCAGCGCCTGTCAGCGGCGGGCCAGAAACTCGGCGGGGAATTCCAGGTCAACATCACGGTCCCCTACAACCAGCGCACACCGGCGGTGGCGGCGCTTGCGGGCGGCGGGTTTGCCGTGGCTTGGGTCAGTGAGCAGCAGCGGAATCCGAACAGCGTGGATGTTTATGTTCGGATGTTCAACACTGGCGGCAGCCCCACAACCGGCGAAGTCCTTGTCAACACCAGTACCAATGTTTGCGCCAGTCCGCGTTTGGCGGGGGCTGCCGACGGCACGTTCCTCGTCGCGTGGCAAGAACGGACCGCACGGCGCTCCGAAGAGAGCTGGGACATCTGGGCCCGGACAATGAACCGCACTGGGGCGGGAGGACCGGTGCGCCGCCTTAACGCCCATTCGTACGGAGACCAGTACTTGCCTTCGGTGGCGTGCTCGGGCAGCGATTATCTGGTGACGTGGTGCAGTCTCGGCCAGGATGGTTCCCGCGAGGGCGTCTATGGCTGCGCGGTCGCGGGCACGGGGGCACCGCTTGGCGGCGAGTTCCGGGTTAACACCACCACCCTCGCCGCACAAATGCATCCCACGTTGGCTTCCGATGGAGCAGGGCATTTTCTCGCGGTCTGGACCAGCTTTGGTGGCGGCTTGAACAGTTTTGATCTCGCCGCGCAACGCTACGGAGCGTGGCAGGAGCCGCTGGTGACGCCGGAGGCGCCGTTTGTGACGGTGCTCAGTTCCAACCGATTGGCGGTCAGTTGGCCTGCGATGGCTGGCTATGAGATCGCGGGCTACGAAGTCTATGCGGATGACGCCGCCTCGGCCACCGCTGTGGTCACGAATCACTTCTGGCAGATGACCGGTCTGGCGCCCAGCAGCACGCATACGTTCCGGCTGGCCTACGTGCTGGCCGATGGACGCCGCTCGCCGTTGTCGCCGGCCAGCGAGCCCAAGACCACCTACGGCACGCTGACTTGGGGCGGGATTCCCTTTGATTGGATGCGGGCGCAGGCCTGGGGGGAAGATATGTTTGCCTGGCCCGCGCCCAACGCCGACGTTGACGGCGACGGCGCCTCGACCTTGGACGAGTTCCTGGCCGGCACGGATCCCACCGACCCGGCCAGTGTGTTGCGCGTGCGGCTGGTTCATACCCGCCAAGGGATGTTGTTGAAGTGGCCTTCCAAACAGGGCCTGATTTACCAAGTGCAGACGGCCACGAATTTTGGCGACTGGCGGCCTGTGGGACTGCCCTATCTGGCCTTGGGCACGGTGAGTGAAGTCAATGTCGGCAGTGGCAACGCCGGGTATTTCCGCGTGATCCGATTGCGCTAAGCGAGCTTTGAGTATGACTCGATTCCTGAAGACTCTGTTGTGTGCCGGGCTGCTGATGGCCGGCGTGCGTGGCGCGTTGGGGTTCGCGCTGATTGGCCCTGTGAATGAGGCGTGGCAAGTCCCTACCATCGGTTACAACCTGCCGTGGTATGTGGACATCGGCGCGCCGAAGAACTTCGCCGACGAGTATCGCCGCAACGTGCCGATCATGTTCTACACCTTCGATCCGGAGTTTGAGGACTACTTTGGCGTGCATGGCATGGAGGCAGTGGATCGGGCTTTTGCGATTCTGAACAGCCTCGCCGATGTCTCCTCCTATACCAGCGACCTTTCAGAGATCCCCCTGTCCACAAAGGCCACGAATTTTCGCGCCAGCGCATTGGGCCTGATGGATATGAAGTCCATGACCCTCAGTCTGATGATGGAGCAGTTGGGTTTGGCGGAGCCGGATCGCTACACGTGGAATATCCGGAACCGGTTTGTCGGTCCGGGAGGCTGCCCGACCGATGTGGCTTATTTGGTCGTGATGCGCAACTACGCCATTCAACCGACGGCGCTCGATGAGTTGATGTATTCCCAGTTCGTCAATGGTGCCAGGCTCGGCTATTCCATTGAGGAGGACTGCAACGTCGCGCCAATGGACTTGGACCCTGCGGCGGAGGCTGTGGAGTTCAGGGTTGATCCGATTAACGGCGACGAATATACTCCCGTAGCTACCTTTTCGGTGGATACGATTGATAATGGAGGGTTCTACACCGGGTTAACCCGGGATGATGTCGCGGGCCTGCGGTACTTGATGCGGTTCGGCAATGTCAATCTCGAAACCCTCGGCACTAACTCGTTCCTACTGAGTACCAACACTACTCCGCAGGCGCTGAGTTTTCTCGTCACCTCCAATTTGGCGGACTTGGCAGCCAGCGCACTGACGAACGACACCGCCGGCCTTCAGGCGGCGTACCCGGGGCTGACCATCCTCAGCACAACCCCCTACTTGGCGCAGGTTGTCACCACGAACTACTTCGCCTACTTCACCAACTTTCCGTGGACTCCCGCGGGGACGCCGGCGACGCTGGCTTACGTGACGAATTACGACACCAACATCGTTTTCAACTACCAGCACACCTTCGGTAATATCATCTCCAATACCTTCGTCTTCCCCAACGGCTACCGGTTCACCAACCAGAGTATTTTTTCCAGCAGCCTCCCGATTACCTCCAACCTCGTGACGGTGATTGAAACCAACGTCAGCTTGTCATCGAGCCCTTGGTCTCCGCCAGGCTCTGGCGCGCTGACCACAAATGTGACCGTCACTTCCATGTGGACCAACATGATTGTTGGCGACTACTTCCTCCCGCCAACGAACTTCTGCGGCGCCCTGCTGCTGTCCAACGTGCTGACCAAGGTGACGGCCGTCACCAACACTCCGCTGGCTGCCACCAACTTCGTCAGCACCAACGGCCAGTTTTATTCGCGCAGCTACGTCACCTATTTCACAAACCACGTTTTCGCCTATTTTCCGGTGGATTGCGCGACGAACGCGGTGCGGCGCTTTCACGGTATCGAGCGCATCCGGTTTGTGCGCCACGACCGCTACGATCCATTGACCGGGCAGTACCTCGAGCCCATTCAAACCAATTACAGCATTGTGGTCTTCAACCCTACCAACAGCCAGAACGTCACGCAGATGGTTTCGCGGGTGGTTTCGCAGCCGGACATCGTGTTTACAGCGCAGGACTTTGCGCCTGGTCCGGCGGTGGGACCGCGACTTCTTTACGCGCAGGTAACCCGCAACATCAGTTTCAACCAGGGCTTGACCGGCGGCTCGCCAGGACCTGGCACCATTGAGTCTCCGACGGTGATCACCTTCGACAAGACAGGGCCGGTCTTCCGTAACGCCGCTGGCGGCAGTCCCATGTTCTATTTGGATAACAAGGACACCAATCGCTTTGCGCTTTGGGCGTCTTACGACGAAACCACCAACGCTCCCATTGTGTTCCCCAACGGGACGAGCATTGAGGAGTTGGAGAACCGCTTGGTGATCCAGATTCAGCCCTCCACGCTGGCGGACGGCCAGGTGAACGTGGCGTACTCGGCCCAACTGGCTGTGCTCGGCGGCACGCCCCCGTATCTGTGGACCTTGTCGCCGACCTCTGCGGGGCTGCCCTATAATCTGAGCCTAAGCCCCGATGGCCTCCTGAGCGGTCGGCCGATGGAGGCGGGCGTTTACGATTTCTCGATCCGAGTGACCGACGCCGGCGGGCGTTATGTCGAACAGGTTTACTCTCTCAAGATCAATCCATGAGCGGCGACCCTGACCTTGAACATGCCGAACATCTGACACGAGTATGAAGCGACTTTTCCTTGCAGGTATGGCGGGCCTGGTCTTTGCGCAGGGAGCGCCGGCCTATCAGAACAACGCCACCGTCTATAATCCCGACTTCAACATCAACGACCCGCTGTTCATCAATGGCGTGGGGGCGCAGTTCTTGGTGTACAACCTTCTGCAATCTACGTATCGCACTTACAACACCCTCAATTACACGAATTACGGACTGATGGAGGCGAATGTCGGCTTCCAGTTCGACACGTACTCTGGCAGCATCACGCGCTGGGCGGACAGTTTCTTCAATGATTCGTTTGGCGTCGTAAACGCCGGGGTTTCAAGTAATGGCCTCATCCTCTACACTAGTTACTACTCCGCCGGGTTGGCCACACCGCGGATCATTATCAGCGCCACCAATGTCGTCAACCGCGGGCTGTTGAGCGTCGCCCCGGAAGGCATTCTGGCCATCAACGGTCGGAATGTGGACCTCTCCCGCAGCCGATTGAACGTGGCGGCCTTCGAATACAGCCCCTACGACTTTTACCCGTTTGGCCAGTTTGACGGGTATTGGGGATTGCGCGACGTGGAGTTCAACCCCGCCGTTAACTTCGGGAACTTCGGTTCCACTCCCAGCCACTGGGTCACGAATCGCTACTACACCACGATGCGGACGTCCCTCTACGGAACTCCGCACGTCAGGGCCGTCACCGATTACTCGACCTCGAACACCGTGGTCAACGTCGCCTTCATCCTCAATAGTCACCCGGCGGACTTTACCATCAATCCGTACGCCCTCGGTTCGGACATGTGGGTGGAGTGGGTCTGGAACCGGCCGGATCCACTGGCCGGGACGAACGGGCCCGCCTACATGTATCTGGAGGACAGCATCACGACGCACAGCAACCTCACCCTGATGACCAACGGCTACGGGCCACCCAGCACCGGCTTCCGGCCCACGCTGATTCCGACCAACTACTATTTCTACGCCTCGTCTTCGCCACTCTTTTTGGGCACTCCCATGCCGATGGGCTCGACTTCTGGCCTCTTCCCCAACACCAACATCACGCGGGAATCCACAGCCTACGAGATTCAGTTCTCCCCGACCCTGTCGTTGCCCGAAGATTTCGCGAACCGCACTTACACCAACATGCCCGGGCGGATTGAACTGGTGGCCTACGGCGCCAATTCCTCCTTGAACCTCCAACGCACGCGCATCTACGGACCCAATTCGCTCGTCCTCAAGGCCACCAACCACTTCGCCGGCAGCGGCGGCGCCAAGATCGTGACTCCCTTTGCGGACTTGGACCTTGGGACGTCCAGTGGCTCGCTGGTCATCTCCAACCTGCTGTCGCCGGTGGTACCCCGCTTGGAAGGCTACGTGGACCTTTGGAGCACACGTTTCACCAACGTGAACGCCGCCAACTTCACGAACAGCTACCATGTCCTCTTCGTCAACAGTTACCTCCGGCCGACGGTCGAGCCGCGCCTGCAGAACCTCGCCCTCCGCGGATCCAACGTGATCATCAGCGACGTGTTGAACGTCTTGGACAATCTGTCGCTCCGCGCCCAGAGTGTGACCATTTTGAGTAATGCCCCCGGCGTTGCCAATCCTGTCGGCGAGCTCAATCTCCTCTCGGGGCGGGTCTTCGATGCCAGTTCCTCGCCCGGCCTTTTGCGGCTGACAAACTACGGGGTGCTTTCCTCCCAGAACCTGATGTTCTTCACCAACCAAAGCCGCCCCTACGAAGCCTTCGTGAACTATGGCACCGTGACCGACACGGGCAGTCTGATCGCCGCCGATTACTTCTGGAACAGCGGTGGTCTTACCGCCAATGGCAGCATCATCAGTCTTAGTTGCCGGGAGGCTTGGTTGCGGGACGGCTACTTCCTCGCTCCGGCCAGCGACATCAGCCTGCGCGGTAACTCGCTCCAGGTTACCAACCACGTCTTGCAGGCTGGGCGGGCCCTGACTCTCGCCGTCACCAACTATCTGGACGACGGCTCGCTCACCAACGCCCTCGCCACGCTGACGAACCGCAACTTTTGGTCCGTGGGCGCGGGCATGAACCTGCCTGTCAGACCACCGTTGGCCAGCCTTCTCGCCACGACCATCACCAACAGCGCACCGCCGGACAGCGAGATTCAGAACCTCTGGGCCGGTGAGGATCGCGGCTGTGACCCGCGTGGCTATGACAACAACGCCGCCCTCGGCCAGCTTGTGTTGAACGGTGGTGAGGGGAGCACCTTTTACTTCAACGCCCCCGGCGTCTCCAACGCGCTCTACGTGGACGTGCTGGAGTTGCGCGGCGCGACCGCCATCCGCGATACCGCCGGCAATTTCCCGGGCATTGAGATCGCCCCGAACATGAAGATCTATTTCGCGGACGCGCGGGTGGATGGCGTTTCCGTGGCGGAAAAGATGAATGGCAAGAACGATGGCCGGCTCTGTTGGATCAGCAGCTACACGGGCTTCCTGAGTTCCACGAACATGATCTATCCCGATGGCACGACCAATGTGGTCAACCTCGCCCTGGCCCAAAGCTGCAATCTCGACTCCGACCAAGACGGTTTGGTGAATTGCGCCGATCTGACACCGGTGCTGGCCCCGAGCCAAATCCGGCTGCGCCTCACGACCCCGGCCACCCCGACGAACCGCGTCCAACTGGCGTGGCAGACTTTGGGCGGGGCCATGAACCGGGTGGAGTACTTGACTGATCTCAGCACGCCCGCCTGGCAGCCGCTGACCAATTTCGTCTCCGGCGCCAGTGGCACCGCCACCGCCTCGGATGTTCGCGGGACCGGCCCGCGCTTTTACCGCGTCCGCGTGGAGGTAACGAACCCGTGACGCGCCAGGCTCGCGGCACGCAGGCCGGGCCGCTCAACCCAGATTATACGTTATGAAGATGTTGACCGAACGACTGTTGCTTCGCGGGCGGGGAGCCCTGCGGTTCGCGGGTGCCGCGCTCGCGCTGGCCCTGCTGGCTCCGGGCTTGGTTTGGGCCCAGCCCGCCAACGACAATTTTGCCAACGCCGAAGTCATCCCGATTGATCCCTCCGGCGTCCTGAAGTGGGGCGACGTGGTGGGCAACAGCGCCGGGGCGACGGCGGAAGCTGGAGAGCCCGCCCACGGGGGCGGCGCGGCGGCGAACTCGATTTGGTATTCATGGACTCCCACCGCCGAAGGAATCGTCTATCTGGACGCCTTCGACAGCGCTTTCACCGCGCGCGTGGCGGTTTATTCCGGCACTACCTTGGCCAACCTCTCCGTGGTGGTGGCCAGTGATTTGTTCGCGTCGTACCGGACACAGACCTTTGTCAACGGTTGGCGGCTCGGCGGCGTGAAGTTCCGGGCCAAGGCCGGCATGACCTATTACTTCGCGGTGGATGGCGGTCAGGGCGCGGTTCGGCTGCGCTGGGCCTACAATTCCGCCGGCTTGTTCCGGTTCAGTTCTGCAGCCTACCGCGTTCCCGAAACCGGCAATGTCTTGGTGGGAGAACATGGCGGCGACGACGTCCAGCAACACACCGTCCCTGGTCAGATTGTGACGATTACCCGTCTGTTTGGCAGTGAAGGTCGCGTGCGCGTGGATTGGACGACGCAAAACGGCACGGCGCTCGCAGGAACCGATTATATCGGCGCGAGCGGCCAAGTTGTCTTTGAGAACTACGAAATGAGCCGCAGCTTTGTGGTGACGCCCATAGATGGCCGGGCGCCCTTTGATCCTGCGGGGCCGAATCGTAACCGGCAGTTCACCGTCAACATCACCAACGTGACCCTTCTGGGAGAGGACACCACTCTGATCGGCCCCCCGAGGGTGGACGCCACCCAGGCATCGGCGGCAGTCACAATCTTGGATGTGGACGTGATCAACGGTCAAGGCGACCAAGACCCCCCTCCGCTGCCGATCGTCAATCTCGAGGCCACGGCAGTCCGCTGCTCGGAAGGAGCGGGGACGGCCACCATCTTCGTCAGGCGCGACCGGTTGGGCCTCACCAACATGGCGACGAAGATCCAATACTCGATTAGCTCCCAGCCTCCCAGTGGGCGGAATAACCAGCGGAACAACACTTTCCCATTGCAGGCAGGTTCGGATTACGCGACGCCAGATCCGGCCACCATGGGTGTGCAAAGTGACGCGCCGGATTACTACGATCCCAATGTGACCAACAGTCCCGCGAACGCTTACACGGGGGAGTTGAGTTGGGGAACGGATGATTACGATCCCAAGCCCATCAACATTTTGATCTCCGATGATCTTCGGCCCGAGTTCAACGAGGACATCTACGTGCAGATCTGGAAAACACCAGGCTCCGGGCAGAATGAAGCGATCGTGGGCCAGGTTTCCTCCGCCACGATCACGATCCTCTTCGATGACTTCCCGGCCGGGGCCATTGATCACACCTTCAACCCGGATTTTCAGTTGTTCACCGACCCGCCCAACAACCCCAGCCCGGGCGCGAATGGCGTGGTGTATGGCATGGCTGTCCAGTTCGATGATCGGCCCATCATCGTCGGCAACTTCACCGCGTACAACAGCACTCCCCGCAACCGGGTCGCCCGGCTGACGGTGGACGGCGCGATTGACCCCTCCTTCGTTCCCGGCACCGGGGCGAACGATTTCATTAACGCGGTGGTATTGGCGCCCGGAGAGAAGCCCGTGATTGTTGGCGGCTTCACCGCATACAATGGCGCTTCCCGACGCGGCGTGGCCCGGCTGAACACAGATGGTTCGCTCGATACCGGGTTCATTGTCGGCCAAGGAGCTGACAGCACCGTTTGGAGCGTGGACGTGTTGTTCCCGGACGGGCAGGTGGTGGTGGGCGGCGGTTTTACCACGTTCGACGGGGAACCGCGCAATTACGTCGCGCGCCTCCGGCCCAATGGTTCGCTGGACAGCGGCTTTGTGCCGGCCTCCGTGGACGGGGCGGTCTATGCCGTCGCGTTCGCCACCGGCGGGAAGGTTGTGATCGGCGGTATCTTCGAGAACGTCGGCGGGGTGCGCCGCCGCGGCATCGCCCGCTTGAACCCGGACGGCTCGCTCGACAATTCCTTCAACCCCGGCATCGGCCTGGATGGTCCGGTGTATGCCCTGAAGGTTCAACCCGATGGCCGGGTGCTCGTCGGCGGCGAGTTTCGCATGTTCGATTTGCGCAGCCGCAACAACCTCGTCCGCCTGAACGCCGACGGCTCGCTCGACACCACCTTCGATCCCGGCCAGGGCACGGACGGCCCGGTGTACACCTTCGCCCTCCAACCCGACGGGCGCATCTTCGTGGGCGGCCTCTTCACCAGCTACAACGAAACCCGCCGCATGGCCCTCGCGCGCCTCTTCATCACCGGCGAACTCGACACCTCCATCCTCGACACCGCCTACAACCACTTTGCCGGCTTCACCACCGAATACTTCACCCCCGAAGTGAACCCGCGCAGCTACATCATGGCCGTCGCCCTCCAACGCAGCCTCAACGTCCTGGCCGCCGGCAGCTTCACCCGCGTCGGCGGCGGGCGCACCTCCCTGGCCGTCCGCCCCGGCGGCCTCACCCTGCCCGAACTCGGCACCCCGGGCGACTACGCCGGCGGCTACTCCCGCAAAGTCTATCGCAAACGCAGCAACATCGCCCGCCTCCTCGGCGGCGAAACCACCGGCCCCGGCAGCATCGGCTTCACCCGCGACAACTACGTCGTGGACGAATCCATCGGCCAATTCCTCGTCACCCTCATCCGCACCAACGGCAGCCTCGGCCAGATCGCCGCCAACGCCGCCGTCCCCTACACCCCTCCCGGCCCCGGCCTCGCCCTCAGCGGCCCCGACTTCATCAACCGCGGCATCCGCCCCCTCTACCCCTGGAGCTGGAACTTCACCGCCGGCTACACCCGCATGTGCAGCTTCGGCATCTTCGGCCTCAGCAGCTATGGCGACGACCAATTCGGCAACGGCGGCTACATCACCTCCGCCGACGACTGGTACCTCACCATCCCCGGCGACACCCTCGTTCAAGGCAACCGCACCGCCCCCCTCGAACTCTCCCTCCCCAGCCAGGCCGACGTCTTCTACCTCGGCGGTGAAAACATCCCCCTCGGCGCCGCCCTCGCCACCGCCGGCTCCACCATGACCCTCGTGGACGACGACCGCCTCCGCGGCGTCCTCGGCTTCAGCCACGCCGAATACACCGTCAACGAAGGCGCCGGCTACGCCACCATCGTCGTCACCCGCACCAACGGCAGCGCCGGCGCCGTCTCCGTCCAATACCAAACCACCGCCACCGGCACCGCCACCGCCAACACCGACTACACCCCCACCAACGGCACCCTGAGCTTCGCCGAAGGCGTCCTCAGCAACGCCTTCCGCGTCCGCATCCTGGACGACTCCCAAGTCGAACAAGACGAAACCATCGGCCTGCGCCTCCTCACCCCCGGCGGCGGCGCCACCCTTGGCCTCGCCAACGCCACCCTCACCATCATAGACAACGACCTCACCGCCGGGCGCCTCAGCCTCAGCGCCACCAACTACAGCGCCCCCGAAGACAGCGGCGGCGTCACCCTCACCGTCACCCGCACCGGCGGCAGCGCCGGCGCCGCCACCGTCCAACTCGTCACCGCCGACGGCACCGCCACCGCCGGCAGCGACTACACCGGCCTCACCAACACCCTCACCTGGGCCCACGGCGACTCCACCCCCCGCACCGTCACCCTCCCCTTCCTCCCCGACGACCTCGTCGAACCCGACGAAACCCTCACCGTCCGCCTCCAAAACTACACCGGCGGCGTCCTCCCCGGCCTCCGCACCAACGCCACCGTCACCATCCTGAACGACGACTACCCCGGCACCTTCGCCTTCGCCGCCACCAACTACCACGTCAAAGAAAACGGCGACACCGCCACCCTCACCATCCTCCGCCGCAACGGCCAGAGCGGCACCGCCCAAATCGCCTACACCACCGTCGCCCAAACCGCCCAACCCGGCAGCCACTACCTCGCCGCCAGCGGCACCCTCACCTTCACCAACGGCGAAATCGCCAAAACCCTCACCCTCACCCTCCTGGACAACCCCGACTTTGACGGCAACCGCGCCTTCCGCGTGGACCTGGGCAACCCCGCCCCCGCCGGCGCCACCCTCCGCCCCGGCTACGCCAGCGCCACCGTCCGCATCCAGGACGACGAATCCTACAACGAAAACGCCGGCTCTGGCGACACCGCCTTTGACGCCCTCGGCGGCCTCAACGGCCCCGTGCGCGCCCTCGCCCTCCAGGCCGATGGCCGCATCGTCGTGGGCGGCGACTTCACCTTTGCCGGCGACTACAGCCGCTACGGCGTGGCCCGCTTCAACGCGGACGGCAGCCTGGACCTGAACTTCCTCCGCTACGGCGGCGGCGTGAACGACAGCGTGCGCGCCCTCCTCGTCCAGACCGACCAACGCGTCCTCCTGGGCGGCTGGTTCACCAGCCTGGGCGGCGTGAGCCGCAACTACCTGGCCCGCCTGAACACCGACGGCTCCCTCGACACCAGCTTCAACCCCGGCGCCGGCGCGGACAACCCCGTCCTCGCCCTGGCCGAGCAATTCCTGGACGGCCAGCGCAAACTCCTCCTGGGCGGCAGCTTCACCTCCTTCAACTTCACCCCCTGCGCCCGCATCGTGCGCCTGAACGACGACGGCACCGTGGACCCCGCCTTCCAGCCCGGCCTCGGCGCGGATGGCGCCATCCACGCCCTGGCCGTCTATCCGGCGGACATGCTCCACGGCGGCAAAATCCTCATTGCCGGCGATTTCACCCGCGTGAACAACCACCCCCGCAAAGGCGTGGCCCGCCTCCTCCCCGACGGCAGCGTGGACCTCACCTTTGACCCCGGCGCCGGGGCGGACGCCACCGTGCGCGCCCTGCTCCTGCAACCGGACGGGCGCATTCTGGTGGGCGGCGGCTTTACCAACTTCAACGGCGCGCTCACCCGCAGCCTGGCCCGCCTGAATCCGGACGGCTCCCTCGATGCCGGCTTCAACGTGGGCGCCGGCGCCAATGGCCGCGTCTTGGCCCTCGCCCTCCAACCCGACAACCGCATCCTCGTGGCCGGTGAATTCACCCGCGCCAACGCCCTCACCCGCAACCGCCTCACCCGCCTCATGCCCGACGGTTCCGCGGATACGCGGATCAATTTCGGCACCGGCGCGAACGACTTTGTTGCCGCCGTCGCCACGCAGACCGATGACAAGATCGTGATCGGCGGCGGGTTCACTGAATTTGACGGAGTCCCGCGCTTGCGCTTGGCGCGGTTGTACGGGGGATCGTTGCGCGGTGGTGGCAGCTTTGAATTCGCCGCGCCGGCATACTTTGCCAGCGAAAGTGGCGGCAGTGCGACGATCACCGTTCGCCGCCAGGGGGGCACCTCCGACCAAGTTCCGGGCAGTCCGGTGACGGTCGGCTTCCGTACTCTCAACGGCACGGCCATCGCCGGGCTCCATTACGTGGGTGTGACGAACACGCTGACCTTCCCCGCCGGGGAAACATTCCTCAGTGTCAGTGTGCCGCTCTTGGATGATGAACAGGTCAACGACGACCGCGAACTGGGGTTGGAGTTGTTCAATCCGCAGCCCACCATCTGGACCTCGCTGGGCTTGCAGCCGGTGGCCACGTTGACCGTGCTCAACGATGACAGTGAAGTCCGCTTCGCCTCCGCTGCCTACGCGCAGGGCGAGAATGCCGTCAGCGGCCGGGCCAACATCCCGATCCTCCGCACGGGCAGCCTGCTCGGCACGGTGGGCGTGGATTTCCTCACGACGACCAACGGCACGGCCACGCCGAACGTGGATTTCACGATGGTGACCAACCGGATCACTTTCCTGCCTGGCGTGTCCAACATGAGCGCCTTTGTGCCCTTGTTCGATGACGGCGTGAGGGAGGGCGACGAGACCGTGGTGCTCCAATTGCGCAATGTTTCGGGCGCGGGCGCGCGGCTCGTCAGTCCCTCCGAGGCGGTCCTCACGATCGTTGATCAGATCCGCATCCCGGATCCGACGAACAATAACTTTGCCCACGCTGCTCCGATCACTGGCGCCTCTGGCACGATCGCGGGGAACACCACGGACGGTACCGCCGAACCGGGCGAACCGGCGCATGCCGGCTATGCCGCGACCAACTCGATCTGGTTCTCCTGGATCGCTCCTTATGATGGCCCCGTGACCTTTGACACGTTTGGCAGCGAGATTGACACGTTGCTGGCGGTCTATACGGGCAACGACGTGGCGCGGTTGAGCCTCGTGGCGGCGAACGATTACATTTATCCGGAGGATGTTCGGCCCAGCAAGGTGACTTTCAATGCCCGCGCTGGCACGATCTATCGCGTGGCCGTGGACGGCTGGTTAGGAGAGGCTGGGAATGTCTCCCTGGCTTGGAGCTATCACTCCGGCGGGGTCTTCCGCTTCACGGCCGATAGTTACGAATGCTCTGACAACGACACGGCCACCACGGGCCATCCGACAACCGCTCGCAGTGTGCGGGGGGCGCGGGTGACCGTCACCCGGGTGGCGGGCGCTTCCGGTCGCGTCAGTGTGGATATTGCCACCGCCAACAGCAACGCGGTGGCCGGAGTGGATTTCACGGAAACCAAGGCGACCTTGGTGTTTGACGATTGGGAGATGAGCAAGAGCGTCATCATTCCAATCCTTAACAGCTCGCCGCAAACCAACAATCGGGTGTTCACGGTGTTCCTGAGCAACCCGCAGCGCGACGCCTCGGAATCGGCGGAGGTTCTGGCCCCGCGGCTGGATCCGGATCATCGTACGGCCTTGGTGACGATTCAGGACTTTGAACAATGTTCCGCATCGGAGTTCGGCACGGTCTGCTTTGAGCGGTCTTCGTATCGTGTGACGGAGGGTGTGGGCACGCTGACCATCCGGGTGTGGCGGCGCTGCGGCGTGTCATCCTCCCGGATTGACTGGGCGGTGGACAGCTCGCGCGGCACGGCGAACACCGACTACCAGGACAATTTCTTCGGGCTGTCCGCCGGCTCGGACTACGCGACGCCGGACCCGTCCACTTCCACACCGGCGACCACCGATCCTTGGGACTTCCGCCCGATCTATGACCACACCGACGGGGTGGGTTGGGGTGAATTGACCTGGGGACAGAACGAAAACACGGCCAAAGAGATTCAAATCACCATCAACGATGACGACTTGGCGGAGTTCAACGAGGATTTCATCGTCCGGCTTTATGCCACGCGCGGGGGCGTTACCGATTACTCGTCCATTGGCAATGTTCGCGAAGCCGTCGTAACGATCTTGTACGACGACTACCCGGCGGGGACCGTGGATCACTTCTTCAATCCGGACAACGAGCTTTACAGCCAGCCGCCGGCCAATACCAAGCCGGGGGCGAATGGCACGGTGTACAGCCTTTTGGTCCAACCTGATAATTCTGTTGTCATTGGTGGCAATTTCACCACCTACAACAACGTGCAGCGCAACCGCATTGCCCGCATCAACCCTGACGGCACGTTGGACACCACCTTCAACCCGCAGGGCGGCGTGGCCTACAGCATTGACCAGCAAATGGCCAGCGTGTCTGTCGTCAAGCGTGACAACAATGGGCGGCTGCTCATCGGCGGTCTGATGACCACTTACAACGGCGTGGAGCGCCGGGGCGTGGCGCGATTGAACGCGGATGGAAGCCTCGACAACACCTTTAACCCCGGGCTGGGGACGTTGGGCGCGGTCTGGGACCTGGCGATCCAGCAGGACGGCCGCATTCTCGTGGCCGGTGATTTCACCACGTTCAACAACCAACCGCGGCAGCGCATCGTTCGGCTGAACGCGGACGGGAGCGTGGATTCCACCTTCAACCCGGGCACCAACGGACCGAACAATACCATTTACGCGCTGGCGCTCACGGCGGCGGGCGGTGTGATCATCGGCGGTGACTTCTCCGAGGTGGGCGGCCTGCCCCGAGGCGGCATCGCCCGGCTGAAGAGCGACGGAACCTTGGACTCCACCTTTGCCCCGCTGCTCGGCGCCAACGGCGTGGTGCGCGCCCTGGCCCTCCAAGCCGATGGCTTGGTCCTGTTGGGCGGCGATTTCACGCGCGTGGACAATTTCGCCCTGAACCGCTTGGCCCGCCTCCAGAGCAATGGACGGGTGGACCCGAACTTCCAGCCCGGCACCGGCGCTGACGATACCGTCTTCAACATCACCCTCACCGGCACGCGCATTTATGTGGGCGGGCTCTTCACCACCTTCAACGGGACGCATCGGCACGGCTTCGCCCGGCTCTATGGGAGCGGGATGGTGGATACCACGTTCCTGGACACGGCCTACAACCAGTTTGCCGGCGTCTCCCGGCCCTACTTCAATGCCGATGTGAACCCCAAACCCTACATCCTCACTTCCGCCGTGCAGGGCGATGGGGCGGTGCTCATTGGGGGGCGGTTTGACCGCGTGGGCGGCGGGCGCCTGGCGCTGGACGTGGCCCGCAACCCGGCGGTGCAAACGAATTTGTGGGAAGTGGAAACGCTGAACCGCTACGCCGTCCGCAGCCGGGGCAACCTGGCGCGGCTGCTCAACCCGCCCACCGCCGGGCCCGGCAACCTGGGGTTGCTCACAGAGGCCTACGCGGTGAACGAAGGCGGGCGCTACACCTTCATCCAATTGGCGCGCGAGAACGGGTCGCTGGGGCGGTTGGGGGCGAACTTCACGTTGCCGCAGCGGGACGCGGGGGTGGGCAAGGCGCAGGCGGGGGTGGATTACACCTTTGCCAGTGTGGGGCCGGTGTATGAAACGACGCACGGCGGGGGCGCGCTCACGCGTTGTTACAGCGACGCGCTCTGGGGCACGAACAACATCACGTGGGATGTCCTGGGCCGGCTCTGGTCGGGGTGGACGGACGATGATGTGGTGATCACGGTGCTGGATAACAGCGCGCCGCAGGAGAACCGGGAGACGTTGTTGGCGCTGGATTCGCCCACGCAGATGGATGCGGTGTGGCTGGGCGGGGAGAACATTGCGGTGGGCGGGGCGCTGGGCCGGCCCGGGGCGACGTTGACGATCCGGGATGATGATACGCGGCCCGGGGTGCTGGGGTTCGCGGCGGCGGAGTTTTTCGTGAATGAAAACGCCGGGCAGGCGGTGATCACGGTCACGCGCACGAACGGGTTGGAGGGGGTGGTGTCGGTGCAGTTTGTGACGACGAACCAGTTCCTGCCGGCGGCCACGGCCACGCCGGGGGCGGATTTCACGGTGGTGAGCGGCACGATCACGTTGTTGGACGGGCAGGCGGCCACGAATTTCACGATCCCGATCTTCAATGATTCGCAGGTGGAGGCAGATGAGACGATCAATTTGCATTTGTTCAACCCGGGCGGCGGGGCGGCGCTGGGGCTCACGAACGCGGTGTGTTTCATCCTGGATGATGATTTCGCGCCGGGGCACGTGAATTTCTCGCGGGCCAGTTACGCGACGAATGAGGACGCGGGGGCGGCGCTGGTGACGGTGACGCGCACGGGGGGGAACGCGGGCGCGGTGTCGGTGCAGATCGCCACGGCGGATGGCACGAACGCGGTGAGCGGGCGGGATTATCTCGGGTTCACCAACACGCTGGTGTGGAATGACCGGGATGCGGCGCCCAAGACGGTGGTGGTGCCGTTGCTGCCGAATCAGCTCGTGGAGCCGGACAAGGAGGTGCGGTTGCGGTTGTTCAACGCGTCCACGAACGGGTTGGTGGGGAACATTCACTCGAACGCGGTGGTGACGATTGTGAATGATGATGATTACGGGCGGGTGCAGTTCGCGGCGCGGACGTTCAGTGTGAAGGAGAACGGCGGGGCGGCGACGATCACGGTGGTGCGCGCGAGCGGGAGCGCGGAGACGGTGGCGGTGAATTTCAGCACGCTGGCGGGCACGGCGGAGCCGGGGACGCAGTATGGGGCGACGAACGGGACGCTGGTGTTCCCGGCGGGGGTGGTGAGCCGGACGTTTGCGGTGCCGGTGCGGGATAATGTGACGCCGGGGGGGAATACGTATCTGACGTTGCAGTTGAGCGGGGCGTCGCCGGCGGGGACGTTGGGCGAGCCGGTGACGGCGACGTTGTTCATCGTGGATGATGAGACGTTCAACGAGCCGGCGGGGTCGGTGGACACGGCGTTCGAGGTGCCGGTGGGCGCGGCGGGGGATGTGTTCGCGCTGGCGGTGCAGTCGGACAACCGGATCGTGGCGGGCGGGGATTTCACGATGTTCAACCAGATGGCGGCCGGGCGCGTGGTGCGGCTCAACCCGTATAGCGGGACGGTGGACGCGGATTTCGGCGCGGTGCTGAACGGGGCGGTGCGGGCGCTGGTGAGCCAGAGCGATGACCGGGTGCTGACGGCGGGGGATTTCACGAGTGTGAACGGGACGACGCGGAATCATATCGCGCGGCTGAGTTACGACGGGACGCTGGATACGAGCTTCAACCCGGGCGCGGGGACGGATAATCCGGTGCAGTGCCTGGCGGAGACGTTCCTGGGCGGGCCGCGGAAGGTGCTGATCGGGGGCGGCTTCACGGTGGTGAACAGCGTGGCGCGGAATGGCATCGCGCGGCTCCATGACGACGGCAGCGTGGATACGGGCTTCAACCCGGGCAGCGGCGCCAACGGCAGTGTGCTGGCGCTGGCGGTTTATCCGACCAACACGCTCCACGGCGGGAAGGTGATCATCGGCGGGAACTTTGACCTGGTTGGCGGGGTCAGCCGCAAGGGCATCGCCCGGCTGAACGTGGACGGCTCGCTCGACACGAGCTTCAACCCGGGCACCGGCGCCAACGATAGCGTGCGCGCGGTGGCCATCCAGACGGACGGGCGGGTGCTCATCGGCGGCTACTTCACCAACGTCAACGGCGTCGCCCGCAGCCGCATCGCCCGGCTCAACACCGACGGGTCGCTGGACACCAGCTTCAACCCCGGCTTGGGCGCGAACGACTCGGTGTACGCCATCCTGGTCCAGCAGGATCAGCGCATTCTCCTCGGCGGCGAATTCACCCGATGCAACGGGGTCACGCGGGGCCGGATCACCCGCCTGCTGCCGGATGGGTCGGTGGATCCGACGATCAACTTCGGCACCGGCGCGAACAGTTTCGTAGCCGCCTTGGCGCTGCAACACGAGCCGTGGGCGGAGGATCCGAGCCAAACGCGCGAGAAGATTGTGTTGGGCGGTGGTTTCAGCGAAGTGAACGGTATTCCTTGCGGCCGTGTCGCGCGCATTTACGGCGGCTCGCAGACGGGCATGGGCGCGTTTGAGTTCTCCGCGGCAAACTACTTGGTGGACGAAACCGCGACCAATGCCCTGATCACGATTCGCCGGGTGGGCGGAACGAGCGGTCCGCTGCCGGGTGGTGATACGCAGGTGACCTTCGCGACGGCCAATGGTACGGCCGTCACCGGGCTGCACTACCGGGGCGTTACCAACACCCTCACCTTCCCTGTGGGCGAAACGCTCGCCACCGTGCTCGTGGCGATCACCAATGACGCCGAGATCAATGCGGATCGCACCGTCAATTTGGTGCTGTCCAACCCGCAGCCGGCCAGCGGCCCGCAACTGGGCGGCCAGCCGTTCGCGACCTTGACGATCCTGAACGACGATTCGGCGTTTCGCTTCTCGGCCTCGAGTTACTCGCGCAACGAGCAATCCGTGGATGGCCTGGCCACCATCGCCATCGAACGTTTTGGCAGCGTGCGGCAGCCGGCCTCGGTGGACTTCTACACCACCACCAACGGTACTGCCACGCCAAATGTGGATTTCATCGCGGTTTCCAACCGCATTTACTTCGCGGTGGGCGAAAGCAACCGGACGGTGACGGTGCGCATCTTGGATGACACCCTCGCCGAGGGCAATGAGACGGTCGAACTGATGCTGGCCGCGCCGCTGGGCGCCCTGCTGGTGGCGCCGCACCAGGTCCTGCTGACCATCGTGGACAACGAGTTTGCGCCGGGGCAGTTGTACTTCGCGCAACCAGCCTATATGGCTACAGAGAACGACGGGGTCGCGCGCGTCACCATCCTGCGGACCAACGGCACCTCCGGGGTCGTTTCGCTCAATTACTACACCACGGACGGGACGGCCCTTGCAGGTTCGGATTACGCCGCCAGCAGCGGGACGGTCACCTTCGCGGACGGGGAGTTTAGCAAGACGCTGACGATCCCGCTGATCAACGACGCCATCGCCGAACCGGCGGAAACCTTCACGCTCACGGTGACCAACGCCTCAAACGGCGCCAGCCTGATCGGGCCGACGACGGTGGCGGTGACGATCATGGACGACGAAGTGGGGCTGAGTTTCTCGGCGCCGGCTTACGCGGTGACCGAAGACGCCGGCGTGGTCACTCTTACCGTGCTCCGTTTGGGTGACACCAACCCGCCCGTGAGCGCGTTGTTCTCAACGACGAACGCCACGGCGACCGCCGGCAGCGACTACATGGCCACGAGCGGCCGGTTGGACTTCGCCAGCGGCGAAACGGTGACGACCCTGACCATCCCCATCTTGGAGGACGCCTCCGTGGAGAGTGACGAGGCGTTCTTCGTCACGCTCTCCAGCCCGCTCAACGCGCAGCTCGTCACCCCCAGCAGTACGTCGGTAGTGATTCTGGACAACGACCCCGGCATTGCTTTCGCCACTAACGCGGTCACCGTGCTGGAGTCCGGCACGAACGTCTGGATTACGGTCGTCCGCTCCAACGCGAACTCGGGGACCGTCTCCGTGAATTACACCACGAGCGACGGCAGCGCCACGAACGGTCTGGATTACGGCGCCGTCAGCGGCACGATCGTCTTCACCAATGGCGAAACGGTGAAGATGTTCAGCGTGCCGATTACGCCCGACACCGTAGTCGAGGGCAATGAAACCTTCGAGGTGCTGCTGCTCAACCCGACGGGCGGGGCGCAATTGCTCGCGCCGAGTTCGATGACGGTGACGATTCAGGACGACGATTCCGGCTTGGCGTTCTCCGCTCCGACCTACAGCGTCAGTGAAGGCGGGATCAGTGCCCTCATCACCGTGATTCGCAGCGGGGACATCACCAACACCGTGAGCGTGTCCTACAGCACCGCCGATGGCACTGCCACGGCGTTGGGGCCGGACTATCTACCGACCAGCGGGATTCTGGTCTTCACCAATGGGGAGACGGTAAAGACCTTCAGCGTGCAGGTGGTCAACGACACCTTGATCGAGGGTGACGAAACCGTGTTGCTGCTGCTCTCCAACCCAGCAGGCCAGGCCTCGCTGCTGCCGCCTTCCGCCGCCACGCTGACCATTGTGGACAACGACGGCAGTTTGATCGTGCCGGCGGGCGCGGCGATGATCAGCGAGACCGGCGGGGTCAACAACGGCGCTGTGGATCCCGGTGAGCGGGTGACTCTCTGGTTCGCTTTCCGCAACGCGGTGGGCGAGCCGGCCACCAATGTGGTTGCCACGCTGTTGAGCACCAACGGGGTCACTTCCCCGACTGCGGCCATGTCCTACGGCACGCTATTGCCGGGCGGCGCCTCGGTGTCGCGTCAGTTTGCTTTCACCGCGAACGGGACGAATGGACAGACCATTCTCGCGACCTTCCAGTTGCGGGACGCGGTCACCAATTTGGGCTTGCAGACCTTTGCCTTCACTCTCGGGAGCAGTGTGGTGACCTTCTCGAATGCCGCAGCCATCACGATTGCCGATCTCCAGCCCGCCGTGCCGCCCTATGCCGCATCGCCGTATCCGTCCACCATCGCCGTCTCTGGCATCGGCGGCGCGGTGGCGAACCTCTCGGTCACTCTGACCAACGTGGCGCACACCAGCCCGGATGACATTGACCTCCTGTTGGTCGGGCCGGCCGGACAGAAAATGGTGCTCATGTCCGACGCCGGAGGCAGCACGGCCATCACCAATGTCACCCTCACGTTCAGCGACGCGGCGGCCAGTTATCTGCCGGATTCGGGCCCGATTGTCTCGGGCACGAACAAGCCCACCAATTATCAATTGGGCGATCCGTTCCCGCTGCCGGCGCCTTCCGGGCCGTATGGCGACACCCTCTCCGTGTTCAACGGCTCGAACCCGAATGGTCTTTGGTCGCTCTACGCGGTGGACGACACCGCCTACGATTCGGGCAGCATTGTGCGTGGCTGGCGGCTGACGCTCACCACGGCGCACACCGTTCCGGCGGCTTGTGATCTGTCGGTGACGATGAAGGCCTTGAGCAATCCGGTCGTGGCGACCAGCAACCTGACCTACGTGACCTATGTGACGAACCACGGTCCTTCGACAGCGACGGGCGTGGTGCTGACGAACCAGTTGGCCTCCAGCGTTGCCTTCGTTTCTGGCACGACATCCCAGGGATCGTTGACGACCAATGGCGCCGGCTTGATCACCGTAAACATCGGGACGCTGGCCAAGGACGCTTGGCTGATCATCACCAACACGATCGCCACGACAACTGCTGGCCAGTTGACCAATGCCGTCACGGTCGTGGCCGCCGAGAACGATCCCAACTTTGCGAACAACACGGCGATGAGCACGACCGAGGTGATCGCTCCCAAGGCCGACCTCGTCTTGGTGATGGCCGATGCGCCCGATCCGGTGCCGGCGGGCTTCCTGCTCACTTACACGATGATCGTGACCAACCTCGGGCCGGCGACCGCCACGGATGTCGTGGTGACCAACTGGCTGCCGTTGGGCACCGTCGTGGTCACTAATGTTCCATCGCAGGGTAGCGCCGGGCAGGTCGGTGGCAACGCGTGGGCGGCGCTCGGCGACCTTGCCGCGGGTGCGCGGGCTTCCATCACCTTGGTGGTGCGGCCAACGGTGGTTGGCATTCTTACGAGCACCGCCACAGTGACGGCCAACCCCGCCGTTACTGACCCCTTCAAGGGCAACAACACGGCCTCGGTGAAGACGGTTGTGGACGTGCAGATCGCGGCCGGCCACACCGCCGGAGGCATCACATTGACACACGCCGGAATGCCGGGCACGGTCCTTCAGGCGCGAACGAGTCTGTCGTCCGGGAACTGGGTGACGATCATGACGAATCCGCCGGCAGTTCTCACGCTGCCGCTGACGAACGTGAGTCAATTCTATCGGCTGGTGCCGCCGGCACCATGATCAAGACGACCGGCAGACAAATGAGCCGGGTGTGGGTTTGGGCCTTCGGAACCCTTGAGGTTGAATGTTCGAGGGCCGGAGGGCAGATGATCTGCCACCCGAAGCGGTCGGTTGGGCTAGCTAGTTTAGAGTAGTCGTATATGAGTATCTTCTCCCCAAAGAAAACGGGGCGCGGCCATCGGGTTGCCGCGCTGGTTGGTGTGCTGGGTCTGCTGTCCGGCCTGCTCGGCGCGCCGTGGGCGGCGGCGGAACCGCTCAGTGCCCCGGTTCGACAGCAGATTCAGGCGCTGGTGGCCGAGAAGGAATCCCGGACGCCTGCCCAACGAAAGATGGATTCGCAGTTGTTGTACGCCCTCCGTCTCAGCCGCGGCCAACCCGTTGCCCCCGGGGTCACGCTCAGCCGCATCGGCGCCCAGGCCGACAGCGATGGCGCTTTGCTGGTGGATGTGGATGCCACCGTGACGCCGGAGTTGCTCGAGTTCATCCGGCAGGCCGGAGGACAGATTATCAACCAGTTCCCCCACTTTCGGAGCATTCGCGCTCGCGTCCCGCTGGCCTTCACGGAGACGCTCGCCGCCCATCCGGAAGTGAAGTTCGTGCAGCCGGCTGTCGAGGCCATCACCCACACGGGTAGTCTCAACTCGCAGGGCGACCGGACGCACCGCGCGGATGACGCGCGGGCCATTTTTGGCGCCACCGGGGCGGATATCAAGGTGGGCGTGCTGTCGGACAGTGTGGATTATCTGCCCAATTCGCAGGCCACCGGCGACCTGCCGCCGAATGTGACGATTCTTCCGGGGCAGAGCGGCATCCCTGGCAGCGGGGAAGGGACCGCCATGTTGGAAATCATTCATGATCTCGCGCCGGACGCGGAACTCTTCTTCGCCACCGGTTTTGGCGGCAACGCCAATTTCGCGCAGAACATCATCAATCTTCGAGCGGCAGGCTGTGACATCATTGTGGACGACATTGGCTATTTCAACGAGTCACCTTTTCAGGACGCTGTCATCGCCCGGGCCGTCAACCAAGTAACTGCCGCCGGGGCGTTGTATTTTTCCTCAGCGGCAAACTCTGGTAGTCTGAAGGCGGGCACTTCAGGCACGTGGCAGGGTGATTTTGCAGACGGTGGGGCGGTGGGTGCGCCGGTGGACGAAAAGGGAGGATTGCTGCACAGCTTTGGGAACACAACCTACAACACCGTCACCATGCCAGGAATGGCGGTGACGCTGTTTTGGTCCGATCCGCTGGGGGCTTCGACGAACGACTACGACTTGTTCGTGCTGAACGCCGCGGGGGACGAGGTGGTCACCAGTTCGACGACCACGCAGAACGGCGGCCAAGATCCATACGAAATGGCGTGGGCGACGGCCTCCGGGCAAAGGATTGTGGTTGTCAAGGCCTCGGGAGAGGCGCGCTTCCTGCACATTGACACAATTCGCGGACAGCTCGCCATCGGGACTGATGGCAATACCAAAGGGCACGCTACCGCGACCAATGCCTTTGGTGTCGCCGCCGTGGATGCCCACGATGCTTACCCGAATCCCTTCGCCGCTGGCAACATTGTGGAGCCCTTCAGTTCGGACGGGCCTCGGCGAGTCTTCTACCATGCTGACGGGACACCGATCACGCCCGGGGACTTTCTTTCCACGGGTGGCTACGTTCGCCAAAAACCCGACATCGCCGCCGCGGATGGCGTGGCGACCGCGACGCCCGGTTTCAATCCGTTCTATGGCACGTCCGCCGCCGCACCCCACGCGGCCGCCATCGCGGCGCTGCTCCTGTCCTACAATCCAAGCCTGACGCCGGTCCAAGTGCGCACGATCTTGACCAACACGGCCGTTGACATCGAGGCAGCCGGTTTCGACATCAACGCCGGCGCCGGAATCGTGATGGCGTATCCAGCATTGCAGATTACCCCGCCCATGCCTCGGGTCCGGCTGCGGTTGGTAACGAACTCCGTCTCGGGAGGCAACGGTAACGGGATGATTGATTTCAATGAGTGCAATGACCTCAGTGTCATCATCACGAACGCTGGCGAGTTGGACGCGATGTCGTCCCAGTTGACGCTCTCGACCGTGACTCCCGGAGTCGCCGTGATGAGCAGCACTTCGGTTCTGCCCCCCATCATGGCGGGTGGTTTCGGTAGCAATACGCCTCCCTTCAAAGTCACAACCGCTCCGGATTTTGTGTGCGGGACCCCGGTTGACTTTGTTTTGGTCATCAAGTCGGATCAGTTCACGGCGACCAACCGTTTCCGCGTTGAGACAGGCGAGCGAGGCGAGGTGGTTCGATTCGATGGTTTCGGGCCCTGGCCCATCCCTGACGCAAACCCGATCGGAGCCAACTGTCCGGCGATCGTCTCCGGCGTGGAGGGCGCGGTGGGAAAGGTGTCGGTTTCGGTACAGATTCAGCATACCTTCTTGTCGGATCTGACTTTGGAACTCGTGGCCCCTGATGGCACGACCTGTCTTTTGGCGGACGGCGTTGGAAGCAGCGGGGACAACTTTGGTACGGCGTGCGTGCCGGACGCGGCCCGGACCTTCTTTGATGACGATGGCACCAACAGCATCCGCGGCGGCTCTGCTCCGTTTGTGGGTAGCTTCCGCCCGGAGCAACCCTTGGTGACTTTTGCCGGTAAGTCGGGCGCTGCGGTGAACGGGGTCTGGCAGCTCCATGCGGTTGACAGCTTCTCTTCTGATGTTGGCATCATTCAGTGCTGGTCGCTGCACCTTTCTCCGGCGACCTGCACCGATGGCGGAGGAACCTGTCCGGGCACCGATCTGGCTCTCAGTCTATCCGATGCACCCGATCCGGCGGTCATCAACAGCAATTTCGTTTACACGATCAATGTCACCAATCTCGGCCCCAACCTGGCAAAGGGGGCGGTGGTCACGCATCAACTTCCCACCAACGTGGCTTACGTCGTCGCCGTCAGCACGCGCGGCAGCGTGAGCGAGGCCGGAGGGATTGTGACGGCCAGCTTGGGCAATCTGCCCGTGGGGGGCACCGCTACCATTGAGGTTACGGTCCAAGCCTTGGCTCTTGGGGAACTGCTCTCATCGGCCACTGTCGCCTCAACCGAGCCAGAGATCTACGCTCCCAACAACACCGCCAACGCGCAAACGATCGTCCTGCCGCCCTCGGCGGACCTCGCCGTCTCGCTGAACGGTAATCCCAACCCCGTCACTTTGGGCGGTTCATTGACCTACACTTGCCAGGTCATCAACAACGGCCCCGTCCTGGCGAACAACGTGAGCTTGAGCAACGCGTTTCCGGCCACCTTGCGCATCTTGCAGGTCACTCCCTCCAAGGGCAGCGCCCAGATCAACGGCAATGTGATTCTCACCGACGTGGGCACGCTGACCAACGGCGAGACCGCCAGCGTGACTGTTTCTGCGGTGCCGCTGGTGGAAGGAACCCTTGTCTCCATGGCGCGGGTTTCGAGCAGCATGGGGGACCCGCTACCCGGGAACAATGTTGCCACCGCGTCGGTTGTCGTGGGACCGTCAGCGGACTTGGCGATCTCCCTGGTGGATCAACCGGACCCCGTTGTGACTTCCAGCAACTTCTCCTACCTCATCACCGTGGCCAATCAGGGGCCCAGCGCCGCGGGAACGGTGGCGGTCAGTCAGACGCTGCCAGGCGGCGGTTATCGCGTGGTCAGCACGAGTGCCTCGCAAGGGAGTATCACCGTCGGCGGGAATGTGCTCTTGTGGAATGCGGGTAGCTTGGCGGTTGGCGCCACTGCCACGCTGAGCGTGGTGGGCAACAGCACCAGCGAGGGCACGCTGACCACTGTTGCCACGGTCACTGCCGCGACCGCGGACCCGAACGCGGCGAACAACACCGCCACAGCGACCACGATTGTGGCCCGACCTTTCCTGAGCATTGTGGGCGCGGGTGCCGGCATCTCCGCCGAATCCATCTCGCCACCCAATGGAACGATTGACTCCGGGGAGACGGTGACGGTGAACTTCCGGCTTCGCAACGCGGGGAACGTGAACAACACCAATCTGGTGGTCACGCTGCTGCCCTCCGCGGGTATCACTCCCATTACCACAAGCCAGGGCTATGGCGTTTTGACGGCGGGTGGTGGCTTGGAGAGTCGTCCGTTTACCTTCAGCGCGAGTGGGAGTCCCGGGGGCACAATTACGGCGCGTTTGCAGCTTCGGGACGGCCCGAACTCTTTGCCGGATGTTCTCTACCCGTTCGTGCTGCCGCAGGTCACTCACTTCGCGAACCCGGCCGCCATCACCATTCCGGATTCAGGGCCCGCGTTGCCCTATCCGTCCACGCTCAATGTTTCCGGCGTGACCGGTACCGTCGGGCGCGTCAGCGTCACGCTGTCGAACATGACCCACACCTTCGCGCGGGATGTGGACGTGCTATTGGTCGGGCCGCTCGGCCAGAAGGTCCTGCTCATGGGCGAAGCGGGCGGTGAGTTTGGCGTGACCAACACGACTTTCACCTTGGATGATACGGCGGCGGACTTCCTGCCCGAAGCCGATCAAATCCTCGCGGCCTCCTATCGGCCCATCTCCTACAACCCGGCCCCTGCGTTTCCGGGGAGCGCGCCGGCGGCGCCGTACAGCACCGCACTCTCGACCTTCAGCAGTTTGGACCCGAACGGCACTTGGGCGCTCTATGTGGCCGACCACACCCCTGGGGACCACGGGAGCATCCTCTCCGGTTGGAGTCTCGCGGTGCAGACCATTGTCCCGGTGAACAACCTTGCCGACCTGATGTTGCTGCCGGCGGCCTCTCCCAATCCAGTTCGGGTTGGCGACCAACAGACGCTGACGTTTAAGGTGACCAATGCCGGCCCGAGCGCCGCAAATGGAGTGAGCTTCACCAACTCCGTGCCGGCCGGTGTGGAGTTGGTTTCGGCGGTGGCCTCGCAGGGTAATTGTACTGTGACGGGCACAACCGTCTCCGCGCTGTTGGGGACGCTCAACGCTGGCGCAAGCGCCACCGTCACGCTTGTGCTGACGCCCTTGGCGGCGGGCAACACGACGAACGCCGCCACCGTCAGCGCCTTTGAATCCGATTTGAACATGGCCAACAACGCCGCCCTGCCGGTGACCGTCGCGGTGCTGCCCGTTGCGGATTTGGATGTGAATCAATTGGTGGATTCGCCCTCTGCGATTGTCGGTAGCAATGTGACCTTCACGGTAATTGTGCAAAATCGGGGTCCGGAGTCGGCCTTGAATGTCCATCTCACAAACCAGTTGGCCAGTTTTGTGGTGGGCTCGGTAAGCCTTTCCTCGGGATCTTACACTGTCAACGGCGGACGGGTTGTGTGCAGCTTCGGCAAGCTCGCCAGCGGTGACGCCGTGACCGCGACACTGGTCGTGCGACCCACTGTGGCTGGCCACGGCACCAACGCCGCTGTGGTTGGCACCGCGTCTGCCGACGCAATTGCCACCAACAATATCAACATTGCCAGTGTCACGATTGCCAATCCGCAGTCCGTTCTTGAACCGGCGGGCGTCAAAGTCATTGCCGAAACCGGTGGCATTCCCAACGGCGCCCTCGAGCCGGGAGAAACCGTGACCTTGGCACTGTCGCTCAAGAATGTTGGTCAGGTCAGCACCACGAATCTCGTCGCCACGCTGCTGGCAGGGAACGGGGTGGCGGACCCGGATGTTCCCCAAACCTTCGGGGTGGTCGTGGCGGGTGGACCGTCCGTCGCCCGCAACTTCCGTTTCCGTTGCGTGGAAACGCCGGACAGCACGGTGACGGTTCGCTTGTCCTTGAGCCAAGGGGGCAAGGAAATGGGCGTGGTGCAGTATCCGGCCTTTGTCTCATTGCATACGGTCAGTTACACCAATGCCGCAGCCATCCTCATCCCGGAGCGCGGGGCGGCCGTGCCTTACCCGTCCTCCATCCAGGTATCCAATCTCAGTGCCACTGCCTACGTCACCAAGGCCACTGCGAGCCTGCGCAAGTTCACCCACGGCTTCCCGAGCGATGTGGATGTGATGCTGGCCGGGCCGGGGGGCCAGAAACTGTTGTTGATGTCCGACGTGGGCGGGGGATGGTCGGTCACCAACTTGACATTCAACTTTGACGATGACGCTGGCGCATTCCTGCCGGAGAAGACGGTACTGCTCGGCGGGAATTACAGGCCCACGGATTACCAGCCGGGTGACGCGCTCCCGGCGCCTGCGCCCAAGGGCACGCGTGGCTCGCAGTTGTCCACTTTCAACGGCGCCAATCCGAACGGGTTCTGGTCGCTCTACGTCAACGACTCGTCGGTGGGCGATGGAGGCTTGATCGGCGAGGGTTGGACGCTGAGTCTGACCGTTGCCACGCCGATCAATCCGCTGGCCAACCTGCGCCTGAACGCGGCCAGCGCGCCAGGCAGTGTGCTCGGCGGCGCGGCGGTGACTTACACGCTGCGGGTCACCAACGCTGGTCCGGCTCCGGCCTCCGACGCCTCCGTGGTGGCGAAGCTGCCCGAACTGGCGGAGTTTGTTTCGGCCACGGCAGGGCAGGGGACGTTCACCAACGAGAGCGGCCAGGTAACCTTCAACCTGGGCACATTGGCGCTGGGCGCTTCGGCGGAAATGTCCATCGTGCTCCGTCCGGCGATGGCTGGCAACGCCACTGTAACTGCCACCGCGTCCGCCGTGGAAACGGATCTCGATCCTAGTGACAACACGGCCAGCGCGACCACCACGGTCACCATTGTGGCGCCGGCAATCTTGAGCGGTGCGTTCTACGACACGGCCAACAACTCCTTCGTGCTGATGCTGACCGGTCAGCCCGGCGGAACCTATGCGCTGCTGGCCTCCCCTGACCTAGTCCACTGGACGGGCATCTACACCAATACGGCTTCGCTCAGCGGCACGATTAAGTTCACCGACCCGCTGGCGCCCGCCTTTGTCCAACGTTATTACCGGGCGGTCTGGTTGGCTCCCTAAGCGCATGGGTCGCGCCCTCGGGCGGTGTTTCTCTCAGGGCGTGGTGTATGCACCGCGCCCTGTTTCGTGAT
This sequence comes from uncultured Verrucomicrobiota bacterium, assembly GCA_964548925.1. Taxonomy (GTDB): domain Bacteria; phylum Verrucomicrobiota; class Verrucomicrobiia; order Limisphaerales; family MWDV01; genus MWDV01. The sequence goes on along the minus strand of CAZJTM010000031.1, from coordinate 3,772 downwards.
CAGCCATGAAGATAGACTCGGCAGTTGCCATCCATTCAAGAGATTCTCGAGGCGGTGCAGAGAGCCTGCGCTCGGGGGGCGGGAAGTCAGCCAGCGCAGAGGCAGCGATGCACTCAAGAAGGCGTGCTTGCCAGGTCAACCCTCCGTGTTGGGGATGAAGCTCTTCGGTCTCACTGGTGGAATTGGCATGGGCAAGTCCGCCGCGGAGCGGTGGCTTCGCGAACGCGGGATCCCGGTGGTGGATACTGACACGCTCGCCCGTCAGGTCGTTGAACCGGGGCAGCCCGCGCTGGACGAGATTCAGCGCGTGTTTGGCCCGGAGGTCATTGAAACCGACGGCCAGTTGCGCCGCGTCGAACTGGCACGCCGTGTTTTTGCGGATGCGGGGGCGCGGGCGCAACTCGAAGCCATTGTTCACCCGCGTGTTCGCGAGCTTTGGCGGGCGCAAGTGAGGGCCTGGCGTGGCGAAGGTCGGTCACTGGCGGTGGTGGCCATTCCGCTGTTGTATGAAACAGGCGCGGAGCGAGACTTCGACGCGGTGATCTGCGTTGCTTGCACGGCGCGGACGCAGTGGCAACGATTGATGGAGCGCGGGTGGACGGCGGAGCAGGCCCGGCAGCGCATTGCCGCGCAATGGCCGGTGGAACGGAAGCTGGCCCTCGCGGACAATGTCGTTTGGAGCGAAGGCAGCTTGGACCTACTGGGCCAACAACTGGAGCGGATTGTGACTCAGCCCGCCTCTCCGGCGAGCGCGGCGTGACGTGGCTGGCCGGCGAAGCCACCCCTCGACCTGCTCTCGCCATCGGCCTTCTGCAAAGGAATGTGAACGGCTCAAAGGGCTGACGCGCATGAATACGCATGGGCCAAAAGTTGAGAAACTTGTTGTCAAACCCGGGCGGTTCCACTATTCATCTCCGTCAGCGCACCTTGTGGGTGCTGGGGCAAAACGGTTTTTGCTCCGAGTGCGGTCTGTATGCACAATTACAACAAACCAAACAAGTACGGAGGAACTAGATGAAAGTGAATCAATGGACGTTGGGTTTGGCGGCGATGGGCGTGATCAGTCTCGCCTCGGCGGTGCAAGCCGAGGAGGGATCGGTGCCGCTCATGACAGCCCTGTCAGCCACAACGATTAGCGGTTACGTAGATACGTCGGCCCATTGGAATTTGGGCACGGGCAACGCGAACAACCCGTATTACACAATCGCGGGATCGGGGCCGGCCAAGAGTGACGGCTTCAACCTGAACGTCGTTCAACTCTCCATTGCCAAGCCGTTGGATGAAAGTGAATGGGCGGCGGGCTACAAAGTGGATCTCTGGATGGGGCCGGACGCCAATTCGTTGGGCACGGCTTCGGCCGTCTCCCCTTGGGGAGCGAACACCACGGGCCGTGATTTCGCCATCCGCCAGGCCTACGTCGCACTGCGGGCGCCGGTGGGCAACGGCATTGACTTCAAGGTCGGCGTCTTCGATACGATCGTCGGCTACGAGTCGCTGGAAGCGGGCAACAATCCGAATTACACCCGTTCTTACGGATTCAGCCTCGAGCCCACGACCCATACCGGGGTGCTGGCGACGTACCGTTTTTGTGACGTCCTGAGCGCCTCGGCGGGTGTGGCTGACACGGTCGGCCCGCAGATCAATGGGCGAGCCTTCCCCCCGAAGTCAGAATCCTATAAGACATACATGGGTTCAGTGGCGTTGACCGCTCCGGAGAGCTGGGGCACCTTCGCCGGTTCGACCCTTTATGTGGGCGCTGTCAACGGATACAGCGGCGCCGGAGGCACAGGGAACCAAACCAGTTGGTATGCTGGGGCAACGCTTGCGACTCCCATCACCGGCCTGAAAGTCGGTGCGGCGTATGATCTCTTGGAGATCTACGGTGGCAATAGCGACGCCGCGGGTACTGCTTGGAACGATGCTTGGGCGGCGTCCCTGTACGCTTCCTATCAGGCGACGGAGAAGCTGAGCTTCCATGCTCGTGGCGAATGGGTGGACTACGCAGTGATGAACGGGAAAGATGGGAATGGCTATGCTCTCACTGGGACCGTTCAGTACGACCTCTGGCAGAACGTGATCAGCCGCTTGGAAGTGCGCTGGGATCATGCTGACAGCGGCGACGCGTTCGGCGGTTCGCTGACAGGCACGGCTGCTGAGCAGGCTGCGGATACCAAGAACGCTGTTCTGGTCGCCGCCAACCTGATCTACAAGTTCTAACCGAGCTTGAATCTCACAACCCCTCTCGGGAAAACCGGGAGGGGTTTCTTGCGTACACCGGCCGTGGTTCGGAAAAGAACTTCTCTCCCCCAAGTTCGCGCTCTGAACCCCAGGACTTCTTGGCGACTGCTGCGGCGCACGCTCGGACGGCTCAACGAGAGCCGGGCCAGGACCTTGTGTGCTTCGCCAACCGAATCGGCTTTTCTGAGCCCGAGCTTGACTTGCCGTGCGCCGCCGGGCGTACTCGCCCTGCATGAAGATTTGTCTGTTCGGCATCACCGGCATCCCGCTTGGCAAGCACAACGTCAAGGACCCCCGTCTCGACGAGGCGGACCGCTTGGTCGAGGCGAAGAAAAAGACGTACGTGCAGGTGGACGTGGCGGATGACAAGGAAATCGTCACCGCGGACGTCATTGCCGCCTCACCCGACAGCCGGCCCGATTTGATTCTGCAGGACCTCGACTTCGTCGAAACACGCCTCGGCCGGAATCCCGAGGCGCTGGAGCGCGCGGCACTTGTCAAACTTAAGGAGAAGCTGGAGCAGGATGTTTTCGTGGCGAATGCCGCGCTGAGCCCGGAGGAGAGGCAGGCGCTGGCCATGCATACTTGCTTCCTCACTAGCAAGCCGGTCGTCGTGGCCACGGCCGAGGAACTGGCGCAACCGGAGAAGCTCATCCTGCGCGCCTACGCGGCCAGCGGGCACATCAGCTTCCTCACCGTGGGCGGCAAGGAAAACCGCGCCTGGATGATTCGCCAAGGAACGACCGCTTGGGAGGCGGGCGGCGTGATCCATTCGGACATCCAGAAGGGTTTCATCCGCGCGGAGATCATCAGCTACGCGGACTTGGTCGAACACGGCGGCGAGACGGGTGCCAAGCGGGCGGGCAAACAACGCCTCGAAGGCAAGGCCTACGTCATGCAGGATTATGATGTGGTGAACTTCCGGTTCAACAAGTAGCCAACGGCGTAATTAAGGCGAGGCTCGGAGGCCGGTGAAAACTTTGTTTGCTTCGTCCAGCGTTTCCTTCGAGCCGATGTCGAACCAGAGGCCCGGCACGGTCCAAGTGTAGAACGGCGTGCGCGGATAGAGCCATTGCACGAGACGGCCCGGTTGGTCCGGGTTGTTGCCCTCGGCGATGTATTGCCGGATGAGCGGCAACGTCTGGCGTGGGTAGAAATACAGCGCGATGCCGGTGAGGGTGCTCGTGGGGTGCTTGGGTTTCTCCTCGAAGAAGGTAATGCGGCCGGTGGCGTCGGTGGAGATGGCATTGTACTTCTTGATCTGCTCCAGGTCGCCCACGTCGTAGAGCGCCAGCACCGGCGCGTTCTTCTCGCGGCAGACGCGTCCGAAGGCGTCGAGCTTCTGGCTGAACAAATTGTCACCCGCCACCACGATGAGGTCGTCCTCCACGTGTTGCGTTTGCAGGACGTAATGGATATCGCCGATGGCGCCAAGTTTGTTGGTGTCGTCGGTTGAGCCGTCGTTGACGACGGTGAACTGGAGTGGCGCGCCGCGGTAGGCGCCGGCCCATTGCTCAAATTGGGCGGCGAACTT
>CAZJTM010000030.1:0-39021 GCA_964548925.1 uncultured Verrucomicrobiota bacterium | reverse complement strand
TCGCCAACCGTTCGCCGGGCGAGGACACCCGGCCGACCGCACGAAAACCCGGTCCTGTAGGCCGGGTGCCCTCACCCGGCGGTTTGGGTATGAGACATCCAGGCAAGGAGAGTAGGAGTAAGAGCAGGAAGGGAATTCGCCGAACTCCGATTCGCGCCCCGCCCCCTGAAGCCGAATGGACAATTCGATGTTGCATATGCAACACGGAATTGTCCGACCGCGTATGGGGAAGACAGGGGGAGGGTGACGACTGGCTTTCCGCTCGACACGCGCCCGGAGCCCCCGCCACATTCCCGCGTGCGCATTTGCGTGATCTTCAATCCCACCGCCAAGGGCGACCGGGCCCGGCGTTTCCGCGCGCAACTTGACGCCATCGGCGCCCACGCCACGCTCAAACAAACCACCGGCGCCGGAGAGGCCCGCCGAATGGCGGCGGATGCGGTGAACGAAGAGTTCAACGTCGTCGTGGCGGCCGGCGGCGACGGCACGGTGAACGAGGTCCTGAACGGACTTGGGGACGCGCCGGACGGATTCGCCCGCGTACGACTCGGCGTGCTGCCGCTCGGCACGGTGAACGTGTTCGCCCGCGAACTGGGACTTCCGCTCTCGCCCGGTTCCGCTTGGGAGGCGGTGCTCCGTGATCGCGAGCGGCGCGTGGACTTGCCGTGGGTGGAGTGGCCCGCACCCCAGGGTCAACAGCGCCGCTATTTCGCGCAGCTTGCTGGCGCGGGGCTCGACGCCCGTGCCATCGAGCTCGTGAGCTGGCGGCTGAAGAAGTGGATTGGGCCGCTCGCCTACATTTACGCCGGGCTGAAAGCCGTGCGTGAACACGCGCCAAGGATCCGAGTGTCGGATGGCCGCACCGAAATGGCAGGCGAATTGGTGCTGATCGGCAACGGACGGCGCTACGGCGGCGAATACGCAGTCTTCCCGACGGCCAGTCTGGGAGACGGCCTGCTGGAGGTTGCGGTCTTTCCGAACGCCGGCTGGGGAACGCTGCTCCGGTGTGGCCCTGTCCTGCTGGCACGCCAGCGCCTGCCGGCGGGAGTCAGCCGTGTCATACGGGCTTCCGCGCTGACGCTTGCCAGCGACGCGCGTGTCCCGTTCGAGCTGGATGGTGAGTTGGTCGGCCATCTGCCCGCGACGTTCGGGCTGCGGCCGGGAGCTCTGCGCGTGGCGGTGCCATGAGCTTCTTGCGTGGGAACCTCTGACGGAATTCCTCCGGGCTGAATGCTCTTCCGGCGCTTTCCTCCGCTCTATTCCAACCCGCGCTCGGCGATCTCGTCCTCGCTCAGGCCGAGGTAATGGCCAAGTTCGTGCAAGTAGGTGGTGTGAACCTCGTCGCGGAAAATCTCCTCGTCGGCCTCGGCGAATTCCCAGAGGTTCAGGAGGAACAAGATGATCTGAGGCGGCATCGGCACGGCGCCTTCCTCCGTGAATTCCGCGCCGACGAACATGCCAAGCGTGTCCGGCGCAAAGCCGTCGGCTTGGAGCGCGCGGTTGGGGCGGCGTTCGAACGTCACGGGCAAGCCGCGCGCCCGCTCGCGCAGCGGTCGGGGCAAGGACTCCAGCGTGGCTTCCACTTCGGCCAGCGCGAGACGGCGCAGTTTCTCGAGGCACGGTCCCATGGGCTAGGGTTGGGCGAAGCTGTCGGCATCGCCTGGGGGTTTCAGTTTCTTCCGCGCGTTCATGGTTCTTTCGATTCTCGGTCCGGCGTTTGTGCCGAAGGATTCTCTACCGTTTCGTGGCCGTCGGGACAACCCAAGAAGATGGAAGTCGTCGCGACCAGCGCACGGCTCTGAGCCCCGAATGGACGTTGCACCCGGTGGCGGGCGGCTTCTCCTTCCGTCCAGCGGTCCCACCTTGCGAAGGGTTGGGCGGCTTGGTTAGCCTTTCCGGCATGAAACTGAAGTTTGAGACAGTGTATCGCACCACGCTCCTGCTGCTGGTGCTGGTGACATTCTGGGCGGTCTGGGCCTCGGCGCAATCGCCGGCCACGAATGCCGCCGTCGAGGCGGCGGCGGGTTCGACTTCTTCGCTGGCCGCCTCGCCCGCAGGACAGGAAGCCGCCGGAGGAATCCCGACGCCCAAATGGGTGCAGCGCCTTTCCGCCCACCTCCCGTTTCTGGAGTGGGAGCTCTGGGGTAACGAACTCTGGAAGTATCTGTTCTCGCTGATCTACATCTTCCTGGCGTTCTACGTGTCCAAGTTCCTCGATTACCTCACGCGGGTGTGGTTGAAGAAATGGGCGGAAAAGACTGAAACCAAGTTCGATGACCTTCTGCTGGACTTGCTCAATGGCCCTATCAAGATCGTCGCCTTCGTCGTCTTCCTGCGGATCGGGCTGGATGTCTTTCAGTGGCCGGACGTGGTGCAGCACTTCCTGACCAAGGGCTTCACCATCATCGTGGCCGCCTCGCTCACCTACATGGTCCTGAAATTCGTGGACCTGGTCATGGGTTTCTGGCGGCATCGCGCCGAAGCGGACGCGGACCGCACTTTCGATCAACAGCTTTTCCCCATCATTCGCAAGAGCCTGAAGGCCTTTGTGGTCGTCGTGGCCACCTTGGTGACGCTGGACAACATCGGCGTGAACATCACGGCGGCCATTGCCTCGCTGTCCATCGGCGGCCTCGCCGTCGGCTTGGCGGCGCAAGACACCCTCGCCAACCTGTTCGGCGCGGTGGCCATTTTCCTCGATAAACCCTTCCGCATCGGCGATCGCATCCAGCTCGACAGCGTGGACGGCATGGTGGAGAGCATCGGGATGCGAAGCACCCGCGTGCGCAACCTGGACGGCCACCTGATCACCATCCCGAACAAAACCATGGGCAATGCCACCATCACCAACATCACCCGGCGACCCAACATCAAAACCACCATGAACATCGGGATCACTTACGACACGCCGGCCGCCCGGGTGCGGGAGGCCGTGAAAATCCTGGAAGAGATTTATCGGGGCCACCCCATGACGGCGGACCTCATCATCAGCTTCAACAAGTTTGCCGACTGCGCGCTGAACATCATCGTCGTCCACTGGTGGAACTCCACCGACTTCAAGCAGTACCTGGCTGGCATGCAGGAACTGAACCTCCAAGTGAAGGAACGCTTCGACGCCGCGGGCCTCGACTTCGCCTTCCCCACGCAGACGATCCACGTCAAGCAGGCATGAAAACCTCGCGCAGCCGTGTTGCCTGGGCGGCGGCCTTGTGGATCGCGGCGCTATCCCTTAACGCCACCGCGGGGAACTGGCCGGCATGGCGCGGGCCGGACGGAAACGGGATTGCCCGGGAGAAGAAACTGCCGCTGCACTGGAGCACCAATCAGAACATCGCCTGGCGGGTCGCGTTGCCGGATCCGGGCAATTCGACGCCCATCGTCTGGGGCGACCGCGTGTTGGTCACCCAGGTGGTGGAGAAAGAGCAGCGGCGCACGGTGATGTGCTTTGACCGGGACGACGGCAAGCTGCTGTGGCAGGCCGGCACGACCTGGCCCGAAAAGGACGGCGGTGGCTCGGCCAATCCACCGTGCGCCCCCTCGCCGGTCACCGACGGCAAGCGCGTCATCGCCTGGTTCGGTTCGGCCGGAATCTTCTGCTATGACCTCAAGGGCCGCGAACTGTGGCGGCGCGACCTCGGGCGACAGACGCATGCTTGGGGTTACGCGTCTTCGCCGGTGCTCCACGGCAACTTCTGTTTCCTGAACTTTGGCCCGGGCCAACGGAGTTTTGTCATCGCCCTCGACAAGCGCACCGGCGAGACAGTGTGGCAATACGACGTGCCGCCCATCGCCGCGGACGCGAAGTGGGAGGATTTCGGCGGCGATCCCAAGGACCGGGAGCGGCTCGGCTCGCCGACCGTGCCCGAAGTCACGGGTTCATGTGCCACTCCGTTGCTCGTGCGCGCCGCCGGCCGCGAGGAACTCGTGGTGGCACTGCCGATGCGCGCGATGGCCTTCGCGCCGAAAACCGGCGAACCCCTCTGGACCTGTGATGGGCCGAACACCGGCGCGTACGGTTCGCCCTTCTTCGGAGACGGTTTGATTGCCGTGGTGGGGAGCGGCTTGCGCAACACCGCGCTGGTCGTGCGGCCGGGCGGTCGCGGCAACGTCACCGCCACCCACCGGGTCTGGCATCAGTACCCGGCGAACAGCAAGGCCTGCATCGGCACGGGCGTGATTTTCGCGGGCCACATTTATCAAGTCACCGCGATGGGCTTCGCCCAGTGCCTAGAGCTCCAGACCGGAAAGACAATTTGGGATGAACGGCTCACCGGCCCCGGCGCGCGGAATTCTTCCTGGTCGTCCATCCTCCTGGCGGGCGACCGGCTCTACGTGCCCAACCAGAACGGCGACGTGTTTGTGTTGCGGGCCGGGCCAAAGTTCGAGTGCCTGGCCACGAACTCCCTTGGCAGCGAACCGATGAACGCCTCGCTGGCCGTCGCGGATGGGCGCGTGTTCATCCGGACCAGCAAGCACCTGTGGTGTGTCGCTGAAGACAAGCGGCGTTGAGTTTCGGTCAAGCCGGGGCGTCGCTGCGGGCTTGAAGCACGCGCGTCAATGCAGCGTGACGACGTGGACCTGATTGAACCAGTGACCTTCGGATTTCACCGGGCGTGCATACGCAATTGCCTGGCCATCCGGCGAGAACACACAGGCCTCCGGTCTCGGCGCGAACGTGTCATCGCAGTGCGCGGTCAAGCGCCGGGTTGCGCCGGTGCGCGAGTCCGTCACACAGACACTGTTGTCCATCACGTGCGCCACGAGCCGTCCGTCCGGACTCCAAGTGAATGCGCTCGCGATGGGGGTGGCATTCCGCGTGAGTTGCCGCGGCGAGCCGCCGTTGGGCGAAACGGTCCAAAGCTGCGCCACGCCGGCGTCGTCCTTCATCAGGAACGCAATGGCCGAACCGTCCGGCGAACTGCGCAACCAGTGGCGCGGGCCCTGCACGCCGGGGAACTTCCGCTCCGCCGTGAAGGTGAGCCGGCGCTGCGTCACGCCGCGCGGCGGGAATGGGGCGCGCGACTCGGTGCCGCACAACGGCCCATCGCCCGGCTGGGTGAGGTCCTCGGGCAGGTCCGCCACGAAGACTTCGGAGCAGGTTTCGCCCCTTGTGGTGATGACCTGGCCCTGGAACGCCACGGCGTGGTGCTGGCGGGAACCGTCCGTCCGCACATACCCGTTCGTGCCGATCCAACCTTCCTCGCAAGCGCGGTTGATTTCGTCCGAGCCGGGTTTGGGCCGGGCCACCGTCCGGGTAACCAGTACGGTGAAGTAATCCGCCGAGTGATTGCGCGGGTGGCTGGAGGGAACGCGCACTGGTTTGCCGGGGACGCTGACGCCGATGTTGCGCTGGTTGAGGTCGTGGGACTCCGCGTCCTGCCCCAGTTCCGCCAACACGTGATCTTCGTAGGTGAAGCTCACCCACTCGCCCCTCGCGTCCCAGACGTGAACATGCGAGCCGCCCCGGAGGGCGCCGGGCGTGAACGGCGGCGTGAGATCGCGCGCGTCCAGAAACCGTGGGGCGCCGGGTGGCGCGGCGGTGGTTGCGGTCGCCTCCACGATGACGCCCTGCCGGTGGCAGGCGGAGTATTGCCAATCCGGCGTGGGATGCTCCGGGCCGAGAATGAACACCACCTTCCCTTCGCGCGGGTGAAACGTCGCCACCCCGCAACGCGCGCCGTTCTTCGCTTCGTAGAGCACCCGCACCGCGCCCGTCTCAATGTTGACCATCTCAATGCGCTCGCCGTCGAACAGCGAGCCCGCGGGATCCGAGCGCGTGTCATAGACGATCCAGCGCCCGTCCGGCGACCAGACGCCCGTGTTGGTGAGAATGTGGCCGTGGGGAGCGCGGGTCACTTGGCGCTCCTGCGGGGAATCGGGGTCAGAATTGGTGGAGGCAGGGGGCGGGTTCATGCAAGTGAGTGCGGTGATTGTCAGGAGGGCCAATCGCAGCGGCGCTTGGCCAAGCTTCAAGCAGACAAGCCGTCGTGGACGATGTTGGTGATCGCGGGCCACACGCCATTGAAACCATGCCCAGCGCCGCCGCTCAAGCGACGAATGCGATCTCTGCCGATTCCACACGGCAGGGTCTCCATCTGACAACCTGCCAAGACAGGCGGGGTGCCTCGTTAGGCGGACCCAAGCCCTTCTTCGTTCTGGCCGCATAGGATTGTTACACCCGCTTGATCTGGCCAACGATCAGCAGGTCTTTGATATTCGCGTCGCCGGCCAAGAGGAAGGCCTTGCTCAGGATTACCGAGAGCGTGGTGTCGCCCTCGAACGGAAGGAAGACGCGGTCCTTGCCTGCGTTGGCGCTTTGCGCGGGAACGATACAAAGGTATTGGTCGTTCGGCTCCATGAGGATGTTTCCGCTGCCGAGGTGAATTTTCTAGGTGCTCACGCTGCCTTTCACAACGAGCAACTTGTCGGTCAGCGAGCATTGTGCGGCGATCTTCAGGCGCGGCAGCAACCGGGCCAGCACTTCGCGACGCGTCTTCGCCGTCGAGCTCAAATCGCCGAACGAGTAGCTCTGCCAGTAGGCTTGGTAACGCCCCTCCGGCCCGCCGTCCGACCAATTCGGATCGTTGCCCACGCTGGCCACGCCCACGAACAGGTCCACATCCCGCATCACTTCGGAGAAGACCAGCGGCGGGATTTCATCGAGCGGCAGCGGTTCGGTGAATCCATCTTCCTGTAGCAGCCGACGTGAGTCGGCTCTGACTTCTTGTTGCGGAGAACGGAGCGGACTCACGTCCGCTGCTACGGGCGGGATTAGTCCAAATCCCCGTCGTCGTTTCCTGGCCCGTGGTGAATTCCCATAGCAACCGGCGCACGATGACGCCAACGAGCGGATGATCCAGGCAACGCTCGCGCCACACGGCCAGCGGCCACGACTTCTGTTGCAGGAACAGCGTGTCAATCCGCTCCCGCTGCGCCGGCAACATCTGCGAGGCCATTGACCTGTATCTCGAACCCGCGCTCGACGAAATCGAGGAAACCGCCGGACGGGAAGTCGTCGAGTTGGCAGATATGAATCTGCTGGTGCTGTCCGGGCGGCAGGTCCTTGCCACCCTGCAGCGACTTGGTTTTGCCGAGCTTCACCGCAAAGGCAGCCATGTGAAGCTGAAGCACCCGGATGGCCGCCTGATCGTCTTTCCGTTCCAGGACGAGGTGGACCGCTACACGCTCAAAGGGACGCTGCGCGATGTGGAAATCACGGTCGAGGAGTTCTTAAAGGAAGTCAGGTGAAGGCTCTCCGCCTGCCGGTCGCCGACGAGGACGAAAAGGCCGTTGCGCGCGAAGGCGTCCAGCGCGCGGGCGTATTGCTCCTCCCAATCCAGCGTGCAGGGGCGGCGGAACTTGAAGCCGTTGCGCGTCCGCTCCGTGTCCGTGGGCTGGACGAGGCCGCGGAAGAGCGTCGCGCCGGAGCGATTGTGGTCCTGCACCTCCTGGTAGATGCGGGCGCGGATGAGTTCGCTCATGGCCAGCCGGCGCGCCGCGGCTGGATGAGATTCCTCCCTCCGCGTGTCAGCGTGGGAAATCCGAAACCTTGAGTTGACACCAAGAAGGCCACCTCTGACCGCCGGATACCGCCACCCCCTGCCAGGTTGTTGCGCGGTTGCGCGGCGCTGGCATCCGGCGCTAATTTGTGGTCAACATCGCAGACAAATCTATGCTCATCGTTCATGTTCAAGTCCACGTGAAGCCGGAATGCGTGGAAGCCTTTCATCAGGCCACCCTGGCCAACGCCCGCGCCAGTCTCCAGGAATCCGGCATCGCGCGGTTCGACGTCCTGCAGCAGCAGGATGACCCGACGCACTTTGTGCTGGTCGAGGCGTATCGCACGCCGGATGCGCCCGCCGCGCACAAAGCCACCCCCCACTACGCCACCTGGCGTGATACCGTTGCGCCGATGCTGGCCGAGGCGCGAACCAGCGTGAAGTTCACCAACCTGTTCCCGGCGGACGACGCGTTGTAGCCCGCGTCTTGTGGCATGAACCCAAGCTTGCGCCTGCGGACACCGCGCGGCTATAGGAAGGGCGACATGCGTTTCGAGTTCACCACCGCCACGCGGATCATCTTCGGCAACGGCGCGCTCCGCGACATCGGGCCGCTCGCCCGCGAGTTTGGCCAGCGGGCGCTGGTCGTTTGCGGGCGCGACACACGGCGCCCCGAGCCGTTGTTGACCGGGCTGCGTGAGGCGGGCATCGCAACGACTCTCTTTTCCGTTGCCGGCGAACCGGAGGTGGCGACCGTGCGGCAGGGCATGACGCTGGCGAAGGAATCAAGCTGTGAACTCGTGATCGGGTTCGGCGGCGGCAGTGCGCTGGACGCGGCGAAGGCCATCGCCGCGATACTAACCAACGACGGCGACCTGCTGGATTACCTCGAAGTCATCGGGCGTGGCAAGGCGCTGACCCAACCGGGCACTCCGTTCATCGCGATCCCGACGACGGCGGGCACGGGATCGGAAGTCACGCGCAACGCGGTGCTCGCCTCGCCCGAACATCGCGTCAAGGTCAGCCTGCGCAGCCCGCTTATGATGGCGAAGGTCGCGTTGGTGGACCCGGAACTCACCCGCGATCTGCCGCCCGCCATTACCGCCAGCACAGGCCTGGATGCGCTGACCCAACTGATCGAGCCGTTCGTCTCCTGCCGCGCAAACCCGATGACAGATGCGTTGTGCCGGGAAGGCTTGGAGCGCGCCGCGCGCTCGTTGCGAATCGCCTTCAGGGATGGCCGTAACGCCGCCGCACGCGAGGACATGGCCATCGCCAGCTTGTTTGGCGGACTGGCGCTGGCGAACGCCGGCTTGGGCGCGGTGCATGGATTGGCCGGACCGATGGGTGGGATGTTTCCCGCCCCACATGGAGCGGTGTGCGCGGCGCTGCTGCCCCACGTCATGGCGGCGAACTTGCGCGCTCTTCGGGAGCGGCAACCCGCAAGCGAAACCCTGGCCCGCTATGACGAAGTCGCCCGGCTGCTCACCAACACCCGGAGCGCGTCCGCCGATGATGGCGTGGCCTGGGTGCGCGTGCTGGTCCACGATCTCAGAATCCCGTCGCTCGCCGCTTACGGCGTCGGCCCGACCCACGTGGCGGACGTGGTGGAAAAGGCGGCTCACGCCAGCAGCATGAAGGCAAACTCGATTGTGCTCACCACGGACGAACTCACCGCCACCCTGATCGAGGCACTCTGACTGCGCTGACCTTGCCGGTCTCACAGCAGCTTTCACCGCCACGCATCCGCGCTCGAAGCAGTCTGTCGAGCGCCCTCTGGAACATCCCTTGCCGGCGGGGCCGCATCGCTACACCGATGGGATGTTGTACTGCTGGTGCTGCCGCATCTTCGCGGTGAGTTTCGCATCGGGGCGGCGCCGTGGGCAACGGACACACCCCTGCGCTGGAGCCCGCGGGGGACAAGGGTGTCGTCAGTTTTTGTGCGGTTTTGGGATTGAAAAGCCCGGATTGCGTTTCACACTCACCGCAACCGTTCTTGGGAGAACCGGTGGTTCGTCTCCAAGGAACGATGGAATGTTGGTTTCACAGTGCCGCGTATGAAAAAGCCGTCAGCCGCTCGAGACACTCGCCCGCCCGCCTATCGGAATCCCGCGTTGCCCGCCGCCAAACGCGTCAAAGACCTGCTCGCCCGCATGACGCTGGAGGAAAAGGCCGCGCAGATGGTCTGTGTCTGGCAGCAGAAGGCGCAGAAGCTCGTGGATGCGCAGGGGCATTTCGATTTCGCGAAGGCCAAGGCGGCGTTCAAAAAGGGGCACGGGCTTGGACAGGTCGGGCGGCCGAGCGACGCGGGGAGTGATCCCGCCACGCCCGCCAACGGCAAGGACGCGCGCGGCATGGCGGAACTCACCAACGCCATCCAGCAGTTCTTCCTCGAACACAGCCGACTGGGCATCCCGGTGATCTTCCACGAGGAATGCCTGCATGGCCACGCGGCCAAGGACGGCACGAGTTTTCCACAGCCCATCGGGCTGGGTGCGACATTCAACCCTGAGTTGGTCGAGCGGCTGTTCACGATGACGGCTTACGAGGCGCGCGTGCGCGGCACGCATCAGGCGCTGACACCCGTGGTGGACGTGGCGCGTGATCCGCGCTGGGGGCGCGTGGAGGAAACCTACGGCGAAGACCCGTTCCTCAACACGCAACTTGGCATGGCAGCGGTGCGCGGTTTCCAGGGCGACGCCACGTTCAAAGACAAGCGCCGCGTCATTGCCACGTTGAAACACTTTGCCGCGCATGGCCAGCCGGAGTCAGGGCAGAACTGCGCGCCGGCAAACGTCTCCGAGCGCGTGTTGCGCGAGACGTTCCTGCAGCCGTTCAAGGATTGCCTCCAAAAGGCCGGCGCGATCAGCGTGATGGCCAGCTACAACGAGATTGACGGTGTGCCGTCGCACGCGAGCAAGTGGCTGTTGCGCGACGTGCTGCGGAAGGAATGGGGCTTCAAAGGCTTCGTCGTGTCGGATTACTACGCGATCTGGGAGCTCGGCATCCGGCCCGACACGCATGGACACCGCGTCGCGGCGGACAAGAAGGAGTCCTGCCGGCTGGCGGTTGAGGCTGGGGTGAACATTGAGTTGCCTGAGCCGGATTGCTACCTACACCTGGTCGAGCTCGTGCGCAAAGGTGTGCTCAAGGAAAAACAACTCGACGAGCTGGTTGCGCCGATGCTCCTGTGGAAGTTCAAGCTCGGGTTGTTTGACGATCCGTATGTTGACCCGGCCGAGGCCGAACGCGTCGTTGGCTGCGAAGCGCATCGGCAACTTGCCTTGGCAGCGGCGCGGGAGACGATCACGCTGCTGAAGAATGACGGCAACTTGCTGCCGCTCGATCCGGCCAGGCTCCAGACGCTCGCGGTCATCGGGCCGAATGCGAATCGGCCGTTGCTCGGTGGTTACAGCGGCGTGCCCAAGCACAACGTCACCGTGCTCGACGGCATCAGAGCCCGGCTCGGCGACCGCGTGAACGTGCTTTACTCCGAAGGCTGCAAAATCACCGTGGGCGGCTCGTGGCAGCAGGACGAGGTCACGCCCAGCGACCCGGCGGAGGATCGCAGGCAAATCGCGGAAGCGGTTGAGGTGGCCAAGCAGGCTGATGCCATCGTGCTCGCCATCGGCGGCAACGAGCAGACCTCGCGCGAAGCGTGGGGGCTAAAACACATGGGCGATCGCACCAGCCTCGACTTGATTGGCCGGCAGGACGAACTCGTGAACGCAATGCTCGCCACCGGCAAGCCGGTCGTGGCGCTGATCTTCAACGGTCGGCCCCTCTCGATCAACAACGTCGCCCAGAACGTCCCGGCGATTCTCGAATGCTGGTATCTCGGCCAGGAATGCGGTCGCGCGGTGGCGGATGTGCTCTTCGGCGACCACAACCCCGGCGGCAAGCTGCCGATCAGCATTCCGCGTTCGGTTGGCCACCTGCCCGTCTTCTACAACCACAAGCCCTCGGCCCGGCGCGGCTACTTGTGGGATGATGTTTCGCCGCTGTTCCCGTTCGGCTTCGGGCTCAGCTACACGACGTTTGCCTTGAAGAATGTCCGGCTGAAGAAAAAGCGGATCGGCAAGAAGGACTCGACGCAGCTTTTCGTGGACGTGACCAACACCGGCCAGCGCGCCGGCGCGGAAGTCGTTCAAATGTACATTCGCGATTGCGTCAGCTCGGTGACGCGTCCGGTCAAGGAATTGAAAGGCTTCAAAAAGGTATTCCTCCAACCCGGGGAAACGCAGACCGCAGTGCTGGACATCACGCCCGAGTCACTCGCATTCTACGACGTGAACATGCAATACGTTGTCGAGCCCGGTGAATTTGAAATCATGGTCGGCACCTCCTCCCGCGACGCTGATCTTCAGAAAGTGATGTTGACCGTGGCCAAGTGATGAAGCTCGCGAGCCAACCACGTTGCCCGGTATTTCGGGTTCCTTTAGGAACCTGCCGAATCCCCTCCAGGTTTTGGACCGCGACAGCCCAGGACGCTGGCGTGCAATTGGACGGCACCTGTTGCCCTTCTCAAAACCCGCATTGACTCATGACTGCCAACACCCAGAAACTCTCCTTCCTCGAAAAGGCCGGTTACAGCGGCGGCGACGCCGCGGCGAACTTCGTCTTCATGACGATGATTCTGTTCCAACTCAACTTCTACACTGACGTGTTCGGCCTTTCGGCCAGCGCCGCCGCCGCCATTCTGCTGTGGCCGCGCCTGTGGGACGCCGCGTTCGATCCCATCATGGGCGTGCTGGCCGACCGCACCAAGACCCGTTGGGGGCGGTTTCGACCGTGGGTGCTATGGACCTCCGTCCCCTGGGCCGTGGTCATGGTGCTGGCTTACACGACGCCGAAGGGCTGGAGCATGGGGATGATGATTGCCTACGCCGCGATCACCAACACGCTGCTGATGACGCTCTACTCGATGAACAACATGCCGTACTCGGCGCTGGGTGGCGTGATGACCGGCGACTTGGACGAGCGGGCCAAGCTCAACGCCTTCCGCTTCATCGCCGTCAACATCGCCCAGTTCATCGTCGGCGGCTTCACGCTGCCGCTGGTGGCCAAGTTCGCCGTCGGGCATGACCGCCAGCACGGCTGGCAGATGACGATGCTGCTCTGGGCCGGGCTGTGCCTCGTGCTGTTCCTCATCACCTTTGCCACTTCCCGCGAACGCATCCAGCCGGTGGCGCAGGAAGTATCGTCGCCGAAGGAGGACTTCGCGCGCCTGCTCAAGAACGGCCCGTGGAAGGTCATGTTTTTGATGACCCTGGTTCACTTCGCGATCCTCTCGTTCCGGGGGGGCGCGCTCTACAACTACTACCATCACTACGCCGACAAGGCGGCGATGTTCGCGTTTGTGGAAAAGCTCGGCCTCACGGCGCCCGTGCTCGCGCCCGACGCGCCGAAACCCGGCGGCTTGCTCGAAACGCTGGGCTACATCGTCCACGGCGACCCGGCCAACCTCGCCGCCTCGAACGTCGCCGACGTCTTCAACAGCATCATCAACATGGTCGGCACGGCCACCACCATCATCGTCATCCTGCTTTCTCCACCCCTCTCGCGCCGGTTTGGGAAGAAAGCCGTCGCGGTCGGCGGCTTCGGCCTAGCGGCGCTGGGGACCTTCGCCTTCTACCTGCTGAGCCCCACGAACGTCATCGGCATGCTGCTGCTGACGATCCTGATTGCGATCTGTTACGCGCCGACGATTCCGCTGGTTTGGGCGATCTTTGCAGACGTGGCGGATTATTCCGAATGGAAGACGGGCCGGCGCTTCACCGGCATGGTGTTTGCCACGATTGGCTTTGCGCTGAAATCGGGATTGGCGCTGGGCTCGGCCTCGTTCCTCTGGATCATGGCGGGATGCTTCCAGTATGACACCAAGCTGCCGAGCGCGGCAGAGGCTGTGGCGGGTTATCGCGCCTGCAGCGGGATTGTGGTGGGATTGATGTTCGCCGTCTGCACCGGCTTGCTGCTGGCCTACCAGTTGAACAAGCGGATGACAATCCAGATGGCGAATGAGCTCGCCGAGCGACGCAAGCAACACGCGCCGGTGTGAACGCCCCGGATTCCTTCGCCTGCCGCGAACTGTATGAACGGCTTTGTTCAGCAGGCTGACACTGCAGGAAGCGGCCTGCGATTGTCCGGCCATGCCAGTTGAATTGGCCTACCCGCACATCGCAAAGCCGCCGGGCGCACCCGCGTGGTTGGAACAGCATCCACGCACGCGGGCGGCGATGATCGTGGCGGATTACTTGTGGTGCGGCTGGTCGGCGGAAGAGATCGTTCGGCAATATCCTTACCTGAGCCTCGCTGGCATATTACTTTGACCACCGTTCGGAGATCGAGACGGAGCTTTGCGTCGAGTACCGCGATGCGGAGGGCTGGAAGCAGGGACACCTCACGCCCGCCTTCTTGGCGCGACTCCAGGAAGCGAAGGCTGACTGATGGCCGTCGGTTTCTATGCCGATGTTCATTTACCCGGGCCGGTGATCTTGCAGCTTCGGTTGCGCGACGTGGATGTGCTCGCGGCGACCGAAGAAGGCACGCAACGCTTGCCAGACGACGCGCTGCTGTCCTTGGCCTCGTCACTGCGGCGGGGCATCGTGACACAAGATATCCGGTTCCGGGTGTTGGCGGAGCGCTGGCAGCGGGAGGAACATCCGTTTGCAGGTTTGGTTTTTGCCCACCAGCGCCATGTCGGCTATGGCGAGATGATCTGCGACTTGGAGTTGATCGCCAAGTCACCACCGAAACCGATTTCTGGCAACAGCGGATCGAACAACTGCCTCTGTGACCCGGTGCCACCCAACGGACTTCCGAAGGCCTCCGCATTTTCCGCTGAATCCCGGCGCTTCCTCAAATCCTCATTTCCTCCACACGTCTGCTGGAGTAAAACAGGCGATATGAAAATCGAATCGCTCCACGTTGGCATGCAGGTCCGGCATCCGCAATACGGGGTCGGCACGGTGAAGGCCATTGCCGAGGTCACGGCTGAAATCCAGTTCGCAGATGGGCGGCGCACCGTCGCTCCGGAGACGGCGGGGTTGCAGTCAGCCGAGCCGCAGGTAGCGATCGAAGGCCTCAGCGTTCCGCTCGGCCAGTTTGTGCGGGAGGTCGCCGGCGCCACGGTGCGGGCGCTGGGTCTGGAAAAGCCCGAGTCGGTGGTCGAGAAGCTGGGCGCGCGCTGGCACAACGGCCGGCTGGTGTTGCATCCCGCCGACCCGGCGCTCCAAGCCAAGGAAGTGCCGCTCGAAGTGTTCTTCCACAAGATTGTGATGATGCGGAATCAACTCCGCGTGCTGGAGCAGAAGATCAACGCGCACGAAAAGCTTAGTGAGGCCGAGAAGATCGAGATGCAGCAATATATCAGCCGCTGCTACGGCACGATGACAACCTTTAACGTGCTGTTCAAAGAGAAGGAAGACCAGTTCTGACGGCCCGGGGGGAGGCGGGGCCGTGCGGGTTCGCCACCTGTTCGCGCGGCGGGGCGCAAAGTCGCTTCCTCCGCGGCCGAGGGCATCGCCGCGCGCCGTTGCATCCCTTGACGCCGGTACTGGTTTCAGCGTGGGCCCCGTTGGCGCTCACCGGCCTTCCCCGGTCAACTGGTGGCGTTTGATCAGGTGCAGGTTGCGCAGGTAGATGAACAAGTTGGGCAGGGTGGCCAGAATGCCGACCGGGTCGCGCCGGAACATGAAATAGACACACAGGATGATGCTGCCCGCGATGCTCAGCCACCAGAACGAAACCGGGATCACGCTGCGCTTTTCACGCTCCGACGCCACCCATTGGAGGATAAAACGCGAACTGAAGATCGCGTTGCCCGTCAAGCCCAGCAGCGTCAGGCAACTCCACTCCAGTCCGAACACCCGATGTTCCTGAAGGACCCAGTCCATCATGGCCAAGCAGAGATTCATGGCGTTTTCCTTTCCAGCGTTTCCGCAATGTGAACATCAATCCGTCGTTGTTGCATCCAGCGCACCGCCAGCAGATCGCCGAACGAGGCAAACAAGCGGTTCCAAACTCCGTAATGGGTGCGGCCGGCGCCGCGGGGATGATGCGCAATCGGCAGCTCCGTCACACGAAAACCCTCCATGCGAATCAGCGTGGGCAAGAAGCGATGCGCGCCTCTGAAGAAACGCACCTGGGCGACACACTCACGCCGGAAGGCGCGAAAGCAGCAGCCGGCGTCACTGATGGTCTCATGCGTGAGCCAGTTGCGCACCCCGTTGGCAACGCGCGAGGAAGCCACCCGCAGCCAGGAGTCCCCGCGCGCCCGCGCCGCCACCCGCGTGCCGCACACGCAGTCGCTTTGTTCCAGCGCGGCCAGCAGGCGAGGAATCTCCGCCGGCGGATTCTGCAGGTCGGCGTCGAGGGTCACGCAGATGCGTCCGCGCGCGTCCTGCAACCCGGCCCAGAGCGCGGCCGACTGCCCGCAATTGCGCGCCAGCCGCAACGCCCGCAGGGGCGCGCCGCCAGCAACCAATTCCTGCAACACGCGCCAACTCGCGTCGGTGCTGCCGTCATCCACAATCACGATCTCAAACGTCCGCCCCAAGGGCTGTAATGATGCGACAATGCCCTCGACCAACGGGCGCAGATTGCCCTGCTCGTTGTGGCAGGGCACCACCACGCTGATTTCGGGCGGGTCCGACATTCCGAGCGGCGGCATGGCGAAAGCGGGGCCGCTTTCAGGGGCGACCATAGTCCGTAACGGCGGGTGCGTGCCAGTTCGACTAGCCGGCAATGGTTCGTCAACTCGCCCGCGTCCCCCAAACGGGCGACACAAAACAGTCCCGGGGCGTTGGTGAACAGCGCCGCGAAGCGCTCCGCATGGGTCATGACCGTGGCAGATTCCGATTGGGGCGAGCGATACTCAAACACCCCGGCAGTTCCGCCCCGACTCTCAGAGTCCGCAGGCGGAACATACCAGATCACCGGCCGTTGCAGATAGAATGGTAATCCGGGAGGCAACACCCGATAGCTGACCACCGGCGTGGTGCGATGCGGATCCTCGACGTTGATGCGCTCGGCCAGGGTCTTGACCGGCGCCGCGCCGGACAACTGGTTCTCCACCCGGGAAGCCCCTGCCGCCAAGGCCAGATAATTGCCAAGCAAACCCACCGCCATCACCGCTGCGGTGGCGAGCAGGTGGCGGCGTTTCAGTTGCCACAGGGCTAGCCCGGTAAACAGCGGCGTCAGGATGACCAGCGGCAGCACCGTGCTGTATTCCATGCTGAATCGTCTGGGCAGGACCACGACCAATGTCACGGCAACCACCACGGTTAACCCAAAGGAGACCTCCATCGCGCCGCGCACCCAGCCGGACAATTGCGAGGTAAGTTGTCGCGCGCCTTGACGCAACACCAGTACCACCAACAGCGCCAAGGGCGGACAGAGCGGGAGCGCGTAAGTGGCCAGCTTCGAACGGCTGACGGAAAACAGCAGCAGTCCGAGTCCCGCCCAGCCCAAGCACATCCGCGCCAGCCGGCGTTCTCGCTCCTCAAGTTGCCGCCAGCAAGCGGGGAGCATAACCAGCCACGGCAGCCAGAACAACACGGCCCCCGCCAGCACGGGACCAAAAAACCACCACGGCTCGCTGCGCCCATGGACAGTCGTCAGCACCCGGCCGACCATCTCCCGACCCAGGAAGTACTTCCAGATGGCGACATCGGTGCCGGCCACAGCGATGAACCATGGCGCCGCAATCGCCATCATCAGGAGCAGACCGCGCCCCCACGCCATCGCGCCGAGCCGCATGCCGGGATGTCCCCACCGCAACCCCGCCAGCGCCAGGAGGGGCAGCACCACTGCCACCGGGCCCTTGGTCAGCATGCCGAGGCCGAGAAACACATAGAATCCTGGCAGACGCCACCGCGCGCGTTCGGGAGCGTCGTGCCAGTTCCACAGCGCCCACACGCTCCACGTCACCCAGCACGTCAGCAACATGTCTGTGGTGATCAGCCGCGCGATGACAAAGAACAGCGGGCAAGTGAGCAGGACCAGCACCGTGAGGAGGCCCTCCGCCTCGCCGAACGCGCCGCGGGCCATGAGATACACCGCCGCCAGCGTGCCCAGGGCTGCCAGCGCCGCAGGCAAGCGGGCGGCGAATTCCGTCGGGCCAAACAGCTTGATGCTGGCGCCAATCAACCAGTAGGTCAGCGGCGGCTTGGAAAGATGCATCACCCCGTTGAGTCGCGGCACCAGCCAGTCGCCACTCGCCGCCATCTCCCGGCCGATTTCGGCAAACCGGCCTTCGTCGGGTTCGTTGAGCCCCCGCCCGCCCAGGCTGTAACCCAAGGCAAACACGGCGAGACAGGCCACCACCGTCCGTTGCCAAAACATTGAGAAGTTGGGCAACGGCCCCGTCACCCTGCCTCCAATCCGGTTTGTTCGCGCATCCACGCCACAAACTGCTCGATGCCGGCGGCGATCGGGCGGGAAGGCCGGTAATCGAGAAGTTCCCGGGCCTTGGTGACGTCGGCGTGCGTCAATGGCACGTCGCCCGGTTGCGCGGGCTGCCACTCGATGTTCGCGCGGCGGCCGGCGCTGTGTTCAATCAACTGGATCAACTCCCGCACGCTGATTGTCCGGGACTCGCCCAGATTGATGATCTCGTAACCCAACCGGCGCGTCAGACACGCCACCAGGCCGTCCACAATGTCATCCACGTGCGTGAAATCCCGGCGGGCGCTGCCATCGCCGTAAACCTCCACCCGGTCGCCGGTCAGGATGGCGCGCGTGAACTTGTGGATCGCCAGGTCGGGGCGCTGCCGCGGCCCGTACACCGTGAAGAGCCGCAGACAAGCCACGTCCATCCCGTAGAGATGATGCGCCACGTGGCAGAGCGCTTCGCCCGCCAGCTTGGTGGCCGCATACGGCGAGATCGGGCGGGTGATGGCGTCGGCCTCACGGAACGGCGCGCGGTTGCCCAAGCCATAGACGCTGGAGGAAGAGGCGAAGATGAATTTGGGCACCCCGGCCGCCCGCGCCAAGTCCAGCAGGTTCTGCGTCCCGACGACGTTCACCTGGGTGTACAACGCCGGCTGCTGGAGCGAAGGCCGCACCCCGGCGCGCGCTGCCAGGTGGACCACTGCGTCGAACGCGCCCCCGCGGAAGACATCCCGCAAAGGTGCCTGATCGCAAATGTCAGCTTGAATCACCCTGACCCTGTCCCCCCACGCCGCCACGTTGCGTCGTTTCAGGGCGGGATCGTAGTAATCGTTGAAATCGTCCACGACCGTCACCGCGCAGCCGGCGCACAACAGGTACGCAACCAAGTGCGAACCAATAAAGCCCGCACCACCCGTCACCAAAACTTTCGAGGGAAGCTGCACTCGACTCAATCCGGATCCCGGGCCAACATAGCTGAGAACCCGACGAGAGCCAGCACTGATTGTTTCCTGCCAGGATGCCGGAGCACCGCCATCGGCGTGCCTCACGCTCGCATGATGGGGCGGCGATTCACTTCCTTCGCAGGCGATAGAACCGCTGCGCGGTGCCGAGTTCCACGACGGCGGGACTGGTTGCGGAGGTTGCGGACCACGCGGCGGTCGGGCCCAGTTCCGCGGTTTGCTCCAGAGCGTAGTTCTGATCGTCCCATGCCAGCACCCATTGGCCCCCGAAGTCGAGCAGGCGCAGGCCCGGCCGGGGCGCGGCCTCCAGCGAGAGATCGAAGCTCACGTCCGAGCTGCCGGCGCTTTCCTGGTGAATTTCCACGGCGACGAGGTTGTCGCCCGTCTGCAGCAACGCCGGTGGGACGTTGGTGCTGAACCAAGACTTCCCATCATCGTCGGCAAGAGTGGCCCGCGTGAGATAGTCCACCGGTCCCTCGGGCAGGTTGCTGCGGAAGACCTCGGCGCCGTTGAGATAGACAATGCCGCCGTCATCCCGCTTGAGGCGCAGGGTCAGCGTGCCCACGGTTTCGGGCGAGGCGACGTTGAAGAGGTGACGGAAGTAGGTGGTGAGGATGCGCCCGCTGACGCCGTTGCTGCGGATCAAGGTGGTTTCATCCTGCTCGCCGTAACCCAACTCCGCCGCCCCCGACAACCAACCAGCGGCGTTGAACGTGTTGGAACGCCAGCTTGTGCCCGCGTCTTCGCCGGTGTCGAGGTAATCCCACACCGCTCCGGCGGGGACGAGGGGGACTGTCGGCGCGGACGTCCCCCGCACGCCGTACACGGCACTGAGACCGGTGATCTCCGCGTTCGTCGGGTGGTGGAGGACCACGCGGGCAATGTCCACATTGTCAGGGATGGCGACGCCGGGAATGCTTTGGGAAACCAGTTCGCCGGGCGGGAATTCCAAACGGCCTGTGGCAATCGTGCGGCCCGGAGACTCGATGGCGTAATCCACCGCCACCCAGTTGGTGCTGAAGCCGCTGAGCCGCGCGCGGAGTTCGGGCAGCTCGCCAAAGCGGAACTGGGAGGCTCGCGCCGCCAGCCCGACTCCCACGGGTGCGCCGGGCGGAGTGTTCACGAACTCCGCGAGCCGCGCGGCATCCGCTTCCGGCGACCAAACGAAGTTGTCAGGATGCTGCGGGATCGGAGCGGTTAGCCAGTTGCTCCGAACGGTCATGGCGTTCGTGCGCCAAAGCCAATCCTGCCAGTTGAGCCCCCAAACATCGCGGTAGTTGTGGATGAGAATGGAATTCGTCACGCGCAGGGAGCCGGTGTAGGACCATTCGTAGTTGTCGCCAAAGCGTCCTCCCGTGAGATTACCGATCAACAAACAGCCGTTCAGGAAACCTGCGGGACCGTCGTAACCAGCTTCGAGCCCCTGGCCGCAATGGAGGAAAACACTGCGATGATGATTCACGATCTTGCCGTTCGCGGAGAGCGAGTTGCCTTCATGAAAGATGGCCTCAAACCAACAGTCCTGGAAGTCCAGTAAACCCGCACCGCTTCCTCCGCTGTCCACTCCGTCGTCTTTCGTCCAGCCAAACAGGGTGTTGGTAAAGCCGTGCGTACCGCTCCAGACGTAGAGTGCGTCGTTGTCGCCATCCACAAAATCCGCCGAGTCGTCCGGGCACTCGATGAACGCGCTGTCGTTGACGCTGAACCGCGCGCCGGTGAACTCGCCGCCGGTGGTGGCGCGTTGCATGAGGAAGCGCGTCAGCGTGATCGCCCCGCCATTGACGGAATGTCCAAGCTGACCGGCCAGGGAAATCGCGGCGCAGTCGGACAACGTGATCCTCGGCGCGTTGGTGCAGTAGAACAGAGCCTGCTCCCGGCGATGACTGTCGGGGCGGCCATTGCTGCCAAACCAGCGCGGCTCCGCGCCGCTGCCGGTGAAAATGGCGCCCGTGGCCTCGACGCGGGATGAATTCAGTTCCAGCAAGAAGCCGCCCCAAGGCTGGGTTGGATTCGCGGGGAAAAAGACCACGGGCCGTTCCATCGATCCGTTGATCATGAGTGCCCCGTCGAGCTTGATTTCCACGCGGCTGTCCAATTGCACCAGAGCGCCCTCGCCAATGGTCAGGATGGAATTGGCTGGAAGGACCAGGTTGCCGGTGACGTGGATTCGCGAGTGCGGCGGCCACACCACGTTTCCAGTGAGGGTGCCGGAGACCATCTGCCACGCAGTGGAATCCTCGACCTCAATCACACGGTTGGTTTGGAGCCCGGCGAGCGAGACCGCGTAGGTGAGCAGTCCCGGCGGATGGGTCGCCGCCAGAAAACCCGAGCCCACCCCGCGCCTGATCGGGATGTCAGGGTGTCCCGCCGCCGCCAACGCGCCATTGGCCCGCACCGCATGCCCGGCTTCGCTCAAGACCCAGACCACCACTGGAATCGGGTGGTTCGTTGGAAAAGTCACCGGGGTCATCAATTGCAGGCGCGCCCCCGCAAACTCGGCCGCGGCGGACGGAATGGAAGGGGGCGGCGTCCACGGTGGAAGGCCGTTCTCGGTGCTGCCGCGCTCGGAGGAGCGAACGATGAAACGGTACCCCGCCGATTCCACCGCGCTGGTGGTGTTGTTCGTGCGGGTCACCACCAGTTCGTGATAGTCCACGTCGCGAATGTTCACCGCGCTGCCAACGGACACCGTCACGCCGTCCACACGCGCGTCGTACGTCCATCCGGCAGTCTGCGGGATGGTGAACGTGACCTGATCGGCATAGACCGACTTGTCAGCCAAACCGGAAACGGTGATCTGCGCGAACACGGACGAGGCGAGGCCCAGCGCGCTTCCTGCCAGGGCAATACATTTGTTCATAGAGCAATGGGCATCCAATCAGGGCAACGCCGGGGTGACCAGGCGGTAAAAACGATTCGTGGTAACAGGCTCGGGATCGTGGACGGATAAGACCTCCGTGGCGGCACGAGGTGGAATGTTCATCAGCCGCTGCCACGAGCCGCCGGACAGCGTATCGGTGTGAAGGATCGTGTAGCTCCGGCCGGCCACGGCCTCGAAACGCAGGGCCGTTCCCCCGCTGCCGGCCAGAGACGCGAACGCGAGTGCCAGCGCGCTGTGCGCATCCTTGGGCTTCGTGCCGGCCAGGTACTCCTGCCAATTGGTGAAGCCGTCATTGTCCGGGTCCAGCGCGTCATCTTTCACCAGCTTGTTCAGCCCGTTGGCGTCCTCCCAGTCGTCGGGCATGCCGTCACCGTCGGTATCGCCGCCGGGTGCGTAGCCGGCGGAGGGCAGGGCGGCAAACCAGTTGGTGGGATCATTGCCGTAGGCGGCGAGACTCAGGCGTTGCAGCGACAGACCGAAGCCCGCGGCGTTCGTGGGCCACGGGGCCGCGTCCGAGTAGGCGACCCGCTCGATCAAGACGTAAGGCACCAGTCCAACGTCCGGCGGCAGTGTCTGCGGATTGTCCGGCGCGTAAAGTTCCAGCGACTCACCCGCGTTGTCGAGCCGGCCGCGGAAGGGGCCAACCAGAGTGCCATTCGTGCCATAGGCGGTGCGGAAGGCCGCCACGGCGGCGGCGTCCGTTGCCGGATCGAAACTGACCAACAGGAGGAACTCGCCCGGCGCGAGGCTGTGACTCGTGTTGAAGTCGAAGTCCACGCCGCCGCGCAACCGCCAACCGTTGGTCGGGTGATACGGGTCGTAGAGCGGCACGGTCGCGAACCCGGGATTGTGGAGTTCCACGAACTCGTCGCGCGCGTTGTCGTTCGTACCGAACACCAGCGGATGGTACATGATCTCCGAGAGGACCACCGGGCCGACGCGTGGCGCCGCGTTGGGCGCGCCGCGCCCGGTGCGGAACAAGTCAATCTGGTTGGTCGGACTCATCGCTGTCACGTCCGTGCCGAACGACAGCGCCTGCATCGCAACGAAATCCACGCCGGTGCTGGTGGGCACGCGCCCAAACGAGATCCCGTTGAATTGCGGCCCATACCGCGCGCGATCGCGGAAGCCGTTCAGCAAGCCGTTCGCATCCGTGGCGCTGAGCCACACGGAATCGCCCTTCGCCGAGTTGAAGGAAAAGCTGCCGGGGACTCCCGGCTCGGGATTGAACTGGTATTCGTAGAACACGGCGTAGCCGCCCGGCGCGAGCACCGTGCCCGCCGGGATGTGGAATTTGCGCAATTCGTCCTTATCATCGCTCAACCACCACCCGCTGATGTCCACCGGCACCGCGCTTGCGTTGTGCAACTCCACCGCGTCTTCCAGCGGCAGGTCGGTGTGGGTCAACACCTCGTTGATGAAGACATTCGTCAGCGGCAGCCAGTTGGGCTCACCAGCCGATGGCGTCGTGAAGAACACGCGGTTGGCCGCGCCATCGGGGAAGCGGCCTTCCGAAACGCCGGTGGTTTGCGGGCCGAACGTGACGCTGTCAATCGCCGGTCCGGTGCCCGGCGGGAATAGGCCCAGGGCCTCACCACCCGCGTCGAGCGAAAACGCGACGTGGTTCGCGCCCTGCGCCGTGTCGCCGTCGGCGATGAACTTGAGGAAGCCGTTGGTCGCCGTGCCGAGGAACGAGAGCGGCGCGACCAGGTGCTTCGTTCGGTTGTTCAGCTTGTCCGTGAGATACAGGCCGCCCAGGGCCACGGGTTGCAGGCCGGCGTTGTAAAGCTCGAACCAGTCCGGCCCGTTGGCCACGCTGGCGGCCCATTCGTTGATGCGCACGTCCGCCGTGCTGCCCAGTTCCGCCGCCAGGTTGCCCGATCCCGGCGTCGGCAAGGCGAGCGTCCAGTCGCCGCTCGCATCCGGCACGCGGGCCAGCGAGAAGCCGTCCGCTTGCGGGCCGAAGACCACGCTGTCGAGCAACGTGGCGCTGGCGCTGTAAAGATAGACCGCGTCCCCGGAGTTGTTCAGGCCAAAGCCGGTGTTGAGCAGGGTGGCGTCGTTGGTGGAGGCGGGCGCGTTGCCATCGAATTTGACCAATCGCCGCGACCCGGCGGGCAAGGTCAGGCCGGCGGGAAACACCCAACGATGCGTGGTGGGCGAGTCGTCCGTCAGGCTCATGCCGCCGAGCGCAAGGTCCGTCGGCGAGGGGTTGTAGAGTTCCACCCAATCCGCGACCGAGCCGTCGCTGTTGGTCTGCGAGCCCGGGGCGGCGAGCACTTCATTCAACACCAGCGGCGTCGCCACGATGTTGGTGACCAAGCGCGTGGCTTCAAGCGCCATGCCCCAGACGATGTCGGAACTGCCTGAGCTGACTTGGTGAACTTCGACCGCGACGTGGTTCGTGCCGGCCTTCAGGAGATGCGCCGGAAGCGTCACGCTCTCCAAGGCGGCCTCCCCCACGGTGCGTGACGCGAGGGTCGCGTAGTTGAACGTGCTGCCGTCCATTCCTATGGGCGGGGTCATGGCGCCATTGAGGTAAATGACCGCCCCGTCATCCAACACCGTCCGCGCGGTGAGCGTGAACCCCGCCGGGTTGGTCGGCATGAAGAACGTGGCGCGGAAATAGTACGTGATGCGACCGAGGGTCAGTGGCGTGTTCTTGGGCGCGGGGAGGGTGGAACTCTCGACGTAGAGGAGCGCGGCGCCGGTGGGCCACGCGGAGTCATCATAGTTTGTGGCATACCAGTTCACCGCGGAGAGATCCTCCGTCTGATTGAAGCGCCACAAGTTGGTCATGGGCATGAGCGAAAGGGTTTCGGTCGTGACCGACGTGAGGAAGCCCGGGTTGCCCATGCCGGGGGTCGGGTGGGCAAAGACCGCGAGTGGGCCGGCGCCATTCGGACTGCGGCCTTGCGACTGGCCGGCGATCTGGGGGCCGTAGGCGACCTGGTCAATCAGGGTGAGGTCCGGCGCGACGAGGCCGATGCGCCCCTGCTCGGCGGACAGCTTGAAGTTCAAATGCTCCGGGCCGGCGGCGCTGTTGCCGTCGGCTTTGAACACGATGAAGCCGCCGGCAGGAATGAAAGTGAGCGCGGCGATTTCATGGCGGGTGAGAAGTCCGTCCGGCGTATCCGTCAGGAACAAGCCGCCCAAGTGGACCGGGAGCGGTTCTGGATTGTAGAGCTCGATGAAGTCGTCAGTGAACAGCGCGGATTCCGCCGCCAGCCACTCGTTGATGCGGAGCGCGGCGGGTTCGCCAACGGGCTGCGCGCGGTTGGTGTTGCCGAAGGTGGGGAGGCAGGCGCCCCATTGCCCGTCCGGCAAGCGCCCCAAAGCCAGGTCGCCAACTTGGGGACCAAACCGGATTGAGTCCAGCAGCGTCCCACCGCGCGCCGGCGCGTCGAACAGGTACAGTGCATCGCCGTCGGCGTTGAGGCCAAACCCCAAGTAATGCGCCGCGTCAGGGCCAACGTCGGCGAACAGCACTGTGAATTGCCCGGCGCCGAGGGTGGTGCCCGGCGGGAAGGTGAACTTGTAAGGCTGGGCGGGATCGTCTGTCAGCCCCATGCCCGAGAGATCCATCGGGGTGCCGCCGAAATTGAACAGTTCCACCAAATCCGGGGCTTCGCCGTTGGTGAAGAGCGTGCTGACGTTGCGGGCGAGGAGTTCGTTGAGGCGCACGCCGGTCAACGCGCTGTTCACGGTCCAGGTGCGGGAAACGGTGGGGGCGTTGGTGGATTGCCATTCGCCTGCGTCATTCTGGCCGACGGCTTGGACGCGGTAGTCCCCGTTGGCCAGACCGCTCAAGACAATGGGTGTCGTGATCGGCGTTTCCGCGCTCCAGGTGCCCTCGTTCAATCGCCACCGGTAACGCGTGTAGCCCGAACCCAGAGGAAAACCGCTTGTCGGCAGGCCGTGGCCCGTGATGCTCGGGCCCACGGCCAGCATGGCGCCTGTGGCGGTCGTGGGCGAAGCCGGCTCGCCCGAGATGGTCACGCCATGCGGGATCACCGCCCCGGCATCGGCGTGATTCGGGCCCGTGCCGATGGCAGGCGACCCTGAACGGACGCTGAACCAATCCCACATCACCTGCGCTTGCTCCCAGGTGGCGAACTGCGTCTCCGCGTTTGAGGGGATGTATTTTAGCCGGGCGTCGTTGGTCGTGTTGCCGCCGCCGGGACCGGTCCAGATGAAGGGCATCACGTTGTTGCTCAGGGTGACCGTCGAGATGGCATTGTCGTAGTTCCGCACCAAGTTTTCGGCATCCACGATGACGTTGCCTTCGAGATAAGCCCCGCGGCCCGCGGTCGTGCCGTCGTCGGCGAGGTTGACGACCGCGGAAGCCGTGTCCACACCGCCGGCCTTTGTGGTGTGAACGATGGTGTTGTGGAGCAACGTGTAGAAATTGCCCTGCTTGGCCGTCGCCACATGGTCGCAGTCGAAAATCAAATTGCGGATCAGGGTAATCTCGGACGTGGCGCTGCCGTTGTTACCGCCGGAAACCGCGCTGGCACTGTCGGGCGAGCCGTTCCGATGCGTGTGCAGGAAGATGTTCCCTTCCACCCACGCATCCGTCCCGTCGAGGTCCAGGAGATCGTCGCCACTGCCGAGGAAAACGTTGTCGTAGAATTGAAGGATCGGCTGGCCGGCGTCCCGGTTGCCGCCCGTGAAATCAATGACGTCGTTGTAGCCATTGACCGCGCCGAAGAAGCACTCGCGGATGATCCCGCGTCCGCCCGCCTTGATGCCTTGGGTGCCGTGGACCAGTTCGAAGGCCGCGGTCGCCGTGGGGAACACGCAGCGGCTTACCTCGAACGAAGCGCCATCCAGCGCGAGGTATGGCCGGGCGGGGTTGCCAAAGGTGAGGTGGTCAAGCCAGACCGTGCCGCCCGCAACCTCGATGCAGGGACTGCCGCCATTGCCGGTGAAGTGGGCGAAGGCAATGCGCGACTCCGGCGACCCAACCGCCCCGTTGATGACGAGGTGACCCCAACTCCCGCCCGAGCCCGGGGCCACGCCGAACCAGATTGGCGCCAGCGCCGTTCCTTCGGCGAGCAACTGGCCGCCGTTGGCCACGGTGAAGTTGACGTTCGAGCCAAGCCAGACCGTGGTGCCGGGTTCGATGGTCAGGGTGACATTGGCGGGAACAGTCAGGCTCGTGGTCACCTGATACGGGCCCGCGGCGGCCAGCCAAGTGGTATTGGTGGTGATGGTCCCGCCGACCTGTTCCACACTCAGGTCATCGTACCAGATCACCACGTTCGTTCGGGCAAGCTCCGCCCCGTGGTCGTCTAGACATTGCACCACCACGCTGTTGAGCCCCGGCAAGAGGGACACCGTGTTGGTCCAGCGGCCCTCCCAGACGGACCAAGTTGCGAGGCTGCCCCCCACCAAGACCGTCTTCGTCTCCAGCGCGTTGGCCGTGCCCCGCAACGTGGCGCTAGCGACGGTGGTTCGTGGATAGCCATTGCTCAGTGGCAGTGAGGCGGTGGCGGTGAAACTCAAGGGGAGTTGGCCAAGGATGGACGCCCGCCGGGTCGCGGCGAAGGTTTTCATGTCGGAGATGACGTTCTCCGGCACCCAGCCGCCGAGCGTCTGATCCAGCATGGCGCCGAATTGCGTCGGCGAAAAGGTGGTGTCGCAAAGCCGCTTCAGTTCTTTGAAATACATCGGCGCCGTCTCCGGGTGGCGCAACAGGCGGCGGGCGAAGTTGGCGCGCTGGCTCGGGGAACTGCTGGCCGGCGAATCCACCACGCGCCAGATCGAGCGGTTCGCGTCCATGGCCGAATCGCCCTGGCCCAGCACGGTGTCGAAGTCATGCGGCACGAGCCGGAAGCGCGGGTCCACCATCCCGCGGTACATCGCATAGTCGTCCCCCACGCCGACCGGCAATCCATTCTCCGAGTAATCCAGGGCGCTGACGACCGCGAAGTAGCGCAGGAACATCTCAATGTTCGCCACCTGGCCCACCGTCTGCACGTAGCGCTCGTCCGGCGTGTTGGTGGACAGGGCATGGGTCAGCGCGATCAGGTCGCTCCAGTCGTTTTCGCTGGCGTTGGAGGTTTTGAAGTAACCGCCCGAGGTGGCGTTGGTGTAGTTCCACACGTTCGTGCCCTCGTAGTCGAGGTTGGCGTACCACGGGTAGATGGAGGCCCGATAGACATTGCCGCCGCCGTCGGTCGGAAAGTGATGATGCGCCCATTCGTTGTTGATGGGTTCGAGCATCGCGTATGAGCCAAAACCTGCGCCGGTGGAAGTGCCGTTTTGCGGGAGGCCGCTGCGGGTGTAGTTGTGCCCGTTCAACCGCACCTGCACGACGCGGGCTTCCGCCGCGGCCAGGCCGGATTGCAGCGCGAAGGTGCTCCCGGCCATCTGCGCATGGATGAATTGCACGTTGAGGTTGATCGCGCTGAGTTCGTTCCACATCCGGTCGGTTGGGATGTTGACGCGCCAGTTCGGCGGGGTGCGGCTGCGCGACCCCTCGCCGCGCACGCGCACGCCCACGTTGTAACGAATCTTCTCTCCGGTTCCGTCGGCGCTGATGAAGGTGCCGTTCATCTCGGCATTACTGTCCTCGGTGCTTTGGCCGCCGGGATCATTCATGAGCAGTTCAAACTCGTCGCGCTCCGTTCCCGTCAGTACAAGCCGATAAATGGGTTGGCTGGCGTTCGAGAGACTCGGCGGATCAAGGTCCTCGTCCACTTGGAGCAGAGCGTTGCAGGTTTGGGCGAAGGTTCCGTCCAGTTGCCGTGCGGGCGCCGGCCAGGTGCGCGTGTGGCCTTGGGCATCGGTGGCAGAAACGTAGAACTCAATGACTGTCCCGTTGGTCTGTGCCGGCAGCACCACGCCGTACCGGCGATCCCCCGCCAACCCGTCGCCTTGCGCGCCATCATCCGTCATGGCCAGCGTTGAAAATCCGGCGGGATTGGCGCCTGTGTGGTTGCGATAATGCAGGGAGACGGTGACGCCGCTGGCCTGTTCGTCCAGGACCCGGGCGGTGATCGTGATCGGATCGGCGGGCTTGGGCACGGGCGGATAGTGGATCGTGTCGAGAATCAGCGGGGCGACATTCGTGGCCGCGACAGAGTTCGCCGAACCCGGCGTGCCGTTAGTGATGGTGCTGGGCAGCCAGTTCTGCCCGGCGTTGTTGGGCAATGCTGGATTGACCAGTTCAAGCGAACGCCCGCCTTCCGCCAGCCCGGTCGCCGTATTCAGGTCCATACCGTCATGCGAGGCGAACCATTTCCAGCCGGGGAAACCATGATCCAGCGGCCCGCGCTGGCGGAGCGCCCAATCGCCGGAATCGGCGTAGCTGACCTCATTGACGCGCCGGCCGGAGCCGTCCCGCAGGGTGAGGGTCTCGCGGGTATTGCTAAGTTGCCCCTGCCAGTTGCCGATGACATTGGTCACGCCCGGGTATTTGGCGACGAAGTTCGTCAGGTTGGCGGCAACGACCAGACACCCGCCGGGCGGGAGTGTCAGCGTGGTGACCGGTGCGAAGCCGTCGCCCGTCACCGTGAGCGCGTTCAAGAAGGTGATCTCGACGCCACCATTCAACGACCACGCCGCAATGTTCGTCGGCGCGTTGCCGGTGTTGAACAACTCCACATACTCCTCGCGGACATCTTCCGAGGCCGGGTGGTACATGATTTCATTCAGCACAACTTCCGCCGACACAGAGCTGCAGCCGATCAGGAACAACCCTCCCACCCAACAACTCAAACGATTAAACTGTAACATCATCTCCATTCTGCCCCCTTTTGCGTGGGCTGCAAGCCCAAGAAATGCGGACACGCAATGGAGGAAAACGGTACATGGCAATGCCACCTGGCTGGCGACACCTGCCCGCGCGACCTCCTGTCGCCATCAAAATCCACGCTTTTCTTACGCACGCTGTTCGGTCAACAATGGGACCAGTCACGATGAACACACTCCGTCATCTCGCTGTACTGGCCGGCTGCAGCAGTCTGTTAAGCAGCGCATGTGCCCAGCCCTCCCTCTCTGAATCGCCGGTTCTCGCCCCCGGCGCGAAACTCGAAAAGCTCGCCGGAGATTTCAAGTTCACCGAGGGTCCAACCTGCGACAAGACTGGCAACGTCTTCTTCACCGACCAACCGAACAATCGCATCATGAAATGGAGCGTGGACGGCACGCTCTCAACGTTCATGCAGCCCGCGGGCCGCGCGAACGGGATGTTTTTCGACACCCAAGGCAACTTGATCGCTTGTGCCGACGAACAAACCGAGTTGTGGTCTATCACTCCCGACGGCAAGCATACCGTGCTGGTCAAGGAATACGAGGGCAAGAAACTCAACGGCCCGAACGACGTCTGGGTGCGCGCCGATGGCTCGCTGTTCTTCACCGACCCGTTTTACAAACGCGACTGGTGGGATTACGACAAGCCGCCACAGGGCACGGAGCAGGTGTATTTCCTCTCGGCTGACCGTAAGACGATCAAACGCGTCACGACCGACCTCGTCCAGCCCAACGGCATTATCGGCACGCCGGACGGTAAACGGCTGTTCGTAGCTGACATTCGCGCGCGCAAAACTTACGCCTACGACATCCAGCCCGACGGCACATTGGCGAACAAACGCCTGCACTGCGAACTCGGCTCGGACGGCATGACGCTCGACACCGAAGGCAATCTCTACCTCACCGGCAAAGGGGTGATCGTCTTTGACAAGACTGGCAAGCAGATCGAGCAAATCCCGGTGCCCGAAGGTTGGACCGCGAACGTGAGCTTCGGCGGGAAGGATCACCAGACCCTGTTCATTACGGCCAGCAAGGGGCTGTATTCGATCCGGATGAAATACGTCGGGGCGAATGCGGCCAAGTGACGCGCGCCGGCGGCTGCCTCAGCCAGCCTTGCCGCCGTGTTTGGCCACGGCCTCGACGCGGTTCCGCACGTGCATCTTCTCGCAGATGTTCTTCACGTAGGTCCGCACCGTTTCGATGCCAATGCCCAACTGGTCGCTGATCTCCTTGTAGAGGTAACCGGCGGAAAGAAGATTCAAGACTTCTTGTTCGCGTGGCGAGAGGTTCTCGGATTCCTCCGGCGAGGGGCCGACGAGATGAAAATGCCGCACGACCTTGCGCGCGATGTGGCTGGACATCGGCGAACCACCGCGCCGCACGTCGTCAATCGCCTCCAGCAAGACCTCCGGCGGGCTGGACTTCACGAGGTATCCGTCGGCCCCGGCCTTGAGCGCGCGGAAGATGCGCTCGCTGTCCTCATAAACCGTGAGCATGAGGATCTGCAGCGAAGGCAGTGCCCGTTTGAGGTGCGCGACGCATTCAATGCCCGACATGCCGGGCAGCTTGATGTCCATGAGCACGACGTCCGGTTGCAGGAAGTGGATGCGCTCCAGGGCCTCTTCACCGGACGCGCACGCACCGACGAAGCGCACATCCTTCGCGGCACTGAGAATCTGGGCGAGTTGCTCGCGCAAGCCCCGGTCGTCTTCCACAATGGCCACTTTCTTGATCATACAATCCCAGCCGCCAAGACATGATGAGTTGCGTTCGCACCCAACACCATCCCCGAAAACGGGGACGCGCCCCGCTTCACAACGTCTTGGCCACGGATATGCGCAGGCAGACGCTCGTCCCTGCGCCCGGATGACTGTCTATCGTGAAGTTCCCGGCAATGCTTTCCATGCGGCGCTTCAGGTTGCCCAGCCCGTGTCCCGGCGGGCAGGTCTGGGGATTGAAACCGCACCCGTCATCCTGAATGCGGATGCTCAGGTCCGGCGCGCTGAAGGCGATGCGCAGCCGGACTTCCGAGGCGCGGGCATGCTTGATCGCGTTGTGAATGGCTTCTTTCACCGCCATGATGAGATTGTGCCGCACCTGACTGCTCAAGACGACATTCGGCGGCAGGTCGGGCACCTCCAACCGGCAACGCAGTTCCGCTTGCGAGCAGAGTTGATTGGTCATCTGACACAGATAACTGACCAAGGCATCCAGATTGTCGTTCTCCGGATTCACAGCCCAGACCGTCTCATAAAGCGCGGAGACCAGTTCGCGAGTCATGCGTGACACTTTGCCGAATTCGGTCCGGGCCTCCTCGGGCAGCGAGGTTTTCCCCTGCGCCACGGCACTCAGCAATGAAATCTGCGTGACGCGCGCTCCGAGATCATCATGGATGTCCTGGGCGATCCGCAGGCGTTCGCGGTCCACGGCGCGCTGCTGCTCCAGTCGCTGCAGTTGCAGTTGCATCTGTCGCCAGACGGCGTAGCGCCAGCCCCCCACGGTAACTGCCAACAGCATGGTCGCCACGGAAACCCAGAACCACGGCGTTTGCCAGAACGCCAGCGGCACTTCAAACGCGAGGGAGGTTTCCCGATCGCTGGGCACCCCCATCACGGACAGTTCGTTGAGGCGAAAGCGGTAGTAGCCCGCCGGCAAATCCACATACTGAATGGCCACCGCCCCGGCGAGACCAAAGCTATACGCTTCGTTCCACTCCAGCAGCAGCCGCTCCCCCGCAGTCACCGGAATCGCGCGTTCCTTGATCGTGTGCCACTCCGCGTGGCCGGACGGGTCGTCGTCCACGATGACGAGGCCCGGCACATGGCGAGGAGCGGCGACTTCAAACAGTTTCGCCATGCTGGGACGCAACCCATCACGCATCCAGCCTGCCGGCGCGCCGCCGGCAGCCAGCGGGCCGGCAGTGGCGAAGGCTTCGTTCAACGAAACAGCGACTTGGGAGGCAGACTCGGACTTGATGACCAAGTCGGTGATCGCATAGGTCCCCAGCGCGGCAGGCGGGCCTGCGGACGTCATGACGACCCAAAAGCTGCGGGCGTCGGGCGGCACCACGATGGTCTCCCGGCGGCGCGTGAAAGTGGCGGTGGGCGGATCGCCCGTCCAGCCGGCACTTTGCCCCGCGACGCTGAACTTTGCCTCGCCGACCTGATCCCCGTTGCCATCGAGAAAACGGAGGTAGAGACGCATGTCGGCTTGCGACTCCCGCCACTGATCCTCGTACCCATCCAGCCTGAAACGGAAGCGCGCCGGGAGGTGGGGGCGGTTGGTGGTCGGGCCGAACTCAAAGACCACCGTGCGCGGCTGCCGGTCCAGGCGCAGTTTGGCGGTGCCGGGCATGGGCATCCGTTTGCCGTCCACCACCAGCCCGCGGATTTCCGTGAACAGGTTGGTTTGGGCGGCAACCATCGTTTGCGAATGCAGGCGAAAGCTTGAGCCAAGGCAAAGCGCCACCACCATGGCCCACTTGGCAAGCGTGCGCCGGCGAGTTGATGGTGTCCCGAGGTTGCTCAACGTGCGGATGATGTAGCTGACGCGCTGGGCGAGCGCAATTCGTGGTTGGGGGGCTGGCGTCTTTCGAGAAACCTTTTTCCTCACCACCAAGCCGAGGCATCGGAGCTGGCGGGTCTTTGCCAGGAATCACACTTCATGCCCATCGGGACGACTCTACGGTCGAGATGGCTGCGCCGCCCATCCCCAAAAGCGGGGATGGCGATTTACACGCTGCGCCCGTAAGCTCCCCGGCATGTGGACCAGAATCCCAAGGGCCAGAAGGGCGCTGCTTGTAGTGGTCCTGAGTTTCGCAGCCCTCGCGGGAGCGGCGGAGACGAAACCGAACTTCCTGCTCATCCTGACCGATGATCACGGGTACGGTGACGTTTCCACCTACGGCGCGGCTGAGGTCCGCACGCCCAACATTGACCGGCTGGCGGCGGAGGGCCTGCGATTCACCACCATGCGCGCGAACGCCACCGTGTGTTCGCCGTCGCGCGCGGCGCTGTTGACCGGGCGCTACGCGGACCGGGTGGGCGTGCCGGGGGTGATTCGGACCCACGCGCAGGATTCCTGGGGGTGGTTCGATCCCTCGGTGCGGACGCTGGCCGATGAGTTGAAGAAAGCCGGTTATCACACCGCCCTTGTCGGCAAGTGGCATCTCGGCCTCGAATCACCCAACCTGCCGAACGAGCGCGGGTTCGATTTCTTTCACGGCTTCCTCGGCGACATGATGGACAGCTATACCACACATTTGCGGCATGGAACAAACTACATGCGCCGCAACACCGAGGTCATCAAGCCCACGGGCCACGCCACGGAATTGTTCTCCGCTTGGGCCAGTGAGTATCTGCGCGAGCGGGCCAGGTTTCCGGACCAGCCGTTCTTCCTCTACCTCGCCTACAACGCGCCGCATTTTCCCATCGAGCCGCCCGCTGAGTGGTTGGCGAAAGTGAAACAACGCGCGCCGCAAATGGAAGAGAAGCGCGCGAAAAACGTCGCCTTCGTGGAGCATCTGGATGCCTGCATCGGCCAGGTGCTCGTGGCGCTCAGGGCTTCGGGCTTGGAGCCAAACACCTTGGTGGCGTTCACTTCGGACAATGGCGGCTCGCTCCCGCACGCGCAAAGCAATGGCCCGTGGCGTGGCGGCAAGCAGGATCATTACGATGGCGGTCTGCGCGTGCCATTCCTGGTGCGCTGGCCCGGGCACATCAAGCCCGGTTCCAGAAGCGACTATGCGGGGCTGAACTTCGATCTGTTCCCCACTTTCCTCGGACTCGCCGGGGTGACGCCCGCCGCCGACCTCGATGCCGTCAGCCTTGTGCCTGTGTTCAAGGGCGACCGCCTCATGCCGCCGCGCGATTTGTATTTCGTCCGCCGCGAAGGAGGCGCTGCCTACGGCGGGAGAAGCTACGAAGCCCTCATTCGCGACGACTGGAAGCTCCTGCAGAACGACCCATTCAGCCCGCTGGAGCTTTACCATCTCAAGACCGATCCGCAGGAAAAGACCAACCTCGCCGCCTCGAACCCGAAGCGGCTTAACGAGCTTGCCACCGCGCTCCGCCAGCACATTCAACGCGGCGGCGCGACCCCGTGGCAGAAGTCACCTTCCGCCCGTTCTCCATGACGGCTTTCGCCGCAATCATCATCAAGAACTTGAAACGGTTCGCCATCACCGCTCTCAGGTCGCTGGCGTTGAAGCGTGCCTCAGCGGCCAATCGCGCGATGGCGCAAAGTCTCCTTCTATGAGAACAGAAACTCAGCTCAATCGCCGAACATTCCTTAAGTCCACTGCCAAGACCGCCACTTGGGTCGCGGCGGCATCCGCTGCCGCCCCGTTTGTCCGCTCCGCCGAGCCAACGGACAGGCCGATCGGCGTCGGCTGCATCGGACTGGGCACCCGCGGTGGTGACCTGCTCAACGCCGTGGTCGCCGCCCCCAACGTCAAGGTGGTTGCGGTCTGCGACGTTTATGGGCCGCACCGCCAAAAGGGCATCGAGCGGAGTCGCAATCCAGACGTCAAGGCTTACGTGGATTATCGCGACCTGCTGGCGGACCCGGAGGTGGACGCAGTGATCATCGCCACGCCGGATCACTGGCATTGTCCGATGGTGATCGACGCCGTGCGCGCGGGGAAAGACATCTACTGCGAGAAGGGGTTTTCGCGCACGCTGGCGGAGGCGAAGCTCATGCGCGACGCGCTCAAGCGGAGCAAGGTGGTCTTCCAACTTGGTCATCAGGCGCGGCAGGAAACCTGCGCGCTACAGGCCAAAGAACTCATCGCCCGCGGCATCCTTGGCCCCATCACTCTGGTCCGCACCGGCCGCTTCAAATCGTTGGAGCCGGAACACCCCAACTGGCGCTGGTACGGATACTACGATGAATGGAACCGCCCCGACCCGGCGCAGGTGTTGAAGGACTTGGATTGGGACCGCTGGTTGGGGCCGGCTCCCAAGATTCCTTGGAACGACCGCCACTTCTGGCACTGGCGCTGTTACTATGCCTATGGCACGGGTTACGCCGGTGATTTGCTCTCGCACGAGTTGGACTTTGTGCAATACCTCCTCGGCCACGGCATTCCCGACACTTGCGTTTGTTCCGGGTTGAACGCGCTGCTGCACGACGACCGGGAAGTGCCGGACACCTGGATCGCCACCTACCAGTTCGAGAAGCTGGGCCGTACCGTGACCTTCGAAGGCAGCATGAACACCACCGACCGCCAGCCAGTGACGATTTGCGGCCGGGACGCGACGCTGCGCTTTGACGCCATCGCGCATGATGTGAGCACGTTTGAAATCATCCCCGCCGGTCACAACCGGAATCCCGATCTGCCCAAAGGCTACGAGCGGGGCAAGACACCCTATCAACCCAACCACATCGTGGACTGGGTGAACTGCATTCGCAGCCGCGCCACGCCCAAATGCTCGACCGACGAGGCATTCATCGAGACGGCCACGTTTCTTATGTCGCTCAAAGCCCAGCAGGAACGGCGCATGGTCCGCTGGGACGCGGCGCGGGAAGAGATCGTTTAGATCCAGCAACGATCGGAGATTATCTATGAACGCCAAACCCGGCGGTGCCAGGTGTGTGATGGCCGCAGTGGCTGCCAGCTTGATGTTGGCGGCCGCCAGCCAGGCTTGCGCCAAACCGCTCAAGGTCTTCATCCTCGCCGGCCAGTCGAACATGGAGGGCCACGCCAGGATCGAGACCTTTGACTACATCGGCGACGACCCGGCGACGGCGCCGCTCTTGAAAATGATGCGCAGTCCCAATGGCCAACCCGCCGTTTGCGACGGCGCGTGGATTTCCTACCTGACCGGCGAGGGCGACAAGAACTTCGTGCTCAACGGCAGGCTGACCGCTGGCTACGGCTCGCTCTGGGGCCGCGACAAGACCATTCCGGGCGACAAGATCGGGCCCGAGTTCACCTTCGGTCTGACGCTGGACACCGCGTTCGAGGAGCCGGTGCTCCTCATCAAAACCGCCTGGGGTGGCAAGAGCCTGCACACCGACTTCCGCCCGCCCAGCGCCGGGCCGTATCAGCTCAACGACTACCAAAAGAAGCTCTATTACGGTCCGCCGCGCCACGGCGTTCCCAAGGACATGAACCAATGGCTCGCCGACAAGACGCGGGAGACAGGCCACTACTATCGGCTCATGATCGAGCACGTGAAGAAGGTGCTCGCCGACCCGA
Organism: uncultured Verrucomicrobiota bacterium; assembly: GCA_964548925.1. GTDB lineage: Bacteria > Verrucomicrobiota > Verrucomicrobiia > Limisphaerales > MWDV01 > MWDV01. Next base: position 2,328 of record CAZJTM010000030.1, on the reverse strand, counting down.
AACGCGTGGTGCCCGCCTACAATCCGGCGCAGGGCTACGAACTCGCGGGTTTCGTTTGGCTGCAAGGCTGGAACGACATGGTGGATGGCCACACGTATCCGGACCGCGGCAAGCCCGGCCGCTTTGCCCTCTACAGCGAGTTGCTGGCGCATTTCATTCGCGACGTGCGCAAGGACCTGGGTGCGCCGAAGATGCCCTTCGTCATTGGCGTGATGGGCGTCGGCGGCGTCAGCGCGGAGGCAGACATTCTCGCCTTCCGCGAAGCCATGACCGCGCCCGCGCTGCTGCCGGAATTCAAAGGCAACGTCGCCGCGGTGGAGACCGCGCCTTTCTGGTCCGAGGAACTCGGGGCCATTGACAAGAAATACGACCAGGTCCGCCAGCAGCGCTACTACCTCGACTCGAAACACAAGGACTACGCCAACGCTGACGGCACAATGACCGAGGAACAAAAACGCGACTACCTGAAGAAGTTCGAGGCCGACCTCATCAGTTCCGCGGAGGTCGCGTTGTGGAAGCGTGGCGCTTCCAATGCCGGCTACCATTACCTGGGTTGCGCGAAGACCTTCGCACTGATGGGCAAAGCGTTTGCCGAGGCAAATCTCAGGCTGCTGGCGTCGGAACACCCCTGACAATTTTTCACGTGGACGCAACCATGAATACGATCCTGCCTATACTGGCGACAGTGTTATCAGCCTTTCCCACGCTCGTCGTTGGCGCCGCCATTCAGGAAGGCGAAATGGCCGGCTATCTGTTTGGGCCAGCGGAGAAGGTGCCGGAAGAGTTCAACGGCGGCTTTTCGCTTTACGCGGCGGCATGGCCGCTCGTCGAAACCTATCCCGGGCACAGATTCCAAACCGGGCTGTGGGGCACCTGGATGCATCCGCAGCATGAGCCGGACAAAAAGCCTGCGGGCGAATGCTACACCGACATCGAAGGAGGCCTCGGCTGGTGGCGCGACACGCATTTTCCGACCACCACGCCGAAATTTATCATGGGCGGCGTGGGGCCAAATTTTAAGTGGATCGCCAACGGCCCTGGCTATGGCGCCGGCACGTGGGAAAAGCCGCGCGGCCAGTATGGCGTCGCGCAACTCAGCCCGTGGCTGTTGTTTCCCCTCGACGGCCTGAACTTGAAGCAGGGCACGTGTGGCGAACTTTTCGGCTACGGCTATCTTCCGTTGCCCCTCACTCCTCCGAAATCAACCACGGCGGGCAGACCTGTGCCGACCGGCAATCACTGCTGGACGCTGTTCCTCAACACGGCCAACTTCAAAGGTCCGGTGGCCTTCTTCACGCCCTTTTTCTGGTCGCAGGCGACCCTCGAGAATCCGGAATGGGCTGGCTTGATGCTGGATTCGCGGCCCGCCGGTCCCAACAAGGCCATCCAGATGGAGACGCAGCACGTCCCGGCGATTCTGAGCACTAACGCGGACGGCAAGGTTTACGCCCGAGTCGCGCCGACGCGCTTTCCCGTCGGCCCGGAGGGCTACTCGACCGTGCTGCACCGGATCACCGCCTACAAAAAGGCGGCGCTGTGGGACGACGTGCAACGCTGGTTCGACGGCGGCGCTCCCGCCATCGGCCTGATCAAGGCCGACGCATCCGCCGTGCATACCTTCCGGCAGGGCGGCGGCTCCAGTTGGAGTATTTATCCCTTGAATACTCTGCGCGAAGAGAAGGCGCCCCTGCCCTGGAGATCCTTCGCCACGTCCTTCACTCCGGACCCCGTTACCTTCGGCTATCGTTGGAACGAGTCACTCACACGGCGGAACGGTCCGCTCGTCACCTTGCCCGAATACTACCGGCTTGAGTCGGACGGTAAGAAACCACAATGGACGATCGTCTCACCCGAAGATGTGCCGCCGGAACTGGGCCTCACTCAATACCGCTTCAGCACCCCAAAGGAAGAGCCGCAGGCGCCCCGTGTCACACCGGATGATCCCGCGAGTTGCTGGAAAAGACCCGGCCCCGCCGCCGGCCCTTTTCAGGCGCACCTCGGCGACGGCAGCGTGGTCACCTACTACTGGTATCGGTTCGCCGATCAACCCGCGATGCTCAACGCCGACCTCACCCCGCAGGAACGCGAAGTTGCGCAAAAGCGCGTCGAACTGCTCCATCGTACTTGGACCAGAGACCGTAACTACCTCACCCCGCCCGAGGTTGGCACGCTCGCCAGTCTCGACCCGGCTCTGATTTTAACTCCGCCTCGTGGTTTGGAAGTGGGCTATGTGCCCATCGCAACCCGTCAGGAACTCGCTGACGCGGTGAGTGCCCGGCGCATTGAGGAAAAGGCACGACGATGAAACACAATTCCGTCAAGAAGCTC
>CAZJTM010000029.1:12644-39470 GCA_964548925.1 uncultured Verrucomicrobiota bacterium | reverse complement strand
AACTTGTTCTCGCCCGTCTGTGTCTTGAAGCGCAGGTTCATCCGGCGCGCTTGGAAATCTTCGCAGTTCGACACGCTCGACACTTCCAAGTAGCTCCCCTGCCCCGGCGCCCAGACTTCGATGTCGTAGGTCTTGGCGCTGGCAAACCCCATGTCGCCGGTGCAGAGCAGCACCACGCGATAATGCAGGCCGAGCAGTTGCAGCACTTTTTCGGCGTTCACCAGCATCTTCTCGTGCTCGGCGTAACCTTCCTCGGGCTTCACGATCTTGATCAATTCCACCTTGTCGAACTGGTGGACGCGGATCATGCCCCGCGTGCCCACGCCCGCCGCGCCCGCTTCCCCGCGGAAACAGGGCGTGTAAGCGCAGTAGTAAACCGGCAATTGGCTCTCTTTGAGAATCTCCTCGCGATGGATGTTCGCCACCGGGGTTTCAGCAGTCGGTATCAGGTAGAGCTTCCCCAGTTCCTCCGTCTTGTCGCCTTCGATGACGCCGTAGTATTGGTCCCTGAACTTCGGAAACTGCCCCACACCCTGCAAACATTGCGGCCCGACCACGAATGGCGGCGACACTTCCGTGTAACCGTGCTCGCGCGTGTGCAAGTCGAGCAGGAATTGGATCAACGCCCGCTCCAGCCGCGCGCCCCAGTTCGTGTAGAGAAGGAAGCCGCTGCCCGACAACTTCGCCGCCCGCGCGAAATCCACCAGCTTCAGGCTCTCGCAAAGCTCGACGTGTGACTTGGGCTTGAATGCGAAGGTCTGTTTCTCCCCGTGAACGCGCACCACGGGATTGTCTTCGGACGTTTTGCCCGCCGGCACAGAATCGTGCGGCAGGTTCGGCAATCCAAGCAGTAACGTTTCCAGCGCGGCATCCGTGACCGCCACCTGTTTGTCCAGCGCGGCGATGCGATCTCCCAACTCGCGCGTCTCGGTCTTCTTGATCTCGGCTTCAGCGGCTTTCTTGTGGGCCATGAGCGCGCCGATTTCCTTCGAGACTCGATTCCGCTGGGCCTTGAGCGTTTCCACTTCGACCAGGGTGTTGCGGCGCGCTTCGTCCAGTTTGAGAATGGAATCCAACCGCTCCTCGTCCCCTGCCCCACGCGCGGCGAGGCGGGCACGAACAAACCCGGGCTTCTCACGAATCAGTTTGATATCCAGCACGCGCGAATTATAGGAGCGCGTCCCCCACCGGCAAGGCGGGATTGCCCCCGCCGGCGTGGCCAGCGTGGCCGGGCGTCTCGCCTCACTTTCGCCGGACCGAACGCGAGGAAGCCTCGCCAGCGGCCGACGGCGGCACTAGACGAATGCGCGTCGGCTCATCGCGGTCGCAACTCAACCGTTCGCCGTCGAACTTGAGTTCCACGACTTGGATTGAACTGCGGCGTTGTTCATAACCGTCCTTGCGTGCGTCCGGTCCGCGTCGGCCCGGATGCGTGAAATAGAACAGGAATGCCCGGTCGCCATTCACCACCACGTCGGGATGCCCTCCGATCACGCCGTCATCCTCGCCCTTGCCCGGTGTTTCGAGGATTTGCCCCGGTTGCCGGATCCAAGCGAGCGCGTCGTCCGCGCGATACACGGCCAGACCACGCCAGACATCGGTGACCATCCAATAGGCGTCATGCCAACGAAAGACCTTCGGACCTTCGCCCTCTTGATCGCCTACCGCCTTGCCTTTGTCCGTCCAGTTTTCCAGGTCGGGCGAGTCGGCGTAGTAGATGGATTTCCGGTCGCGCTCGTTGTTGTACCAAAGCCGCCAGGTGCCATCGGCGAGCCGGAAAACGCACGCGTCAATCACGCGGTCGGAAGCAAGCTTGAGTGGTTTGGCCTTCGCCCAATGGCGCAGATTTGCGCTCGTGAGGTGAACAATGCTGCGCGGGTGATTCCAATTGTCAAAGATGCCGGGCACGACGGAGAGAAACATGTGGTGCATGCCGTCCGGCGCGGTCATCACCTCGGGCGCCCAGTGCGTCGTTTGGTCCCCACCAAATTCCGGCGGCAGCTCGATGTCCGCCGTGCCGACATGGTTCCAAGTCACGCCGCCATCCGCCGATTCCGCAATGCCAAGGCGCGTGCCATGAACCCAGCTCACCCCCGGAGCGTTGGTCGCATTCGCGCGGCGGTTGGTATAGAACATCCACCAGCGTTTCACGTGCGGATTCCAGATAACAACCGGATCAGCCGCGCCATCATGAACCGGATCGCGATAGAGCGGCTTGGGGGCGATCGGGCCCGTGCTGGCTTCAGACGTCACCGCGGCACGGAATGGAGTCGAACAACCACACACGGCGGCAACGAGAAAAACCGCGATTCGTTGGATCTTCATGGGACCAAAGGGTTGCGTTTTTAGCGGTCAGAGGATCAGAACCGATGGACCAGCTTGTCCACCAGGAAAGTGCTTTCGCGCATCGCCTGTTCGGCGAAGGGGCCGAACCATTCGGCAATCTGCCGGAAACGGGCGACGAACTCCGCTTTGTCGCCAGCCTCGATCAGCCCAAGGTTCTGCTGGAGCGATTGGATGAAGTCCTTCAGCAACTCCCGGCGCTCGGGGGTCGCAAAAACAATCTCTGCGTACAGCCATGGGTCTTGGGCGAAGAGCCGGCCCACCATGGCCAGCTCCAGTCGGTAGATCGGGCTGGAGAGTTCGAGCGTTCGTGCGACGGAGACGTGGCGCGAATGCATGAACTGGCCAAAGGCAAACGTGGCAAAGTGCCGCAGTGCCTGAACGATGCCCATGATCTCGTCGTGTTCGTCGGCGGTCGTCTCGACCAGCACGTTGCCCCAGACCTCCAGTTGATCACAAAACCACCGGCTCGCTTCCGGCTGACGAGCAGGGATGGTCACGACGATTTGCTTGTCCATCGTGGTCGTGGCCGGGCCGAACAACGGGTGCAATCCCAACACCGGCCCCGGATGCGCAGCCAGCATCGCCGTGAGCGGGGCACGTTTCAGGCTGGTGATGTCCGCCAAGACACAGTTCGGCGGCAGATACGGCGCAATGCGGGCCGCCACCGAAGCCGTCACATCAATCGGCACGGCCAGCAGGCACAATTCAATGCCTTCCGTCAGAGCCTTCGCCTGCGCCCAATCCTCCTGATCGAGAATCCGCACCGGGTAATCCGACTGGACAAACCAGCGATGAAAGAACTGCCCCATGCGCCCCTTGCCGCCAACAATCAGCACGGTTGCTCCCGGGCGAACACCGCGCCGACCCAGCGTTTCGAGCTGCCCCACGCGAGAGTGACGCATGACGGTGCGGAACAAGTCCTCGATGTAATCCGGATCGAGTCCCGCCGCGACCGCCTGCGCCCGCCGGGCGGAAATCAGGTTCTCCTCGCGCGCCGGATGAAACGTGGGGAGATTCTGCTGATGCTTGATCTGGGCGACCTCCTCCACCAACCGGCGACGGCTCGCCAGCAACTCGACCAGTTGCTGGTCGAGTTGGTCAATGTCCTGGCGGAGCACTTCCAGACTCCGGGGAGTCGGGTGATCCGACGAGAACGGTCCATGATTTTGGTTGTTCATCGCGCTCAGGTGGTACGACAACGCGGTTGTTCGGCGACAAACTACCCTTCGCCTTCCCGCTGGAAAAGGAATTTGAATTCCCGTTCACCGCCGCGAGTGCATCTCAGTTTTTGAACACGCCTGCGAGGGGCTCGCCGCGTAGGGTCCGCAGCCCACACGGGGGACGCCGCGTGAGGGCACGCGGCCTACAGGGGCGGGCATCCGGGCCTGTAGGCCGGCTGCCCCCAGCCGGCGGGGGGCTTTCACCGCGTCTCCCGGGCCCGTCACCTTCCAGGTAGGTTTTGCAGCAGGTCCAAATCTTGAGATGCTCACCACCGCCGCAACGGCACAACCGGCGTCAGCGTCACCGGGCCGAGTAAACCCGAATCTGCCAGAGGCCAATTCGAGGCGTCGAAAGGCTTGTAGTTCAGGTTCACGAAATTGATGTCGTGGAAATTCTTCCAATTCACGCCGCGGCGGTCCAGGTCGCGGATGCGGTTGGCGGAGACGTTCGTAACCTCGACTTCGAGGAGATTGTCCTTCGGTTTCAGTTCGCTCACCACCACGCGGAACGGCGGGATGATCCTCGTACCGAGGTCCTTGCCATTGAGCCGGACGCGGGCGCTCTGGCAGACCGTGCCCAGTTCAAGCTGCCAATGCGAGCCAGCCTGCGCCGGCCTGTCGAACTTGAGCGTATAAAGAGCAGTCCCGGCAAACCGCTGGGCGTTGGTATCGCCCACCTCCGTCCACGAGGCGAGATTCGCGGTTGCGAATGGCGCGGGCAACTCCGGGCCGCCGGCGAGGAACTGCACCTGCCAAAGGCCAGTCAAGATTGTGCCGTCGCCTTGGCCTTCCCACCATGCCCAAGGTGGCCCTTCCGTGGATTTCTCCGCTGAGCACCGCAGGATGATGGACTCGCCTGCGGCCAATTGCAGGAAGACCTCCGTTTGATTGGCAGCGTTTTGCCGCGTCGCTGCTGCACCGGAATGCCCTGTGAGCGGATCGAAGACGACGATTGATCGGGCCTGCTTGGCCAGCGGAATCCACCCGTCCACTGGGTTTTCCGCGCGGTTGGCGATGAAGTAGGCGACGCTTCCATCCACCACCCGCCGGAGGCACATCAATCCGGGGCGATCAAACAGGGACTCGCGAACAACTCCCACCGAGGCGAGCGAGCCTTCCAGGTCGCCAACGAGGATGCGTCGGATTTGTCCGGCTGCGGCCGTCAACTTTGCGAGGCTGGCGCGCTGGTTTTCCAAGCCGGCCCAGCCGGAAACATCCTTGGGCAACGCATGCTCGAAGACGACAGACGCCCCGGCGTTGGCCAAGGCAACCAAATTGGAGAACGTCAGCAGTGGCAGACGCTCGCACGGCGGCACCACGATCACCTGGTAATCACCCCCGGGCGTGCGAATCTTCCCGTCCCGCACCCGGGCCGCCGCCAGTTGCCGGTCAGAGATGTAATCGAACGCATAGCCGCGCGCCCACAGATTCGAGGCCGTGTGACCGACGGGCTGCTCTTCGAACCAATCGCGCGCGTGGACCGTCATGTTGCGCGCGGTGCCCTTGGCGTCGTGCCAGAAGTCGTGGAGCGGCCAGTAGAGCAGGATATCGTTGTCCGCCTTGCCAGACTGGAGGACGGCTTGGCAACGCGCGACGTAGGCGTTGAGCGCGGGCACGTCGCGCCAGATGGAATTGCGTGGATTCATCTCGTAGCTGGCGTAGAAGAGCCAGCCGGGCCACGGCGCTTCGTCTGGCGAATAGCAAGTGCCGTGGTAGAAGACGTGATTCACGCCACTCAGGAAGAGGTCGTCGAGCAAGTATTTCATGTCGGCGAGCGTCTCGGTAAAATGCTCGGCGAGCCAGGTGCCCGTTTCGCAGCCGACGAGTTTCTTGCCGGTCACATGGGCGGCGGACGAGGCGAACTTCGAGATGAGCTTGTTGCGGTCCTTATAGAACATCTCCGTTTCCGGGATGTCGGCGGCGGCGTAGAGATCGAGCCAGTTGCCGGGCGAGCCGTGCGCTTCGTTGCGCGTGACGAACCCGTTGCGATGCGCCCAGTCAGTCCACATCGGCAGCGTGACCTCGGCCATGATGTCGGAGATCGTTTCGCGGTAATCGCATTTCACCCGCGCGGCGCGGTCGGCGGGTTCGCCGGTAAAGAACGCGTCGAGATGATCCTGCAAACGATAGCCGCGCCGATGCTCGAATTGCGCGAAGAAATCCGGCGACCAATCGGAACGATACTCGTAGGAATCGTGGTACTGCGCCCGCGGCTTCGCACCTTTGTAGTTTGCGAAGGCCTCGTCAAACCACCGCAGGTAATTCGTCATTGCCGGTGGGTAGAGAAGATTCAGCATGTGCCCCTGGCCGCCAGGCGAGGCGCGTTTGACCTTTTGGCCCGAAGGCTTCTGCGAAACGGCGAAGACACGCCACGGTCCACCGGACGCCGTCCAATTCACCGAGCCGTCCATCGCGATCTTCCCGCCAAGGTCTTCCCGCTGGCCCTCCGGGCCGAAAGCCATCAAGGCCTGCGTGGCTTGCGCGTCGAACTTGTTCGTCAGTCTTCCGCCATCCGCAACTTCAAACGTGCGACTCACCTTGCTGGCGTTGGCCTCGTCGTCGGTCACGCGCGGCCCGCCAAAGCACCAGCCCGTGCCCGTGGTCATGTCCACGCCGAGGCCCAACCGCTTCGCCTCCGTCACGGTGAAGTCGAGCATCTCCATCCACTTCGGACCGAGGTAAGTGATGTAATTGGACTCCCAACCTTTCGCGCCATAGATCGGGATGATGTGGACGCCACCCATGCCCGCGTCGCGATAACGCGCAAGCTCCTTCGCGAGATTGTTTGTGTCCACCGCACTACCCATCCACCACCAGTAGGCCCAAGGCCGCGTCTCCGAAGTGATGGGTGGCCAGGCGGTGCTGGCGCTGGAAGTCGCGCTGGCCGCCGTTGCCGACAAGCCTCCGCAAAGGATCAGAAGCATTCCGCAAGAGAGAAGCGGAAGCGATCGGATGGCGCTCCGAATCAAGCGAGGATTGAACTGATATCTCATGTCATGGTAACGCCGCGTTGCACGCCCGGCTCAGGTATGGTTGGCAGTCAGTTTCGCAGCTCTGACTGCTGATGGAATCTCGAATCAAAGCCAAGAATCCCAAGCCGATTGAATTCTATCCGAAGCGTCTGCAGCATGCCATTCTTACAAACAGACGGCCATCGCCCTCCAAGAAGCTGATGCACTGTTGGCGACCCGTTCCGCCGCGTACTGGGCGGACCCGCCCAAGAAGTCTACCATACAGCAAAAAAATCGCGGAGGCGTCTCGCGACGCCTCCGCGGAACCAGTTAGTCCTCAACCAATATACCCTCCTTAAAACCTAAAACTGAGGAATCTTAAGTAATGCTCGCAAGGAACACAAGATAGATTCCAACACTGCCGCGATTTTTTTGGGGCAGGGCCCGTTCCCCTCAAACGTCACGGCATCAGGGCTTTGTCAAACGGAAGAACACCGATGGGCTGTTCAGGTCCACTGGCACATTCACGCCGGAAGTGCCCCCGCCGGGATAGTCCACCCAGTTGCCGCCCAGCCCGACGTTCAAGCTGTTGGTCTGGACCTGCAACTTGAAGTCGCCGCTCCAAGAGAACCGCAGGGTGCCGCCAGACTGAACGAACTCCAGCTTCGGCAACCCAGCCACGACAGACACCAAACCGGTCGCGGGATCAAACTGCCAAGCCAAGCCCGCGCCTGGAGATCCTACGATGCTCGCGAAATCGCCCGCAGGCATGGCGGCACTGAAGAGTTGGAAACTGTCCCCCAAGGTCAAAGGGCCGCCGACATTGGTGACAACCAACGTCCCGCCATAATTCACGCCGCCAGCGTAGATCTGATCCTGTCCAGCTTCTTTGCTGACCTCGAACACGACCCGCCCGCTGAGCGTGAGCGTGTTGTTGAACGTGAGCGTTCCGAACAATGGGCCCGGCGAGAGAGTTCCCTCAGCCAGCACCTCCACGGGGCCGTCAAAGCTTCCGCTCCCGGACAACACCCCCCCGGCGACGAACACGGGGCTGGCGCTAAACTGCCCGTCCACCCGCAAGGTGCCGTCCGCAACCGTTGTGTCGCCCGTATGGCTGGCCGTGCCGGTCAAACGCAATGTCCCGGTGCCCACCTTGATCAGGGCCGTGCGCTCGGAGCCATCAGTGATGCTGCCCTCGAATGTGGTCGAGAGATTCTTGCCGCCGATGGAGTAGGTGGTCGTTCCCGAGGCGCCGGTGTTGCCGCGGCCCGCCAAGGTGGTGTTGGGGCCTCCGATCAACGCACCGAGATGCGTTGTCGTGCCGCCGTTCCGCTGGTTCAGCGCGGCCGTATTGGTGCCGACGTTGAAAGTCGCGTTAGAACTGCCAAAGTTGAAATTGCCGTTGTCGTTGTTGATGCGGAAAAAGCCGGGGTTGTTGCCGAAGTCCACGGTGCCGGCGAAGTCCCACATGTGGCCACCGCCGCCGCCACCGCCGCCGATCGTGAAGGTTCGCGCCGAGCCTTCCAGGTTTGTGATCAACACGGTGCCGGTGCCAGTCCAAGCGCCACGCAACGCCGTGTTGCCGCTGGCGCTGGCGAGGTCCACGACGCAATCCCCGTTGAACTCCATGGGATTATCGAGCGTTAGCGCGCCGTTGACCCGCAGGGTCGCGCCGTGGTTGGTCACGCCCGCCGTCCCGGCCGCGCCAGCCACGTCAATTTGCAGTGTGCCACCGGAGATCACGGTGCCACCCGCGTAGGCATTTGGCCCCGCCAATCGCAACGTGCCCGCCCCCGCTTTGTGAAGAAACCCGGCGCCACCCAGGCTGTTGTTCAGAGTGAGCATCGTATTGCCCGAAGCAACGTCAAGCGTCGCGCCGCCAGCTTTGATCGTGGCCGCCCGGTCAATGGCAATCGTGTCCCCGAGATACCGCAACGTGCCACCGTCGAACACAAGGTTCTGCGCGTTGAACGAGGCCGCGCCGATGCTGCTGGGGCTGCCGCCGTTGGCCAGCAGCGGCGCAACGAGCACCCCGCCCGCAATCGTCGTGACGCCGGTGTAGCTGTTCGTCGTCAACACCGTCAGCAAACCGCTGTTGGTCTTCAGCAAGTCCGCCGAGCCGGTAATGCTGCCATCGCCCTGGAAGGTGTAGTTGGCAGTCGCGTCCACCGTCACCATCGCGGGGGCGACATTGCCCACGATGTTGACCAGCGGCCGAGCCTCGCCGGTGGCGTCGAAGCGGACCTCGTCACCGCTGACGAAATAGTCCAGGACGCCGTTGTTCAGCCAGTTCGTGCGGTTCAGCACGTCCCAATCGTTCACGGTCGCATTGCCCACCCAAGTGACACGCGCGGGGGAACGAACCGAACTGGCGATCACCAGGTAGATTCCCTTGGCCGAACCGGTGTTGTTGCTCAGGCTGCCGCTGGCGCCGCTGAGCGTGAAGTTGGCCAGCGTTCCATTGAAACTGCCGCCATAGCGGAAGAGCGGATGCACACTACCCGGCGCGCCGCCGCCGATGACCTCGATGGTGTTCACACCACTGACGTTGAGGTCTCCACCAATCACCACCAGATCGTTGTCAGGTCCCAACGGATTGGCCGAGAGATCAAAGTGGTTGAACGCCCCGCCCGTCTGCGTCAGCGCGCCCGAGAACGTCAATGTTCCAGCGGTGATGTTCGTGCCGGGATTGATCACCGCGCCCGAGGCCAAGGCGCAGTCGCCCGCCACGGTGCCCATGCCCAGGATCGTACGGCCAGCCCCAAGGGTGTAGCCGCTCACCACCGAAACGTCGAATGTCGCACCCCCGCCAATGAAGATGCTGGGCGAACCTGACAACGAGCCGGCAGCGCCGAGTGAAAGCCGGCCAGCGCTGATGATCGTGTTGCCGGAACAGGTGTTGGCGGCATTGATGGTCAGGGTGCCGCCGCCTGTCTTGAACAACGTGCCCCCACCGCTGGCCACACCATTCAGCGTGATGTCGTGGGCCACTCCGCCGGCGTCTGCCGCGTGAAGAGTCGCCTCGCTGCCGCCCAGACTCACGTCGGCATTGATCGTATAACTGTCTTTCGCGGCGAGCGTTCCTCCGTTGAGGTTCACCCAGTAGCCACTGCCTCCCGAGCCCGGGTTGCCCGTCAGCCCGGCCGATCCCAAGTAGGCGATTCCCGAGCCGGACAGCGTGAAGGTGGCATACGCGTTGACGAAGCTGTTGTCCGCCACCAGGGTGATGCCTTCGGCGATCAGCACGCCACCGCTCAGTTCCAGCAACGCGCCGATGATGCTCTCCGCGGCGGCACTGGCATTGGCTTGATTGCAAACCACGATGCCGCTTGGGTCAGTCGAAACAACAGTACCGCCCCGAATCAGCAACCGGATTCTCCGATCACTCGACGTGGCGCCGTTGCTGCGATCCGAGACCAGGAACGGCCCTGTGTTTGTGAGAGCGCCACCGTAAATGGTTGCATACGCTCGCGAGGCGGACGTGCCGATGCGCAGGCGGGTCGTGGTCACCACGCCATTGCTGAGCAGCAAGCCGCCACCGCCGGTCGTGCGCGTGATGCTGAAATCGCCCAGGTTGGCGGTGCCCCCGTTAATTAGCCATGGGCGCTCCTGATCGTTGCTGGATTCCGCGATGCCCCCTCCGGCCAACAAGTCAAGCTTTCCCCCGTTCATGATGAACCGGCTGTAACGGCCGCGAAGCTGAAATGGCTGGTCAAAGATGACGGTGCCGGCGTTGTTGGTGAACCCCGCGGCGTTGGCGGTGCTCTGATTCCCATTCGGCCCGAAGGTAAGCGTGCCTCCCGGATTGTTGGTGACGATCAGCGCGCCGCCTTCTACCGCGACCGTGTGGTTCGAGTTCACCCGCCAGTCTCCGGCATTGGTGATCAACATCACGCCGCCGCTGTTGATGATCAGTGAGCCGCCGAAGTCGCCGAAGTACGGCGTCAGGCCGCCCGCCTCGATATTAAAGCCGCCGGCGTTGATCGTCAGCGTGCCTGCGTTGGTAAGGCCGGCGAAACTGGTGGCCGTCATCGGCGCCACGTAGGTCACATTGTTGCCGGCGCCAATGACTGCATTCGTGCCTTCGGCGGGCGGAAGACCTTGATCCCAATTGGCGGCTGTGTTCCAGAGTCCGTCGCCGCCACCGCCGGTCCACGTGGCGGTCGTTTGGGCCTGAGCGGACCAGGACAGCACGCCGAAGGCGGCCAGCAACAAAGGGATACTCAAACGGCTTCGGATGAGTCTTGTCATTCTCTTCATAGGTGCAGTGAGTTTGGTTTGGGTGGATCAGGTTTCGCCAGACGCTCGGCCGGGACAATCAGCCAAAGCAACAGGTTCAATCCATGCCGCGAAAACATATCAAGGATGCCCCGCTCGCCCCAGCGTCAGAATCTGCAAAGCCAGTTGAAAAATCGGCACGCGGGTCCGTCTGCGCCCCGACTGCCTGCGTTCGCTACCGCCCCGCCCCGAAAGCAGTTGGCGCGACAGCCACCTGCGGTGGGTACAGGTAGCCCATTGCGGCCAGCGCCACATCGGTACGATAAGCCCGGTCCTGCAGGAGGCAGGTCCGCCGGCTAGTGGCCGGAATCGTCGTGCTGTAGATGCGCAACTCGCCGGGAACACTCGTCACCAACTCCTCGCGCCAATCCCCGAGCAGATCCCCCACCGCGACTACGCGGCCTTCATAGTGGTCCAGTTGCGCGCCGCGGTAGGCGCGGATGCGCCCGCGAGCGGCAATCATCTTCAGTGGTCCATCGGCCCAATACACCGCAATCGGGGCCAGCCCGCCGAGGTCCTCGCGCGCCAGCAGCTTGCCGTCACGCGCACTGTAGGTCCAACGCTCCGGACCAAACTTCTCGCCGTCATAAAACTCGGGCCCCGGATTGGCCGCGTCAAAATCGCCAAACAGACCCTGGCTGTGGATGTGTGTGGTCGGATGGTCGCAGCCCCAGATCAGCTTGCCGGTTTCCGCTTCCACGAGGCAGAACCCGTTACGTTCCTGCTTGGTCTCAAAGCCGTAGATGATCTCCAGCCCGGGCCGCTCCGGCAGGATGTCCGAGACGTAAACGGCGTCCGGATGGCCCATGCCGAGGTTCCAAAGAATCTTCCCGTTGTCATCCAGCACGGCGGCGCCTAAAACAATCTCGTCGCGACCATCGCCGTCCACATCTACCGCGTGCATGCCATGCATGCCTTGTCCGCGCACCGGAGGTTGCTCGTTGTCACCGCACCACTTCCAGACCGGGACCAACCTGCCGTCCACCAGATTGTAGGCATCCACAAACATCTTGGTGTACGTGCCCCGCATTACGAGCAAACTTGCTCGTTTGCCGTCGAGATAGGCCAGCCCCATCAAGTGACGCGACGCGCGGTTGTTCCTGGGATCGCCCCAATCGGCAATCTTGCCGCGCGCTGGCCAGTCCACGCGGGCGATTTCTCTGCCGGTCACGCCATCCAGCACCGAGCACCACTCCGGCCCGGTCGTCACTTTGCCTTCCGCGTCGCGATGATCCGCATCTGTCGGCGCGGTCTTCACAGCCACCTCCGCTCTGCCGTCGCCATCAAAGTCGTACACGATCATGGGAGACCACCAGACCCCTTGCTCGATGTTCCACCCCAGGTCTTTTCGCCAAAGGAACGAGCCGTTACTCGCGTAGGCTTCCAGCTTGAAGGTTTCCTCACTCTTGCGCCAGACCCCGGGATCGCTGATCTGGTTTGGCTGCTTGATGACGAAATCCAGCGCTCCGTCGCCGTCCAGGTCCGCAATGCCGACTTTGTCAAAAAGGTAGTTGCCCTGGAGCTTCAAGCGGCGAAACGCCGTTTCGCCAAGGACCGACTCAGCCAAGGCTGGCGCCGATTGCGGAGGATGGTCGCCGACGCCAACCGGGCGAACGCTGTAGTACCAAGCCTTCCCACCGGCCGTGGCGTCCACGAAATTGCAGGAATCCCCGATCGGCGCCGCGTTGAGCTTTGAACTTTCCCCCGCCGAAGCACCCGACCGGAAGACATCAAAAGCCACAGTCGCCGGATCGGACGCCAGCAGCCGCCAACCGATGTAGGCACTGCCGTCATTTTGGAGGAAGGCCACAACGCCGCGATCCAACCGCTCCCCGTCCCCGCTCATCTTGGGCAACCTCCCGCCGCTCACGCGATACAGTCCCGCGCCATGCGGCGGGATCTCCGGGGCGAACTCGCCTTGAAACTCGCCGAGATCCGTGTGCCGCCAGAGATCGCGCACGCGGACCTTGCCGCCGAACCCCAGCTCCGCCAAGCTCACCGGCACTGGCTCCTTCCGGCTCGCCGGCGCCGCGGCGTTGGTGAACACCAGGAACTTCACCGTCGCCCCGCGTGGATGCGCCACTGCCGCATCATCGAGCGCGGCCAAAGCCTTGAACCGCGTCGCGCCCTCTGGCAGTTCGTATTCGATGACCGACAGGGAATGCGCGCCAATGGCGTCCGGATACCCCTTGCCATTCAGTGTGATGGGCTTGCCACCAGCGGTCTGGCCAATGTTCAGCCCGCCCCAACCGGTGCTGGCGCTGGCCCACGGCAGCTCTATGAGCTTGCGATCCTGGCCGTCAACCACAAGCCGCGGCTCAATCCAGTCCGCGTGGTCCCCGAAGATGTCGCCGTCGCCCTCGGCGATAACCAGGACGAGACTGCGCGCGCCGCTGATCTCGAGGTCAATGTTCGTTCCGTGCCCCGGCGTGTGGCGCGTGATGAGGCCGCTGTTGAACGCCGCGCGTTCCTCTTGCACCTTCATCGGCCCCGGCGCGTTGAACACGGCCAGATACTTGTCCGCCGAATCGGGGACATCGGCGACCCACGCGATGTGGCTGCCGCGATGGAACAACTCGCGGTTGCCGCTGCTGCGCTGGTTCACGGCGAGGACTTCGTCGTTCGTGAGCAGCGACAGGGTGAAGTCGTCCATCTTCGTCATGTCGCCGCCGTGCATCAGCGGCGAACGCGCGATGCACCAAAGGGTCATCAAGGTGTGTTGCTCGTCCGGCGTGAAGCGGGTGGTGCGCCGGCCCAGGTCCAGCACGCCCAGCGGCAGCATGTCCGCATCCGGCCAATGGCCCGGCCCGCGATGCGGGTTCCAGTTGCGCAGCCGCTCGAACTGCTCGTAAAGCGCGGGCCAGGAATCCCAGAAATCGTCGCTGATGCGCCAGAGGTTGGCGTGCCGCTTGACGTGCTCGGCCGCGCTCAGCGCGGTTTCGCCGGGCGAAAGGCTGAGCACCATCGGCCGGCCCGTCTGGTCAATCGCCCTGCGGATGGCCTCGACCTCCAGGCGGTTCGTGTGATACGGGCGGCTCAAGTCGTCCACCTTCACATAGTCCACGCCCCACGACGCGATCAGATCGAAGACCGAGTTGTAGTAGTCCTGCGCCCCCGGCCGGGTCATGTCCACACCAAACATGTCGGGATTCCATTCGCAAACGCTGTTCGTGTTAGCCACGTCGAGGGCACGGAAGTTTGTGCCCTTGACCCGCGTGTTCTCGCGCACGGCCTGACGTGGAATGCCACGCATCAGGTGAATACCGAACTTGAGCCCTTTGCCATGGACATAGTCCGCCAGCGCCTTGAAGCCCACACCGCCCACCGACGACGGAAACCGATTTGTGGCCGGCCAGAGCCGGCCGAATTCATCCATCGCCAGTTGCGCGTTCTTGCGATACTCGAAGCTCTGCGCGTTCGGCTCGTACCATTGGATGTCCACCACGATGTACTCCCAGCCATGCGGCTGGAGATACCGCGCCAGGTAGTCCGCCTGCGCCTTCGTCTGCGCCTCGGTGACCGTCGTCGCGAAACAATCCCAACTGTTCCACCCCATCGGCGGGCGCTCGGCCCAGCGCCAGAACTTTGGGACGGGTTCGGACGGCGGGGACTCGGCGACGGTCGAGATGACGACAGCCAGCCCCAGTAGCACAGCGAGCAGCCCCTTGCCGCCAGGGCGCGGCAGAGCGCGGCGGCATCCGCAAGGCGTGCCAACGCCGGATTGGATGGCGTGGGCGACCAAGAACCCGGGTGAGTCGGAGCGCTCCGAAATGATGCCGCGTGAAACCAAGCGACGCACGATGCCAACACGCATCCGGCTGGAGTTGGTCGTGCGCTGCCGCGCCACCGTTGCGGTAGGATGCAGAAAGTTCATGGGACGGAAATTTGATCGAAATGCCGGCGTGCGGCGAGTTCTATCGGTACGCCCTTGTTGCCACAGGGCAGCCGCCAAGACGGCTGGAGATTGAGTCTGACGCGCGGCACAACAGACGTGCGCCCGCGAACGAACACCCCCCAAGCCGCAACCACACTCGCTGATTACCATGGCTTCCCTGTTCGACCACCGGGGGACTCTGGCCGGGCGCGTCGGGCGCAAGGAGGCAGACGCGGCTTGACGCAAGCCCTGGAGTTCCGAGAATCCTGTCCCATCAAGATGATGCGCACGGGTATCACTTGGCTCCGTTCCCAATCCAGCGCAACTGGCGTTGTAAGGGACCACGCCAACCGGATGGTCGCCAAAGCGGCGGCTGGACCCAGGCCATGTCTATCCAGGTAAACCAATGCTCACCCCCTTCCCCCAACCGCCCCGAGGATTCACCGCGTCCAAGGATTCCACTCCCAATGCCTCAACAGGCCAAGTCTTCGAGAACCCAGTCCTCCTTCAGAAATCCGGGAAGCGAATCGTCATGGAGAATCTTCATTCCAACCTACCCATGCATGCCATGAATCGCAGGACGTTTGTCAAGGCCGCCACAGTGGCCGGCCTCGCCGTTTGGAGACGGAACACGAACGCGCAATCGGCCGAAGCAAGGTCCGTAAGCCAGCGCAAATTCACCCTTTGCCTGGACTGCGGACCTCTGGGTTTCCCAGGCGAACCGCAGAAACTCATCGGCTGGGCCAGCCAGTTTGGATTCGAGGCCATCGCACCTTCCGCCCAGTTTCTTGGCAAATTGTCCGAAACCGAGCTCCAGACGTATCTCGGCGAGATGAAAGCAAAGCACCTGACTTGGGGCGCGGCTGGGTTGGCTCTGGAGTTCCGCGGCAGCGACGCCGCGTTTGACGAAGGTCTGAAAGCGCTGCCTGAGTTCGCCCGGACCTTGCAGCGCGCCGGGGTGGTACGGGTCGCAACCTGGCTCTCGCCGGGACACAAATCCCTCACGTATCTGGCCAACTTCCGCCAGCACGCCCGGCGGTTGCGCGAAGCCGCCCGCGTCCTCGGCGATCACGGCTTGCGCCTGGGACTGGAGTATGTTGGCCCCAAGACATCGTGGAGCGCCAGCCGGTTTCCTTTCATTCACACCATGGCCGAGATGAAGGACCTGATCGCGGAAATTGGCCGCGACAACGTGGGTTTCCTGCTCGATTCCTGGCATTGGTACACCGCGCAGGAAACCGAGGCCGATTTGCTTTCGCTCAAAGCCAGCGACGTCGTCCTCTGCCACCTGAACGACGCGCCCGCCGGCGTGCCTGTGGAGCAACAAGTGGACAACCGCCGCGGCCTCCCCTGCTCCACCGGTGTCATTGACGTGAAGACGTTCCTCGGCGCCATGATCCGGATTGGCTACGACGGGCCGGTCGTCTGCGAACCGTTTGCTCAGGAATTACGCTCGATGCCTCCCGAACAAGTGCTGGCCACCGTTGCGGCAGCGATGAAGAAAACCGTGTCACTGGCAGAAGTGTGAACGCCGAACGCCTTGCCCGCCGCGTGGGGCTGGCCGCCCAGTCTCTCAAGGCTGCGCACGTTTCAGCGCCAGCTTGAGGGCGGCAATCACGCGACGTTGTGTGGCCAACGGGGTGCCTTGGACGCGCGCTCCCGCCGCGGCGGCGTGGCCGCCGCCGCCGAACTGCGCGGCAACTTCGTTGACATTCACCTTGTCACTTTTCGAGCGCAGGCTGATCCGGGTCAGCTCCGGCTCGACTTCCTCAAACACGCACGCGACGACAACGGGCTCGATCGCGCGGATGTGATCAATCAGGCCCTCGGAGTCCGCGCTCTCCGCACCCGTGCGCGCGAAGTCGGCTTTCTTCAGCCAGAAGTAGGCGATGCGGTCGTTGGCCGTGAGCCGGAAGCGGGTATAGACACGTTTGAGCAGCCTTGCGCGGGGCAGCGGAAACGACTGATAAACTTCGTCACAAATCCGGGCCAGGTTCGCGCCTCGGGCGACAAGTTCGCCAGCGATGTGGTAGGTGGAGGGCAACGTGGATGGATACTGGAAGGAGCCGGTGTCCGTGGAGACGGCGGTGAAAAGGCAGTCGGCGATGCGTGGGGTGATGGGCCAACGGGCGACACGGAGCAGGCGGTAAACGAGTTCGCCGGTGGACGGCTGGCGCGGCGAAATCCAGTCCAAGTCGCCATAGCGGCTGTTGCTGGCGTGATGGTCAATGTTGATAAGCAGCTTCCGCGTCGCGATGCACTCGACCACCCGGCCGCCCAGACGCTCCAGACTCGCGGCATCGGCGGCGACGACACAATCGAATTCCTGGCCAGGCTTGGGTTTTTCCACCAAGCCGTCCGGGTCGAGGAAACGATATTTCTGCGGCATCGCATCCTCGTTCCAGCAGGTCACCTGCTTGCCCTCCGCTTGCAGCGCCAGCGTCAGGGCAAGCTGTGAGCCCACGCAATCACCGTCGGGCCGAACGTGGCCGACGACACAAACCGTCCGGGCGTCGCGCAGCGCGCCGAGGATGCGGTCAATGATTTTGGGGTGGGCCTTCACTCGTCGTTCCCGGCCTCGGGCGGCTCGCCAGACGGATTGGCGCGCTCAAGTTCATCAATGATCTGCAAAACGCGGTTGCCCCGGACCACCGAGTCGTCGAACACAAACTTGAACGTGGGGAAGTACTTCAACACCACCGTGCGCGCGACCAGGTTCTGAATCCGGCCCCGATTCTCCTGCAACATCACCATGCCGCGCTTCTGCTGCTCCGCGTTGCCCAGGATGCTGATGAAGACCGTCGCCGAGCGCAGGTCACCCGCGAGATCCACGTCGTTTACCGAAACCAGCCCGGCCTCCTGCACGGGCAACTCGCGACGGAGGACGCCGCCGATTTCGCGCTTGAGCAATTCGCGCACACGTTCAATTCGATGGGAGGGCATGTTCGTTGAGTCGTTGAAGCATTGAATCGTTAACCCGTGCAACCGGTCGGTCAATCCAGCAGTTCAACGGCTGGATGGGTTTTCAGAGTTTCTGCGCCACTTTCTCGACCGTGTAACATTCCAGCACGTCACCCACCTGGAACTCGCCGTAACCTTCGATCCGGATGCCGCATTCCATGCCGGCGCGAACCTCGTTGACCTCATCCTGAAAACGGCGCAACGACTGCGTGACGCCTTCGTAAATCAGTTCTTTGCGCCGCCGCACGCGAATCTTGCCGCGCACAATGCGTCCGCTGTTGACCGCGCACCCCGCGACGGGCACCCCCTTCGACAACTCAAAAATCTGCTTCACTTCCGCCGAACCGGTGACCACTTCGCGAACGATCGGGTCCAGCAAGCCCGCCATGGCGTCCTTCACCTGGTCAATCAATTCGTAAATGATCGCGTACAGTTTGATCTGCACGCCCTCGCGCTTCGACACTTCCCCCACGCCGGTGTCAATGCGCGTGTGAAAGCCGAGAATGACCGCGGAGGAGGCGGCCGCCAGGCTCACGTCGGACTCGGTGATGGTGCCCACCGCGCTGTGAATGACTTCGAGCATCACCTTGCTGGATTCGATCTTCTTGAGCGCGTCCACGATGGCTTCGACCGATCCCTGCGTGTCGGCCTTAACCACCACCTTCAGCACTTTGCCCTGCTGGGCGTCGAGCGTGGCGAAGAGATTCTCCAGCGTGACCTTGGACTTGGCTTCCATTGCTTGGGCCTTGGCCTCCAACTGGCGCTGCTCCGCCAGATCCCGCGCCGCCTTCTCGTCCTCGACGACGCTGAATTCGAGGCCCGCTTCCGGCACGCCGTTCAAACCGAGCATCTTCACCGCGACCGAAGGGCCGGCTTCCTTGAGCCGTTTGCCTTCTTCGTTGATGAGCGCGCGGACTTTGCCGTAGAACGGTCCGCAGATGACCACGTCGCCCAGACGCAGAGTCCCCTTGCGCACCAAGGCCGTGGCGGTCGGCCCGCCGGGCGCCAGACCGGACTCGATGACGTTGCCCTTGGCGTTGCGGTTCGGATTTGCCTTGAGCTCCAGCATGTCGGCCTGGAGCAGGATCATCTCGATCAGCTTGTCCACACCCTGCTTGGTCAGGGCCGAGACGTCCACGAAGATCGTGTCGCCCCCCCAGTCGTCCGGCACGAGGCCGCGATCTTGCAACTGCTGGCGGGCCTTCATCGGATTGGCGTTCGGGTGATCCACCTTGTTGACGGCGACGATGATCGGCACCTTTGCCGCCTTGGCGTGGCTCAACGCTTCGAGCGTCTGCGGCATCACACCGTCGTTGGCGGCAACCACCAAGACAACGATGTCGGTCACGTTCGCCCCGCGGGCGCGCATGGCGCTGAAGGCCGCATGACCGGGCGTGTCGAGGAAGGTGATCTGGGCGAGTTCCTTCTTCCGCTCGGGATGCGGAAACGAAATGGTGTACGCGCCGATGTGCTGCGTGATGCCGCCGGCCTCGCCCGCCGCGACGTCCGATTTGCGAATGGCATCGAGCAAGGTGGTCTTGCCGTGATCCACGTGCCCCATGATGGTGACGACCGGCGCGCGCGGTTTGAGGTCCTCAAGCTTATCTTCGACATCAAGGTCCAACTTCTTGGGGCCGGCGACGACAGCGGGAAGATGGCGCTCGCGTTTTTCCACCTCGAACCGGTAGCCGTACTTCGCACAAACGCGCTGGGCCGTCGTTTCATCCATCGTCTGGTTGACGTTGGCGAAGACCCCGATTTCCATGAGGTCGGCGATGATCTTGAAGGGCTTCTGATTCAGCTTCTCGGCCAGCGCGCGAACGGCAATCGGCGGTTTGAGGGAAATGATCTCACCGGTGGCCGGAGCGACGAACTTGGGCGCTGCGGGTGCCGCCGGCTTCTTGTCCTGTTTGCCAGGCACATCGCGAACGCCCGGAGTGGCGGCACGCGCAGCAGGCGGCGTCTGGACTCGCCCCGCACTGCGAACCTCCGTCCGCCCCCGGGCGGGCTCGGGCTTGACGCCAGGACGCCCCGGCGGAGCCTTGACAGGGCCAGCCTTGTCACCCCGCGGAGCCGGCCGCGTGGGAAGCTGAATGAAACCGATCTTGTCGCCCACGCGCGGCGGAGGCGGTGGGGGGGGTGGCGGAGGAGGAGCGGGTGGAGCGGGTGGGGGCGCAGGCTGTTCCACCACAGGCGGCGGCGGTGCCGACGGCGCGATGACAACCGCTGGTTCCTCGTCCGGAGGCGCGGACGGCTGGGTCGCCGGAAGCACCGGAGTCTCCGGCTCGGGCGTGGGAATCTCGGTTACCACCACCGGCGCTGGTTCCACCGGCGGAGCTACTAGGGGCTCCACGGCTTGAACCGGGACCACCACTTCCGCGGGCGGCGGCGCGACCTCCACAACGGGCGGTGGCTCGGGAATGGAGGCGGGCGCGGGCGGCGGCGACTCCGGAGCCGGTGGCGCAACTGGTGCAGCCGGTGGGGCGGCGACCGCGGCGGCGGCCGCGGCGGCCTTCGCCGCCAGATGATCGGCGTAAACCTTACGGAGTTCCTCCTCGAAATACTCCGCAGTGATTTTGTCAAGCGTGCTGCTGGGGACCTTGGCGGCGGCAATGCCCATTTCCTTGGCCTTGCTCAGAACTTCTTTGTTCTCGAGGCCAAGTTTCTTTGCGATGTCGTAAATGCGAACGGGCATACTTGCTATCGGCGTCTGCGTAATTGGGCCGCGGGGCCATCATGGGCGGACGGTACCAGACGGGCCAGAGTGCGCCAACACTATTGTTGGCCGGCCTCGGGCAGTTCTCCCACTTGAATGGTGCGTCGCCCGGCTTCCGCCCGAGCCGCCTCCAAGATTCCGGCGGCTTGCTCGCCAATCTCCGGTATCTCCGATAAATCGCTTTCGTCGGCTTGCAACAGATCCTCGATTCGGGTCAGACCATGATGCACCAGAACATCAGCCTGCTCGCGAGCGATGCCGGGAATGGCAGCCAAGGTCTCCACGGCCTCCGCCACCTTCTCCTCGAACCCCTTCTGCAGCACCACTTCCGCCTCGATGTCCACCTGCCAGCCGGTCAGCTTGGACGTCAGCCGCGCGTTCTGACCGCGTTTGCCGATGGCCAGCGAAAGCTGATCCTCGCTGGTCAGAATCCGCACCCGCTTGCGCGCTTCGTCCACCTCGAAGGACTTGAGCTTGGCGGGAGCGAGAGCGTTGGCGATGTAGGTCTTGATGTTCGCGTCCCAGCGAATGATGTCCACCTTTTCGTTGTTAAGTTCGCGCACGATGTTCTTGACGCGCTGGCCGCGAAGCCCGACGCAGGCGCCCACGGGATCCACTTTCGCGTCCCGGGTATGCACCGACAGTTTTGTGCGGAAACCCGGCTCCCGGGCGATGCCCTTGATTTCGATCGTGCCGTCGTTGATTTCGGAGACTTCGAGCTGGAAAAGTTTGATGACAAACCGGGGATCGGCGCGCGAGAGAATGATCTCGGGCCCGTGCTGGCCTTGCTCGACGGCCTTCACAAAGCAGCGCAGCCGTTCGCCCACCTGGTATTCCTCGGTCGGCACGCGCTCGCGGTTCGGCAGCAGCGCCTCGTACTTGCCCAGGTCCACAATCACATCAGAGCGCTCAAACCGCCGCACCACGCCGCTGACGATGTCGCCCACGCGATCCCTGAACTCGGAGAAAATGAGTTCCTTCTCCGCGCGCCGGATTTGCTGCATGATGGTCTGTTTCGCGTACTGCGCGGCGATGCGCCCGAAACCGGTGGGCGTGACTTCAACCTCGATTTCCTCCCCAATCTGGGCGTCCACCTTGAGCCGACGGGCGTCGAAGACCGTGATCTGGTCGTGCTTGGAAATGACCTTCTCGGAAACCACCAGTTTTGCGAAGGCGCGGATATCGCCGGTCTTGGGGTCAATGGCCACGCGCAATTCGCGCGCCGGCCCGATGGCTTTCTTGGCGGCGGACAGCAACGATTCATGCACCGCCGACAAGACTTTGTCGCGGCTGATGCCCTTTTCTCGTTCCCAGAATTCCAGAACGGCAATGAGATCTGCATTCATAACGTTGGCGACGGCCTTCCCATCCGGGGAATAAAAAAGTCGGCAGAATGAACTCTTCCGACTTGCGCACGCTGGTTTCCCAGCAATTCCTGACCGTTCGTTGGCAGAGATTAGGGAACCCCACCGGCAGCGTCAAGCGCGGATTCCCCACCCAACCACGCCAAACGCCTCTCCGTGAACCCCTAACCCGGATATTACACACCTCGATTGAATCGCCAAAACTTCTCCGGGTGAGCGTACCCGGCCTACAGCACGAAAACCCCGGTCCTGTAGGCCGGGTGCCCTCACCCGGCGGCATGAAACATCCGGGCCAAGCTGCGGCACATCGCGACCACCCCACTCGTGAGCCCTGCCAGCGGCAGCATCCCGCCAGCGTCTCAGTTCGACACTCCAGCGGGCGCCGCGCCCCGTGACTGCGCCTCCAACTTCCGAAGCGCACCCAGCGCCTCGGGGTAGTTCGGCCTCAACCGGAGCGCCTCCCGCAAATGGCGAATCGCCTCGTCCCACCGCGCCCGTCGCGCCAAGAGCATGGCCAGATTGAAATTGGCCTCGGGATTGTTCGCGTTCAGTTCCAAAGCGCGACGGTAGTGAACCTCCGCCTCCTCCAATCGTCCCCGCTCGACCAGCACGTTACCCAAATTGTTGTGCGCTTGGGCGTCGTCCGGCTTGAGCCTCAGCGCCGCGCGGTAGGCCAGCAGCGCCTCGTCCAACCGCCGGGCGGCTGCAAGCGCGTTGCCCAGATTGCTGTGGGCGCCGGCGTGGTTGGGACGCAGCCGCAACGACTCGCGAATCTGGTAGAGCGCCTCGTCCAAGCGCCCCAGCATGGCCAGGGCGACCCCATAATTGTTGCGGGCATCCGCGTGATCCGGCTTTTCGCGCAAGGCGGTTTCGTAGTGGCGCAGCGATTCCTCCAGGCGGCCGACATTGGCCAGCGCGTTGGCGTAGTTATTGTTCATCTCCACGTGGCGGGGTTGCCCACGCAATGCGCCATCCAAGAACGGCAGCGCCTCGGCATGTCGGCCTTGCTCGGACAACGAATGCCCCAGGTTGTTCAGCGCGTCCACGTAGTCGGGTTTGATCCGGATGGATGCCTGGTAATTCGTGATCGCCTCCGCCACCCGCCCGTGGTTCGCGAGATAAAACCCAAGGTTGTTATAGGCGAGGTAATTGTCTTTCGTCACCGCCACTGCCCGGCTGAAGAGGGTTTCCGTGTTCTTCCAGAAACCAATCTGTCGCCAGGTCAAACCGGCCCAGCCAAAGGCGCAACCCACCGCCACTAGAGCCGCCCACGCGGGCTGAAGCCGAACTCGACTTGCCGCGTCATGCGCCAGCCAAACCAAGGCGATCAGCAAACCCACCGAAGGCAGGTAGGTGTAGCGATCCGCCATGGATTGAATGCCGACCTGCACCAAACCGATCACCGGCACTAGCGTTCCCACGAACCACAGCCAGCCGACCAAGGCATACGGCCAAGCACGCCGTCGCACGACCACGAGCGCGGTGACACCGAGAAGCAACAACACCGCCCCCACCACCTGCCACGTGGGCCAGTAACCCGGGTGCGGATACAGCGTCGCCAAGTCCGCCGGCCAGACCGTCTTGAACACGTAACGGACGTAAGCAACGAAAGTATTCTCAATGCGCGCCCCCAGCGGCAAACCGGTCACGGACGCCACCGCGCCGCCTTTCCGTTGGACCACGAACGTGACCACGCTCGAAGCCGCCGCCAGCGCGAAGAACGGCAACTTCTCCAGCAACAAGCGGTGGAAGACCGTAAAGTGCGAAACGTAAACCGTGAAACGGTTTCCGCCAGCAACCTCACGCGTCCCTCCCCGCGCGTCGCCTGACGCCTGACACCTGCCGCCACCCACCCGCCCCAGCGGCCAGTAATCCAGCAGCAACAGTACGCACGGCAGCGTGACAAACATCGGCTTGCTCATCAGGCTGAGCGCAAACCAGAACAGCGCCAGCCCATACGCCTTCACCGCACTTGGCCGTCGCGCTGCGGCTTCGGGGTTTCGGATTTCGGATTTCGGAATTCGCACTTCGGATTCTCGCACGTACCGCACGTAAGCAAACAGAGCCAACATGCCGAAGAAGAAACTCAGCACATCCTTCCGCTCGGAAATCCACGCCACCGATTCGACGCGCAACGGATGCCAGGCGAAACAACCCGCGGCGAGAAGACTCCGCCAAGTTGAGCCCGTCAGGCGGACCAAGAGCACAAATACCAGCCCAGCATTCAGCCCGTGGAAGGCCACGCTCGTCAAATGATGCCCGGCCGGATCGAGCCCGTAGAGTTCGGCGTCCAACAGATGCGAAAGCCAGGTCAACGGATGCCAGTTGCTTGCTTGCCCCGTGGTGAACGCCCACTGGACGCCCGCCCAAGTCAGGCCCGCCTGGACTTGCGCGTTCGCAGTGATGTAATCGCCATCGTCGTAATCCACAAAGCCGCATTTCACGGCGCGCAGGAAGACCAGCAACGTGACCAACGTCAGCGCCAGCGCCAGCAGCCGAGTTCGTGGGTGCAGCCGTTCCCAAGCCGATGGAGCCGGACCTGAACTCGGCCCGGGCGCCGTCTTTGCCTTCGGGGTGGAAAGTTTCTTGCCCACGTTGCGTCGGGGCTCATGCCATGCAAAATCCGCCGGCTCGGCAAGCAAGAAGGTGAAGGAAAGACGATTCCTGGCGGCTTCACAGGAGAGGATCGCAGCCTTTCCCAATGAGGCGGACCATCACTCGCGCGCCAGCGTCTTGGAGTTCGGCAGCCCTTTGCCGCCTTCTTTTGCCAATCTTGCTTCTCAAGGCAAAACCTGCTGAGCTTGCGGCGCGTCACACTGAACAAAACACGATGGCTGAAACGCTGGAACTGTTCCCGTCGCCCGCGGTCACCGCCAAGCCGCAGGGCGACCTCGCGGACGAGTTGGCGGCGTTCCGCGAGTTTGGCGAGGCCACACGTTGTTTGCAGACGGCCTGGCGCCGCGCGGGCGAGGAGCGATCGGTTCCGACGTTCGTCAACGAGTTCTGGACTGCCAGGCAACGCCAAGCCAGTTCGCTCCACGAAGTTTCCTATCGCGCCTGTTTCAAGCCGCAGCTCCCGCGCTTTTTCATCGAACGCCTCACCCAACCGGGCGACGCCGTCTATGATCCCTTCATGGGCCGGGGCACGACGCCGGTTGAAGCGGCACTGCTCGGTCGCGTGCCGTTTGGCAACGACGCAAACCCGCTCAGTCTCACCTTCACCCGCCCGCGTCTCCAACCACCGACACTGGACGAAGTTGCCACGCGCCTCAACGAGATCAACTTTGCCGACCACGACGAATTCCCCGAGGACCTGCTGGTCTTCTACCACCCTGACACCCTGCGCGACATCTGCGCGCTGAAAAAGCACTTCCTCCTCCGTCGTAGCCACGGACTTGAGTCCGCGCAGATTAATCCGATTGAGCAGCGCCGACTCACGTTGGCGGCTACAGGTGATTGGCTCGATCCAGTGGATGACTGGCTGCGAATGGTCGCCACAAACCGGCTCACCGGTCACTCGCCCGGCTTTTTCTCCGTTTACACGTTGCCGCCGAACCAGGCCGTTTCGGTCAAATCCCAGCGCCGCATTAACGCGAAGCGCAGCCAAACCCCGCCCCGTCGCGACGTCGCGAAAATTCTCCTGAAAAAATCGAAGCAACTCCTCGGCGACGTGGATTCAACGGTGCGCCAGACGCTGGCCCGCGTCGCGAGAGCCGCGTTGCTTCTCACCGGCCCGGCCGACGCCACGCCGCAGATTCAGAGCGACACGGTTGCGCTCGTGGTCACGTCGCCGCCGTTTCTGGACGTGGTGCAGTACGCCACGGACAACTGGTTGCGCTGCTGGTTCAACGGCATTGATCCGCAGTCGGTGAAGCTCACCGTGCCCCGCAAGCTGGAGGCTTGGGCGGCCGCCATGACGGCCGTGTTTCACGAGTTGTGGCGCGTCCTAAAACCCGGCGGGCACATTGCCTTCGAGGTTGGCGAAGTTCACGGCGGCAAAACCAAGCTGGAAGAAACGGTGTTGCCGTGTGGCGTCGCGGCGGGGCTGGAGCCCGTGCTGGTGCTCATCAACGACCAACAATTCACCAAGACCGCCAACTGCTGGGGCGTGGATAACATGGGCAAGGGCACGAACACGAATCGCATCGTGCTTTTTCGCAAGCCGGGATGAGCCCCGGGAGCGCGGAGGGAATTTGCCGTCGGTGGAGGCGAAGATTAGCGGTTGAAAACCCGCGATGCGGCGAGAGGGAATCCCGCCCTACTGGAAGCCTGCGCTGCCGGCGCTCTCGTCGGGCGAGACTGAAACCGCAGTCGCCGGAATCAATTCGCCTTGCCAGCGAGCCGCGGCATTCCTAAGTTCGCGGCCATGGAACACGCGCAGTTTTCGCAGCACCTCGCGGTGCTGATGCTGGCAGTGATCGCGGTTGGGGCGACAGGCGGCATGATCCTGTTCTCAATACTCTTGGGCAAACGCGCCCGCACCACCCGCATCAAGGACACCGCTTGGGAGTGCGGCATGATCCCCACCGGCCCGGGCGCGGCACGGTTCTCGGTGAAGTTCTACCTCGTCGCAATGTTGTTCATCTTGTTCGACATCGAGGTCGTGTTTCTCTATCCGTGGTCGGTAATCTACCGGGATATGCTCCAGGAGCCCGCCATGCGCAACGTCATCCTCGGCTCAATGATTTCCTTTCTCGGCATCCTCTTCGTCGGCTACCTCTACGCTGTGAAGAAGCGAGCCTTCGATTGGAAAAGTTGATCTCGCGCTCGGCCGGCGACGGCTGCTGAACAGGGGCGGTCAAGCCGAGTGCTGTGGGTGGGGTTGGCTTGGAGCGGACTTCAAAGCAATTCGGCTTCGGAAAAGGACGCGGGCGCACCGTTTCCGATGCGCCCGTCACTCAAATCGTCCCGTCGTATCGCTGGCACCCACCAGCGGGGAAAGTGTGGCTCAACGGTCGTTCCGGTGCAATCCGGGGCGGCTCTGGAAAACGAACCGGGGTGGAGCCGGGCTGCAGGCCGAACGCCACCGAGCGTGCGAACTGCCGGCGAATTTGCTCGTTCGCCAAAGTTGGGCAGGAGCAGCGAGAACCAAGCGTGAGGCTGGCGACCCCACCGG
>CAZJTM010000029.1:0-12634 GCA_964548925.1 uncultured Verrucomicrobiota bacterium | reverse complement strand
CGAACCCGGGCTACTACCGTGAAAGGGTAGTGTCCTAACCGCTAGACCATGGGGTCGTCGAAAGCGGGCGGCAATATAGTCGCCCCATCCCGGCTGTCACGCAAAATTGTCCGCGCACTGCGGAGTTGCGCCGGGCGGGTCCATTCACTACGTTGCGGGGGCTGAGGGCATGAAAGTTTATATTGACGGGAAATTTTACGACGAAGCGCACGCCAAAATCTCTGTGTTCGATCACGGGTTGCTTTATGGCGACGGTATTTTCGAGGGCATCCGCGCCTACCACGGCCGGGTGTTCAAGCTCAAGGAGCACGTGGACCGGCTTTACGCGTCGGCCAAGGCGATCCTGCTCACGATTCCGACGTCGCCCGCCGAGATGACGCGCGCCGTCGTCGAAACCTGCCGGCGGAACAAGGTCCGCGATGGCTACATCCGGCTCGTGGTGACCCGCGGTGTCGGGACGCTGGGATTGAACCCGAATCGCTGCAAGCGCGGCTCGGTGATCATCATCGCCGGCAAGATCCAGCTTTATCCGGAGGAGTATTACCGCAACGGCATGGAGATCATCACCGTGCCCACGGTGCGCAACCTCCACAGCGCGCTGAACCCGGCGATCAAGTCGCTCAATTACCTGAACAACATCCTCGCCAAGATCGAGGCCAACAACGCCGGCGTCGAGGAGGCCATCCTGCTCAACGCGGAAGGCTACGTGTCCGAATGCACGGGCGACAATTTGTTCCTCGTCAAGGAGGGCGGACTGCTGACGCCCCCCCTCTCGGCGGGCGCGCTCTACGGCATCACGCGCCGCGTGGTCATGGAACTGGCGGAAGAGGAAGGCTGCCGGGTTTCCGAACCCAACCTCACCCGCTACGACGTGTTCAACGCCGACGAATGTTTTCTCACGGGCACGGGCGCGGAAATCGTGCCAGTGGTGAAGGTGGACGGACGGGTGATTGGCAGCGGCAAGCCGGGCCCGCTGACGCAGAAACTCGTCCGGCGCTACCACGCCTTGACCCAGGTGTCCGGCGAACCCATCTAGCGCGCCGCCATGAAATGTTGCGTCTGCAAGGAACGCGAGGCGACGGTGCATCTGACCCAGATCGCCGGCGACAAGATGCAGAAGCTCGACCTCTGCGAGGAGTGCGCCAAGACCAAGGGCGTGAACGATCCCACCGGCTTTTCACTCGCGGACCTGCTGCTGGGGCTGGGCGCGTCGCAGCAGATGGAGCAGGCCGCCGCCGCCACTGAGGGCGGAGAGCTGAAGTGCCCGCACTGCGGTTTTACCCAGGCGGACTTCAAGAAGGCCGGACGCCTCGGCTGCCCGGATTGTTACCGGACTTTCGCCGAGGGTCTGGAGAGCCTGCTCAAGACGATGCACAAGGGTACCCGCCACATCGGAAAAGTGCCGGAGGCCCTGCGTCAAAGCCAGGACTTCAAGCAACGCGTCGCCCTCCTCCAAAAGAAGCTGGCCAAAGCCATTGAGCAGGAAGACTTCGAGCAGGCGGCCCAGTTGCGCGATGAGATCAAACAACTGGGCGGGCGCCAGCCCAACGTGAGCGCGGTGTAGGCCATGAGCATTCACGACTTCCTCGCTCCCCCCGCTGAAATCGCCCGCCGCCAGGGACCGCACGATCGCATCGTCATGTCCAGCCGCGTGCGGTTGGCCCGCAACATGCGCGAGTTCCCGTTTCCCGGCTGGGCTAAGAAAGCCGAGCGCTCGCTTGTCTATGAAAACGTCCGCCCCGCCGTGGAACGGCTGCCGGAATTGAAGGGCTGTTTCTCCGAGGCGATGGACAAGTTGTCCGCTCTGGACAAGCAAATCCTTGTCGAGCGGCATCTGATCAGCCGCGAGCACGCGGCCAAGGGTGCCGGCAGCGGGTTGGTGCTCAACCGCGATGAAACTCTCTGCGTGATGATCAACGAGGAGGATCATTTGCGCATGCAGGCCTTGCGGCCCGGCTTGCAGCTTCGACAGGCCTGGGCCGCCATTGACGCGGTGGACTCGCAGTTGGAGAAGAAGCTCAATTACGCGTTCACCAGCGAGCTGGGCTATCTGACCGCCTGTCCGACGAATCTGGGCACCGGCATTCGCGTCAGCGCCATGCTGCACCTGCCCGGCCTCGTGCTGGCCGAGCAGATGAACGCCATCATCCAATCCGTGAACAAGCTGGGCCTTGCCGTGCGCGGGCTTTACGGCGAAGGCACGGAGGCGCTTGGCAACGTGTTTCAGGTGTCGAACCAAATGACGCTCGGCGAAACCGAACTGGGCATTGTCGAACGGCTGGAAAAGGTCTTGGCCCAAGTCATCGAATACGAAGACAACGCCCGCGCGAGCCTCCTCGAAAAATCGCCCAAGATGGTCCTCAACCAAATCGGGCGCGCCTATGGCATATTGGCCAACGCGCACATCATCGCCTCGAAAGAGGCGATGAACATGCTCTCGTTCATGCGACTCGGCATTGACCTCGGCATGTTCCCGAGCGTGGACCGCTCGTTGACCGATGAGTTGTTCATCATGACCCAACCCGCCCATTTGCAGCGGCTGCACTCCGAGAAACTGTCCGCCGATGAGCGCGATGTGCTGCGGGCGGACATGATTCGCAACCGCTTGAAAGGCATCCGGCGGCCCACCTCGCCGCCACCTTCCCCCTCGCCTGCTGCCTGAAAGCCGGTTTGAGAACTCGCCCGGTGAGGGCACCGGGCCTACAAACAACAACGACTTCCGCCAATTCTTGTAAGCCGTGTACCCTCACACGGCGCTTCACCCGACTTTTCAAACAGGCTCTGAGTCCCTCAAGGGGTCAACTCGATCATCGCAACCGCCGGAACGCATCCGGGCTGAGTCCCAATACGCTCTTGAAGGCCCGCGAAAAGTGAAACGGGTCAGCAAAGCCCGCCTGCTCGGCGACATTCTTCACCAACGCGCCGGGTTGTTGCAGCAAGTGCGCGGCGAAATTCATCTTCAGCCGCAGGAGTTGCTGATACGGGCTTTGGTGGCTGTAGCGCCGGAACAGCCGGCAGAGATAGGCGGCGTTGACGTGGCATTCCTCGGCGACCTGCTCCAGCGTCCGCAGGCGGCGGAAGTGCTGCTGCAAATGCCGCTGGCATTGCTCGTAGGTCGAGAAGGACAAGGCTTCCGCCCCGGAGGTCGGCGCGCGGGCGTCGGCGAGTTTCAGCGCGAGGCATTCGAGGAGTTTGCCGCACAACACAGCGCTCGACCGCGTTCCGCGCAGGCCGCAAGCGATGAGTTCGTCAAACAAGTTTTGCAGCGCGTGCGGCGGGTGGACTTGGACCACGCGACCGGGCGGCAAGCCGCAGGAACGCAGTAGTTCCGCCGCCGCCCAGCCCGCGAAGTCCACGAAGTATTTCACCAGCGGCGTGTCCGGGGCGCCCGCAATGTCCTGTCGCACCCCCGGCCCGTAGGCGAACGCGCGCCCCGGTTGCAGCGCATGGGATCGGCCTTGGAGCTTCACCGTGCCCCGTCCGCGGGCGACATATTCGATGGAATAGAACGGGAACGTGGTGCGGTGGATGGCGTAGTCGGGCGTGCAATGCTCGCAACCGCCGCAAACAACGGCGAGCCGGGTCTTTGCTGGCGGCGTCAGGTCCAGGTAGAACCGCCGCGCCTCAGAGACATCCGGCGAGAAGAATTCCGGGGCCGCAGTCTGGATCGGCTGGCTTTTCGCGGTGCGTTTCATGGGCCGAAGTCAAGAATCGTCATGCGACGGTCAAGGATCGGCATTCCCCGCCGTCGCCGTCCAGTGTAATGTGCGCCCAAGAAACGCTATGGAAACGAAACGACTGGTAGAGAAAAGCCCGGCGCTGAAGAAAGACGACCTGATCGTCATCACGGGCGCGGGCGGATTCATCGGCGGCAACCTCGCCCAATACTTCCGCAAGAAAGGCTTCACCCGCATCCGCGCGGTGGACAAGAAACCGCTTTACGAGTGGTATCTCCACGTGCCCGGCGTTGAGAACCTCTGCCTCGATGTCAGCAACGAGGCCAATTGCCATCGCGTCTGCGAAGGGGCCGTCGAGGTCTATAACCTTGCGGCGGACATGGGCGGGATGGGCTTCATCGAGCGTTTCCGCGTCGAGTGTCTGCGCTCGATCCTCATCAATACCCACATGATCGAGGCCGCCTACCGGGCCGGGGCGCGGCGCTATTTCTTTTCCAGCTCCGCCTGCGCCTACAACACGCTGCTCCAGAAAGACCCGAACGTCCGCGCCCTCAAGGAATCCGACGCCTACCCGGCGATGGCCGAGCGCGGCTACGGCTGGGAGAAGCTGATGAGCGAGATGTTCTGCGAAGAATACTGGCACGAGCGCGGCATGAAGACCTTCATCGCCCGCTTCCACAACGTCTATGGTCCGCACGGCACATGGGACGGCGGACGCGAGAAAGCCCCGGCGGCCATCTGCCGAAAGGTCATCGAAGCGCAGGACAAGAAGGACCTGCGCATCACCATCTGGGGCGACGGCCACCAGACGCGGAGCTTCATGTTCATTGACGATTGCGTGAAGGGCATAGACATGATCATGCACTGCGACCGGCTCATCGCCACGCCGATCAACCTGGGCTCGAACGAACTCGTCTCGATCAACGAACTGGTGAGCAAAGTCGAGCGCATCGCCGGCGTGAAGCTGAAGCGCGAATACGATCTTGACGCGCCCAAGGGCGTGGCCGGCCGCAACTCCGACAACACGTTCATCAAGCAGGTGCTCAAGTGGGAACCCAACACCACGCTCGATAGAGGTCTCGCCGCCACTTACAAGTGGATCAAAGAGCAATACCACGCACGGAAGAAGGGCAAGCGGGTGGTGGAGTAGAGAAGACGGATAGCTTCGATGTCGCGTTCCCGTCATACGGATCCCAAGTTCATCATTGCCGCTCGAAATGCGCAGCGAGATGAGCAAGGGCGAGTGTTGCTTCCGAGGATTGTGGAGAGACCTCCTCTCGTCGGAGACATTCATCCCGTGCCGCGAAGGAAGTTGGCTCTGTTGATTTCACGCCTGCCGGCAGAGTTATACCACGGTCTCAGCTTGATCGAGTTGTCTCCACGCAACGGGGATATCGGACAACCGTACGGGGAGTACTTTGAAGGGTCAAAGGTCATTAGGCTTTACTCTCTACCGCCGGTCCTTCACTTCGACTTCATCGCCTCCAAAGACAGGCCTTTCTTTGAGATTTCGGGAGCCCGTATTTCAGCTAACGAACGAGGCTACACCGTCGAGTGGGACGATCCGTATTCAATGGGCTTTTGGTTCTACTACCGCACGGTTCTCCACGAATTGGGGCATCATCACCGATTTCAGTACCGGTCGAAGAGGGGCCGACCTGGGCGACGCTTGGACGAAGAAATCATGGCCGACAAATATTGCTATTGGGCAGGTATAGGCCGTCTGTCTCCAAAGAAGTATGCTCGTTCTGAACTTGGGATGCTCCGCTCTCTGGTTTGCGCCAACGGTGCAGAGGTGAACCAGCCCAGGGCAAGCAAAGCGCCGCCCTGGGTCCGCCGCACCCGCAAATACCCCGCGCCCTGAAAGGGCGTGCGTAACCGGCCCGCCCCATGCCTCAATCCCTCGCCAAAAACCTGATCCACCTCGTCTTCAGTACGAAGGAGCGCCGCCCGTGGCTTGAAGACACCATCCGCGAGGAGTTGCATCGTTACGCTTGCGGCATTCTGAAGGATCTCGAATCGCCGGCGTTGGCGGTGAATTCGGTGGCGGATCACGTTCACGTCCTCTTCAATTTGCACCGCACGAAGGCACTTGCAGACGTGGTCATGGAGGTCAAGCGCGGCACGTCCAAGTGGATCAAGACCAAAGGGCCGCAGTTCGCGGAGTTCCATTGGCAAGCTGGGTACGGCGCGTTTTCCGTGAGCCAATCGGCGCTGGCGGAGGTGGAGGAGTACATTTGGAAACAGGCGGAGCACCACCAGAAGCTCACGTTTCAGGATGAGTTCCGGCGTTTCCTCCAACGGCACAAGATCGAGTTCGATGAACGTTATGTGTGGGATTGAATTCATGCCGCGCTTGGGTGGGAACGAACCCGCGCCCCTTCAGGGCGCGGACATTTGTTCACCACCGCCACCCAGGGTGGGCGCTTCGCGCCAACCCTGGGCTGGTACACGTTCAGCCCTTTGGGCTGAACTGACCGCCGTCTCGTCGGTGCAAGCAATGATAGGTGGCGGTTGCGATTTGCCCCGTCTGGCTGAACAACAGGTGGCCGAGCAATTCCGGCAGACCCGTGGAGCATTGGGCGGGCTCGTGGTTTCGCTTTTGGACTTTCTTCGGTCTTCGGGTTTCGAGTTTGTTTCGGATTTCGGATTTCGAGTTTCGGATTCTACCCCGCCGCTTCCGCTTCGCCAATGAACTCCCAGCCCCTCGCCTCCGTCATCGGCCACATCCCCTACCGGCTCGCGCTCGCGGGCGGGTGGATTGACCAACCGTTCGTCTCGCGGCTCAATCCAAACCCGCCGGGCTCGATGGTCGTCGTCGCCATTGAGCCCACCTTCCGCGCGATGGATCGCGCCGGCCTGGCCACCGGCACGCGCCACGTCGCCACAAGGTTGTGGAAGGGCCGCCTGCCGGAGCGGTCGCCTGCGGAACTCGTGCGCGAGCTCTATGACGCGGAGAACCAAGGCAAGGCCGAGCCCAGTGGGTCGCAGGACATGATCGGGTTGATCTACCCGGGCATCAACCGGCTCGACTACAACTTCGCCGCGAACGGGGGCGTTTTCCCGGCGCACATCGAGTCGCTGAACAGCGCCCGCGTCGCGCACTGGCTGGAACGTGTCATACACGTCCTGCCCGTCGCACAGCGGCCCGAGGGCTACAATCCGCTGGAGGAGAAGCGCCTGTCGCCGCGTTGGATCGCGCGGCTTGGGCAAAGCGGCAAGAGCTGCTTCGAGGCCATCCGACGGATGGACCTCGCCGCGCTGGGTGCTTCGATGAACGAGTGCATGAAGTGTTGGGAGACGTTGCTGCCCGGCACGGTGCGGCATCGCACGCTTACGGTGGACTTGAAGGCGATCCTCCGCGCTTACCAGGCGCAGTATGCCGGCGCGATGTATTCCGGCTGCGGCGGCGGTTACCTCTTCGTGGTGTCGGAGAAACGCGTGCCGGGGGCGTTCGAGGTGAGCATCCGCTTGAGATGAAATCCGAAATCCGAAATCCGAAATCCGAAAGAAGCCCGAAGGCCGAAGCTCGAAGTGTTGTCGTCTCCGGCGGTTTCGACGATCTCCGCGCGCGGCATCTGCGTTTTCTTGAAGAGGCGTCGAAGCTGGGCGAACTGACGGTGCTGCTCTGGCCGGACGAGACGTTGCAGGCGCTCACGGGCAAGCCGCCCAAGTTCCCGCTCCCCGAGCGCAGCTACTTCCTCAACGCCGTCCGCTGGGTCAGCCGCGTCATCGAGCTGAAGGCGCCGGTTGACCCGAACGCGTTGCCCGCGGTGAGCGGCTTGGACCCAGCCCTGTGGGTGGACGGCGAATGTCGCGCCAACGAAACGCGCCGGGCATTCTGTGCGGAGCGAGGGATCGAGTATCGCGCTCTGCCCGCGTCGCAAATGGCCGGCTTTCCAGAACCGCCGCCTTCGCCGGGCGCGCCCGGACGCAAGAAAGTCATCGTCACCGGTTGCTACGATTGGTTTCACTCCGGCCATGTCCGTTTCTTCGAGGAAGTCAGCGCGTATGGCGACCTTTACGTCGTCGTCGGGCACGACGCGAACATCCGCCTCCTCAAGGGCGAAGGGCATCCGCTCCTTTCCCAAGAAGAGCGCCGCTATGTCTGCGGCTCGATCAAGTATGTGAAACAGGCGTTGATCTCGACGGGCGAAGGTTGGCTGGATGCCGATCCGGAGATTCAACGGCTCAAACCGGACATCTACGCCGTGAACGAAGACGGCGACAAGGGCGGCAAGCGCGAGTATTGCCAGAAGCTCGGCATCGAATACCTCGTGTTGAAACGCACCCCCGCACCGGGTCTGCCCAAGCGATCCAGCACCGATCTCCGCGGTTATTGACTCCAACCAACCACACCCATTCAAGCCATGAAGATCCACCCCCTGCACACACGCCTCAACGTGCTGCCGGCATCTTGCCGGCAGATCAAACTCCGAAACACCGTCCAACGCCCGTTGCGGCTGACACACGGCCAAGAGGGTTCTGCCGACGGGACGTCGGCAGCGCGCTGGATGGGCAGCGCCGCCATCCTCACGGCGATGGTCTCTCTGATCACCGGCTTCACCGTGCCCGCCGCCGAGTTGCCCATCGCCAAAGGCCCGTTCCAGCCCACGATGGACTCACTCACGAACTACTCGTGCCCGGACTGGTTTCGGGACGCCAAGTTTGGCATTTGGGCGCACTGGGGGCCGCAAGCCGTGCCGATGGCGGGCGATTGGTACGCCAAGCACACCTACGTCCAAGGCCACGGCCAGTATAAGCACCATCTCCAAAACTACGGCCATCCCTCCACGAACGGCTGGAAGGACATCATTCCGCTGTGGCGCGCGGAAAAGTGGGAGCCGGACCGGTTGATGGCGCTCTACAAGAAGGCCGGCGCGAAATACTTCGTCAGCATGGGCGTGCATCACGACAACTTCGATCTCTGGAACTCGAAGCATCATCGGTGGAACGCCGTAAACATGGGGCCGAAGCGCGACGTCGTCGGCGAATGGCAGCGGGCGGCGAAGAAGCAGGGCCTGCGCTTTGGCGTCTCCGAGCATCTCGGCGCGAGCTTCACCTGGTTTCAAACCAGCCACGGCGCGGACACCACCGGGCCACTCGCCGGCGTGCCTTACGATGGCGCGAATTCCAATTACTGGGACCTCTATCACCCGCCCGCTGCGCCGGATGACAAGGGTTGGTACAGCACGAACCCACAATGGCACCAGGAGTGGTTCCGCCGCATCCAAGACCTCGTGGACACCTACCAGCCGGACCTGCTTTATACCGATGGCGGGATTCCGTTTGGCGAGGTCGGCCGTGGCCTCGTGGCGCATTTCTACAACGCCAACCTGCAGCGCCACCGCAGACTGGAGGCGGTTTATACCTGCAAGAAGATCGGCTCGGGCGAGTTCGTGGCGGGGACGTGCGTGCAGGACATGGAGCGCGGCGTGTTGCCCGGCATCAATCCGCACCCGTGGCAGACGGACACTTCGATCGGCGATTGGTTCTACAACAAGAACTGGAAGTTCCGGCCGGTGAGCTGGACGATTCACATGCTCGTGGACATTGTCAGCAAGAACGGCAACCTGCTGCTCAACATCGTCCAGCGTCCTGACGGTTCGCTTGACCCGGAGGTCGTGGAATCGCTGGAGCAACTGGCCGCGTGGATGAAAGTCAACGGTGACGCGATCTACGGCACGCGCCCGTGGCAGGTTTATGGCGAAGGCCCGGTCCGCAGCAAGGGTGGGCATTTCAAGGAAGACTTCGCCTACACCGCGCGTGACATCCGCTTCACCACGAAGGGCAAGACGCTCTACGCCTTTGCGCTCGGCTGGCCGGACGATGGCAAGCTCGTCATCAAGTCGCTCGCGAAGCTGGCGGGCGGCAAAGGCAATCGCATCAGCCGCGTCGAGCTGCTCGGCCACAAGGGCAAGCTGAAATTCGAGCAAACCGCCGAGGCGCTCGTGGTGCAGTTGCCGGCCACGAAGGTCAGCGACATCGCCTGCGCCCTGCAGATTTCCGGGCGCGACTTCACCGCCGTGCCCGCACCGGAAACAACGGCCATCGTTCAGCCCGACGCGAAGGGGAACTTCACCCTGTCCGCCGAGGACGCCGAGTTGCACGGCGAGCAGATCAAAACCGAAGAACGCGGTGGGCGAACGAACATCGGATACTGGGACCGGGCAGACGAGTGGGTGTCGTGGAAGGTGCGCTTTGCCGAACCCGGAACATTTGACGTGACGGCCAGTTGCGCTGGGGCCAGCGGCCCGACGGAGTTCGTGGTGGAAGTCGCCGGACAGAAGCTCACGGCCAAGACGGCGGACACTGGGACATGGGACAACTTCGCGATGGTGAAGGTGGGGCGCGTCACGATTGCCCAATCCGGCGAGCAGACCCTGTCCGTCCACCCAGCGGGCACCGCGGCCTGGAAGCCGATGAACCTGCGCGGCTTGAAGCTGAGCAAGCCGTAATCTGGTCGCATCGCGGCCCGCCTTCTCGGCAGCCTGAGAGCGCTGGCGTGATACCCATGCAGCCAGCGCGTGCCGCTGCCGCCGGCTCCGGGCCGGCAACAGAGGGGTGGCAGGTCCGCAGCAGAAGGCGTTGGGGCGGGCTTGTGAACAAGAAAAGTGACTGTGCGCGCTTGCGCTTGGGCGCTGGCAAGCATCAATTTGTCAGCCAATGAAAGCCCACACTTGTGATTCGACCGTCATCCTCAGAACGCGGCACTACAGGTTCGCGCCCGAATCTTGGAGCGCGGCAACCCTCAGCCGCTTGCGAACGTGTCGTGCCTTGGAGAACTGCAAAAGGCCGCCGCATTCCAAGTCTTGGCGGCATCCCGTGTTGCTTGCAATCGTCGTTGCGGTTCGCGGATTGGCGGCGGCAGCGGAGCAACCCGGCCTCGTGAAAACCGAGTTTATCTACGAAACCGCCCCCTTCCCGTCCTGCCATGCCTCGACCATCGCGGAAACCAAGTCCGGCCTTGTCGCCGCGTGGTTTGGCGGCACGCACGAGCGGCATCCAGACGTGGGCATCTGGGTGGCGCGTCACGAGAACGGCGCGTGGACTCCGCCCGTGGAGGTTGCCGATGGCGTCGGTTTTGCCACAAACCGCCTGCCAACGTGGAATCCGGTTCTCTTCCAACCCCGAACCGGCCCGCTGCTGTTGTTCTACAAGGTCGGCCCGAGTCCCAGCACTTGGTGGGGCATGCTGATGACTTCGGCAGACGAGGGCAAAACATGGTCGGCGCCGCGCCGTTTGCCGGAGGGCATCTTGGGTCCGATCAAGAACAAGCCGGTGCAACTCCCGAACGGCGAGATCCTCTGCGGGTCCAGCACCGAAGGGGCGAACGGCTGGCGCGTGCATTTTGAGCGCACGGCGGACCTCGGCGCGACTTGGACCGCGACGCCGCCGTTGAATGACGGCAGGGAAATCGGCGCGATCCAACCCAGCATTTTGCTTCACAAGAATGGGTCGTTGCAGGCCTTGGGCCGCACCCGACAAGGGCGCGTGTTCGAGCTTTGGTCGCCGGACCACGGCAAAACCTGGGGCAAGATGGCGTTGACTGATTTGCCCAACCCCAACTCGGGCACGGACGCCATCACCCTGCAAGATGGCCGCCAGTTGCTCGTCTATAACCACAGCACGAAGGGCCGCAGCCCGCTCAATGTGGCCGTGTCCGAGGACGGCAAGGAGTGGCAGGCGGCGCTGGTGCTGGAGGACGAGGCCACCGCGCCCAATGGCTTCTCCTATCCGGCGGTAATCCAATCGCGCGACGGGTTGGTCCATGTCACCTACACTTGGAAGCGTGAGCGGATCAAGCACGTGGTGGTGGATCCGGCGAAGCTGAGGTTGCGCGAGATGCGGGAAACGATGCTGGTCTGGCCGGATTGAGGCTGAGCCGCCGCCGGTGGCCATCCCAAATTCCCGCTTTCCTGAATCGCAGATTCGCCTATCGTCGTCGCCGCATGTTTTCCGAAATCAAGTCAGTTCACTTTGTCGGGATTTGCGGCACGGCGATGGCCGCCACGGCGGCAGCGCTGAAGGAGAAGGGCCTCGCCGTCACCGGCTCGGACCAGAACGTCTATCCGCCCATGTCCACGTTCCTCGCGGAACGCGGCATCGAGGTGATGAACGGCTACGCGGAGCGAAACCTTGCGCACAAGCCCGGCCTGGTCGTCATCGGCAACGCCATCTCGCGGGGCAATCCGGAGGCGGAGCATTGTCTGGATCACAAACTGCGGTTTTGCTCCCTGCCCGATTTGCTGCGCGAGTTCTTCATCCGGGGACGGCGCTGTCTGGTGGTGAGCGGCACCCACGGCAAGACCACCACGACCTCGCTGCTGGCGTGGGTCTTTGAGCACAACGGGCTGAACCCGAGCTATCTCATCGGCGGCATTCCCAACAACTTCGGCCAGGGCGCGCGGTTCACGGAGAGCGAATGGTTCATCATCGAGGGCGACGAATACGACACGGCGTTCTTTGACAAGCGCAGCAAGTTCATTCATTACCTGCCCGAAGTCGCCATCGTGAACAACGTCGAGTTCGATCACGCGGACATCTTCCCCGACCTCGCCTCGATTCAGAAGACGTTCAGCCATTTCATCCGGCTGGTGCCGCGCAACGGACTGCTGCTGGGGAACGGTGACGATGCGAACCTCGCTCCGCTGCTCAACGTCACATTCTGTCCGGTGAAACGTTTCGGCCTGGGCGACAGCAATGCCGTGCGCGCGACGAACGTGCGGCTGGGCCCGACGGCGAGCGAGTTTGAAATCCCGAGCGCGAAGTTCCACCTGAATCTGGCGGGCGAGTTCAACGTGCGCAACGCGCTGGCCGTGGTGGCCGCCGCCAAGCATTACGGCTTGTCGAACAAGCAAATCCAATCCGCGTTCGACACCTTCAAGGGAGTCAAGCGGCGGCTGGAGGTGCGCGGCATCGCCCGGCACAAGGCCGAACGCCGGATCAAGGCCGTG
>CAZJTM010000028.1:0-39834 GCA_964548925.1 uncultured Verrucomicrobiota bacterium | reverse complement strand
CGCTCCGTGTCTCGCCCCACTCTGAAAAACACCCGTTTTCGGCCGGACACTAAATTGGAAGTGGTGAAACATCACGAAGCCAAACGCGGGTTTGTGTTGTTGCCGCGCCGCTGGGTGGTGGAACGCACGTTTGCGTGGGCCGCACGATTCCGCAGGCTGGCGCGGGACTACGAACGACTCGCGGCCACCTTGGCCGGCTATCACTGGCTCGCCGTCGCCATGCTCATGTTGAAATTGGTATTCGCCAAAAGTGCATGACAGGCTCTAGGAGCTTCAAGAAGGTTGTGACTTGAGGACGGACAGTGGATTGGCTCATGTGAGTTTGGGGGTCGCGAAGGCGTGCGGGCAGAAACCGTATGCCCCCGTTCTTGCGCGGGGGCTAAGCAATTGAAAATTGGTGATACTCTTCGGCATCAACTTACCAAGTGTTTCACTTCCGAAGCAGCGGCATTCAAATCTAGGACGCTGCGGCATGCAAGCGTGGACTGATGGAGCATGGGAGGGAGGTGCAATACCGGGCATCCAAGTGACAACGACCGGAAGCTTGCTGAACGTTGGAAACCGATCGTCGCACGTCTGCTGTTCCGTGCTGTTCTTGTGGAGACTCACCCGGCGTTCTGCCGGTAACTTACGTCCACGAAGGTGAAATAAACCTCGCGCGTGATTTCCCACGGCCACGCTTCGCCTCTGCGGTAGTAGGCGCCCAGTTGGGTCCAGCACGGCGCCTTGTTGCCGACCGAGAGCAATTCCGAGTTGAGCCCTGGATCGGTTGCCACGCGCCGCAGGAGGGCCCGCAGATTGGCCCCTGCGAACATTGTTGGAGAAAGCCGCACATCGGCTGCGTCCACCACGAAACCAAACCGCTCTTCCATCCTCTCGCGCAGCGACTCCGTCCCGCCAAACTCGCGGAGGAAACGCATCAAGAATTCCGTCGAGCGCGGCAGCGAACACTTGCCCGCACGGAAAGGAATCGAGCCATCGAGAAAGCAGTCATGCACGCCGAGCACCACGCGCCACACGTCCGATGGCGCGGGGGCCACGCCCGCGCAGGATTCGTTCACCAGCCCGCGCAGTTCGGCAAACACCGCCCGGCGCAGGAGCACCAGCGGCACGCCGTCCGTGAAGCGTGCCAGCCACGCGCCGTCCACGTCCCAGTCCACCGCTTCGCCGCTGTCGAGCAACGCGTGCGAATTCACCCGGAGCATGCCGGTCTGGCCGTTCTCGAGGCGGACGATGTTCCGGCCTTCGAGCTGAAGCTTGGCGTTGGCGCGGATGGGCAGAGATTCGCCTTTCTCAAAGAGCAACTGCCCGGCGCGGCTTGTCCGCACTTCGCGTCCGCCGGCGGATTTCACCTCAAGGTCTGTCTCCGTTGTGCCCAACCGTCCGCCGCAACGCACCTGGCTGCCGGCCGCGAGCATGAACCGCGTCTCCGGCTGCAACTCTGATTGCGGCCCGCTGGCCAGCCGCAACTGCGCCGACCACGTCAGCGCGACCTTCTCCACCGCCAGCACCGACTTGCGGCTTGCGATGCCTTCGCCCCGGCGCAACTGGTCGTAATCCATGCTCTCCAGCGGATTCAACCCGTCCATCGGCGAGACCTCAATGGCGCGTCCCACACTGCCGGAGATGTTTTCCTTGGTCACGCTCACGCGAAAGCGCGGCGGGCCCAGCAAGCGTGTATGCGCCCCGTCAACGAGCAGGACCCAGTGCTCCATCTCCAAGGCGCGCAACCCCTGCTTGGCCGTCTCCATCGCCACGCCGCAAGCGCGCTTGAGATCGCCCAGCGTGGTGATGACCGGTTGGCTGCCGCGCAACTCCACCAGACCACAATCCAGCCGCAGCGTGCCGCCTTGGAGCAGGCCGCGCAGCCAGTCCTCGATCTGCTGTGCGCCGCCTTTGGTGGGAGCACCCAGCGCCTGGAGTTGTGAAGCATCAAGCTTGTGCATTGCTGCCACTGTACCCGCCGCGCCGGGCGCGTCCAGCACTTCAACCACCGTGTTTGCGTCCTCGATATCGGCCCGAGGGTGCGGAGTCTCGGAAGGCCGGGAACCGATGCTGATGGAATTGAACCTGAAACGACAAGCCCAGTGGAAACAACTTTGGTGTGGCGAGGGACAGGATCAACCGGCCTCGGCTGTTACTTGGCGGTGACAACGGGCTGGGCGCCGGCTTCGCGGGCACAATTCAACCGCCGGCGGTCAAGCCGCTGCCAGTTCCGCCTGCGCCAACGCGGCTTGGAACACGCCCAAGAGTTTTTCCTTTTGACCGACGACTGGTTTCCGCGGGTCGAGCTTCTTCTCCAGAGACAGGCCGGTCTGCGCCTCGGAAAGCCGGAGCAACCGGTCGCCACCGGCCAGTTTGATCAGGTCAATCTGGATATTGTTGCGGTCAGTCATGGTTTTATTCTCCCCGAAATCCATAGGTTTGCAACAGGCGGTTCAAGTTCTCGGGCGTGGCGTCGCCCCAAGTGTCGTGCGCTGTTCGGGCCGCGCGCTCAAAATTGCCCTCGTTGAATTCCATCACGCTTGCGGGCGGATGCAGGCATGCCACGGAGGCGGCCTCAAGTATCTCGTGATACAGGCTGACGGACAATTCCCGCCGGCTCAGGCCGGCGCGAATGACCAGGCGGAACTCGCGGCCCATGATCCGCGTCTGTGCGACGGCTTCCCGCTACAACGCATCCAGCATGGGCTCACGGGTAAACTCCACCCCGACGATGACGAAGCCTCCCGGCAAGCGGAGGTTCTTGAATGGAGCGGTTTCAATCATGCCTTGGAGCCTACTCCGGCGTCTGCTACCGGGCGGTGATCACCACGTAGTTCTTCTTCCCCTTGCGCAGCAAGAGGTGTTTGCCGAAGAGCAGGTCGTTCCCCGTGACGGCGCGTTGGATGGCAGCTTCGCGGACGTTGTTCACGTACACGCCGCCCCCTTCGATGTCTTTTCGCGCCTGGCCCTTCGATGGACACAAACCGGCGTGGACGAGCAGTTCGACGAGCGCCAGACCCGCGCCCTCGAGTTTTGATTTCTCGATGTCCTTCGTCGGGACTTCGCCCACGATTTCCTTGAAGGTGTTTTCACTCACACCGGCCAGTTCACCGCCAAACAGCATTTCGCTGGCGCGCTGGGCTTCCGCCGTCGCGCTCGCGCCGTGGATTAAATCCGTCACCGCTTTGGCCAACGCGCGGTGCGCAGCGCGGGCGCCAGGA
The DNA here is from genome assembly GCA_964548925.1 of uncultured Verrucomicrobiota bacterium. Lineage (GTDB taxonomy): Bacteria > Verrucomicrobiota > Verrucomicrobiia > Limisphaerales > MWDV01 > MWDV01. The sequence continues at coordinate 36,628 of CAZJTM010000028.1, read as the reverse complement.
TTCTCGGCGTGTTGCTTCTCCAGCGCCTCGATTTCCTCGCGGCTCAGGAAGGTGAAGAATTTCAGGTAGCGGATCACGTCGCGGTCGTCGGCGTTGATCCAGAACTGGTAGAAGCGATAGACGCTGGTCTTCGCCGGGTCGAGCCAGACGCTGCCGGACTCGGTCTTGCCGAACTTCGTGCCGTCGGCTTTGGTGATGAGCGGAAGCGTCAGCCCGTAGGCAGGCCGGCCCAACTTCTTACGGATCAGGTCAATGCCGGCGGTGATGTTGCCCCACTGGTCGCTGCCGCCGATTTGGAGCTCGCAATCGTAGTCGCGGCAGAGCACGTAAAAATCGAACGACTGGAGCAGCATGTAGCTGAACTCGGTGTAGCTGATGCCGACCTCGCGGTCCTCCATGCGGGCGCGGACGCTTTCCTTGGCGACCATTTGGTTCACGGAGAAATGCTTCCCGATGTCACGCAGGAAATCGAGGTAGCTGACGTTCGCGGTCCAGTCGGCGTTGTCCACAAGCCGCGCCGGGTTGGTCTGCGTCTCGAATTCTAGCAACTTGGCGAGTTGGGGGCGGACGGCTTCCACGTTGGCTTTGATTTGCTCCTTGGTCAGAAGCTGGCGCTCGGCGGACTTGCCGCTGGGATCGCCGATGCTGCCGGTCGCACCGCCGGCCACGGCGATGGGATGATGGCCGCAGTTCTGGAAACGCCGGAGCGCGAGCAGCGGCACGAGATGGCCGACGTGCAGGCTGTCGGCGGTCGGGTCAAAGCCGCAGTAGAGCGTGATGGGTTGCGCGCGTTGACTCAACGTGGGCGCGTCCGTGCAATCGGCAATCAGGCCGCGCCATTCCAGTTCCTGCAAAATGTTCATGGGGGCGCAAGGTAAGGAACGGCCGGGCGGTTGCCAAGGCGAAGTGCCGGCGGGCGGAGACGGGTGCGCTCCGAGCAGCGTGCTTCCGGCGTCCCGCCGGGAGATCGCTCTTGAATGACCAGCGGTGCAGTTTGATCTGCGGGCAGGATGCCCGCAGCACGCTGACGACGGCAACGCCCGCTTTCCGCTTTCACCCGACCACGTGAACTGCTACCGTCCGCGCATGGCGCGCAAGTCGGCAGATGCGGAGTCTTCCCCCGGGTTGAGCTACGTCATCGGAGTGACGTTGCTGGCGCTCGCCTTGTTCCTGGTCATCGCCCAATGGTCGTTTGCCCGCGGTGACTTGCCGGTGAACGAGATGCCAACCAACAGCCCGATCCACAACCACGCCGGCTGGCTGGGCGCGCAGACGGCGCACGTCTTCTTCTTCGTGCTTGGGGCGGCGGCTTACCTGTTGCCGGTGGTGTTGGTGGCGCTGGGATTAGGTTGCTGGTTTGAAGCGCTGGCTTATCTCCGCCGCCGCTGGCCGTGGGTGTTGATCCTGCTGGCTTCCTGTTCCGGCCTGCTGCATCTGGCGAACGACACGCCGCTCTGCCAGCGGGTCTGCTACAGCCTGAGCGCGCCGTACGTCGGCGGCTTTGTCGGCTGGGTGCTCTACGAGTATCTCTTTTGGATGGTCGGTACGGCGGGCGCGGCGATCCTTTACGGCGCGCTGTATCTCATCAGCTTGCTGTTCCTGACCAACTTCCGCCTGGGCGGATGGCTGCAACGGCTTTGGAATCGCCAGCCTGCGGCGGACGCGGCCAGTCCCGAGGAAGAAGCCCTGGTGCGCCGGGCCCGGGACTTGGAGAAACGCAAGCAGGCGCTGGAAGAAGAAGTGGCCCGCACCGCCGGATTGGGCGCGGATTTGCAGCCGGTGCCAGAACCGACCGTGCGCGACTTGAGCGTGCCGCAAACCAAGCCCGGTCGCGGCAAGAAACCGGCAACGCCGGAACCGCCGAAGGAAATCGCCCCGGCAGACGAAGAAGTGGTGGTCGTGCCACGCCAAGTGGCCGCCGCCACGACGGCGGAGGTTTTGGGAAAGAAGGCTGCGGACTCCGAAACCAAACCCGAGGAGAATTCCGCGGACAAGGCCGACACCGCCGCCGCGCCGGACGCGGACAAAGCCGCGGAGGCCAAGCCCGCCACACCCAACATCTACGGCCTGCAACCCAACCGGCCCAAGCCGCGCAAGCCCAAGCCCATCACGGTGGCTTCCACGCCGATGATCGGCAATTATCAGTTGCCCACCTTGGATTTCTTGCAGCATCCCGACCTGACCGTGAAGCCCACGGAGTCCAAGGAAGAGTTGCTGGCGAACGCGAACTTGATGAAGCAGACGCTCGCCCAGTTCGACATTCCCGTCGAGCTCGGCGACATCACCAAGGGCCCGACCATTACGCGTTACGAGTTGCATCCCGCGCCCGGCGTGAAGCTGGAGAAGATCACCGCCCTGAACAACAACATCGCCGCCGCGCTCAAGGCCGAGCGCATTCACATTCTGGCGCCCGTGCCGGGCAAGAGTTCCGTCGGCGTCGAGGTGCCCAACCCGGTCAAGACCAAGGTCATCATGCGCGACCTGTTCGAGACGGACGAATGGCGCACGAGCAAGGCGAAGATCCCCATCGCCCTTGGCAAGGACGTTTACGGGCACCCGATCATCGCCGATCTCGCCGACATGCCGCACTTGTTGATTGCCGGCAGCACCGGCTCGGGCAAATCGGTGTGCATCAACTCGATCATCGCCTCCCTGCTCTACCGCTTCACGCCGGACCAACTGCGCTTCGTGATGATTGATCCCAAGGTCGTCGAGTTGCAGCAATACAACGTCCTGCCGCACCTCGTCGTGCCGGTCGTTACCGACCCCAAGAAGGTGATCCTCGCGTTGCGCTGGGTGGTGAACGAGATGGAGAAGCGTTACCAGATTTTCGCGCGCGTCGGCGTCCGCAACGTCGGGTCGTTCAACTCCCGCCCCAAGAACAAGCCGTTGCCCGAGCGCGAGCCCGAGTTGCCGCTCAAGGCCAAGAAGGAGAAGGTCGAGCCCGGCGCGGACGGTTTTGCGGTCGAGGTGGACGAGGAGATCGTCGTGCCGCGCGAGGACGACATCATCATTCCCGAGAAACTCAGCTACATCGTGGTGATCATTGACGAGTTGGCGGATCTGATGTTGGTGGCGCCGGCCGACGTGGAAATGGCCATCGCACGCATCACGCAGATGGCGCGGGCGGCGGGCATCCACTGCATCGTCGCCACGCAGCGGCCGAGCGTGGATGTCATCACCGGCGTGATCAAGGCGAACATTCCGGCGCGCATCGCGTTCCAGGTGGCCAGTCGGGTGGACTCGCGCACGATTCTCGACGCCATGGGCGCCGACAAGCTGCTGGGCAAGGGCGACATGCTCTACCTCCCGCCCGGTTCGGCCAAGCTCATCCGCGCCCAGGGCGCGCTCATCACCGACCAAGAGATCAACAGCATCGTCGAGTTCATCGCCCGGCAGGGCAAGCCCACATATGACGCCGAAATCCATCAGCAGCTTTCCAAGCCCGTCAGCAGTTATGACGAGGAAGGTGGCTGTGATGAGGACGAGGAACTCATCCAGCAATGCATTGAAGTCATTCGCAGCGAACAGAAGGCGAGTGTCTCGCTCATGCAGCGCCGCCTGCGTCTGGGCTACACCCGCGCCGCGCGCATCATGGACGAGCTGGAAAACCGCGGCATCGTCGGCCCGAGCAAGGGCGCCGAGCCGCGTGACATCCTGATTGACCTGGACGGCGGCGGCGCGGACGGCGGGCAAGAGCATGCCGTGTGATTCGTTGTCACTCAGCACCCGTTCTCCCTTTCCGGGATTGCCAAATGTCACGGCCCAACGCTTAATGAACCCCCATGCCGACGGTTGCTGAACAACTCCGCGCCACCCGCGAGGCCCAAAACCTCACGATCCATCAGGTGGCGGACGTCACGAAGATTCGCACGGACCACATTCGCGCGTTGGAGGAAGGGGATTTCGACGTGTTTGCCGCGCCGGTCTATATCAAGGGCTTCACGCGCAGTTACGCCGCGCTGCTGAAGCTCGACGTGCCGCGCGTCATGGAGCAGCTTGAGGCCGAATTGTCCCGGACGGAGAAGTTCAGCGAGCCGCCGACTCTGACACCTCATCCGCGCACGCCGCTGGATTTCCTGATGTTGCAGCTCTCGAAGATTGACTGGCGGAAGGGTGCCATCGTCCTGGGGGCGCTCTTGGCGGTGGGTTTGATCGTCGGCGGGCTGATGGCGTGGCGGCATTACCAGGCCCGCGATCCGCTGGCTGACTTGAAGCCGGGCGTTTACCAGCCGGCCGGAAACCACGCCGCCGAAACCCTCCCCCTGCCGCCGGCTCCCAAGCGGTAGCCGCTCTCTCAACAGTCCTTGAGATACAGCGCGCGATTGCGCCAAAGATACACCACTCCGCTGGTCACCGTGAGCAGCACGGCCAGCCACAATGCCAGCCAGGTAAACCACGCGGCCCAGGGGCGGAACACCATTTGCAGAAAGGACGGCCACGCGCCGTAGGCGTCCAACACGAGCAAGGAAATAATCGCCGTCATTTGCGAGATGGTCTTGTGCTTTCCGTAGCGTTCGGCGGCGAGCACGACGTTCTGGGAGGCCGCCAGCAACCGCAGCCCGGTGATGGCCAATTCGCGCGTCACGATCACGATCGCCATCCACGCCGCCACCTTGACTTCCGTGTTCGGGTACATCTGCCCGCGCTCCACCAAGGCAATGAACGCGGCGCAGGTCAACACCTTGTCCGCCAGCGGATCCATCAGGATGCCGAAGTTGGTGATCAACTTGCGCGAGCGGGCAATGCGGCCATCAATGAGATCCGTCAGGCTGGCCACGACGAACACCACCAGCGCCAAGGTGTCGTTGATGGCGGAGCGCGACATCATCACCACCACCAGCACGGTGGTCAGGAGCAGGCGTGAGACGGTCAGCTTGTTCGGCAGGTTCATTGATGGAAACAAGTTGCAGGTTGGAGGTTGGAAGTTTCAAGTTCCAAAACGCCTGCCCCCCGCGACTTTCATTCTTCAGCCGGCACTGGCGCCGAGGGGTTCGGCGATCAAATCGTAATCCGTGTGGCCGATCACCCGAACTTGCGCGAACTGGCCGATCGGCAGTTCGCCACGCACGAACACCCGCCCGTCAATGTCCGGCGCGTCTGCTTGACCGCGGGCGACCAGGAACCTGCGGAGGCCGGATTGCGGAGGCCGGGTGTGTCCCGCACGCATCAGCCCGTGCTCCCAAGAACTGACGTTCGCCGCCTGCAGTTGCCGGTCGCTCGCCCTGCCTTCGATCAGCACCCGGATCGTACGTCCGATGAAGGACGCGGACACTTCCGCGGCCACTTTTTGCTGGGCGGCCATCGCGAGCTTACGCCGGCGCTGCTTCAATTTGTCGGGCACTTGCCCGGCCATCGCTCCGGCGCGCGTGCCGTCTTCTTGCGAGTAGGCAAACACGCCCAACCGCTCGAAGCGCGTCTCGCGGATGAAGTCCAGCAGCTCGTTGAAGCACGCCTCCGTTTCGCCCGGGAAGCCGACGATGAAGGTGGTCCGCAGCGCGATCCCCGGCACGCCCGTACGGATCCGCCGCAGTAGGTCCACAATGTACTCCCGCGAGGTTTCGCGCCGCATGCGTTCGAGCATGTTCTCGTGGATGTGCTGGAGGGGGATGTCCACGTAACGCGCGACCTTCCCGCACTCGGCAATTGTCCGGATCAGTTCGTCCGTCCAATGCGCCGGGTGCGTGTAAAGGATGCGAATCCAGAAGTCGCCGGGGAGCGCGTTGAGCTCGCGCAAGAGCGTGCAAAGCGTGGGGGTGCCAGCGGGTAGCGCCTGTGCGGCGGCGGTGAATCTCTCCGGCGAGGCAATCGCCCGCGAGCGGTTCGGGCGCAGGTCCAGGCCGTAGTAGGTCGAGTCCTGCGAAATCAGGTTCAACTCCTTGACGCCGTCCGCGAGCAAGGCTTTCGCCTCGGCCACGATATCGTTCTGCGGCCGGCTGCGATGCGAGCCGCGCATGCGCGGAATGATGCAGAAGCTGCAAGGGTGATTGCAGCCTTCGGCGATCTTGACGTAGGCGAAGTGCCGCGGTGTGAGCCGGAAGCGCGGGGTGGCGTAGTCGGGGATGAAGGTGGGGCGGGCGTGGATGTCGAGAACCGGCGCGGATGCCGGATGCCGGATGCCGGATGCCGGATGGGTTGCGGGCGACGGGTTGGATGAGAGCACGGTCTTCGTGTGCCCGAACTTGTCCGTGCCGCGGAAGTATGGAGAAGCGGTCTCAGGTTTGCTTGACTGAGCCCGTTCCAGTCTCGCTAGTACGTCCGCGGGCCGGCTCTTCGTATTTCGAGTTTCAGATTTGTTTCGGATTTCGGATTTCGGATTTCGGGATTTACCCGCGCGCCGCACCATCGCTTCCCGCACGATTGCCGAAACCCTCGCCACCTGGTCAATGCCCATGAACGCGTCCACCTCGGGAAACAGCTTGGGCAGATCGTTGCGGAACCGCTGCGGAAGGCACCCGGAAACGATCAGGGCCTGGCCGCGACAGTTGGCCTCGCGCACGGCGGCCGATTCGAGAATGGTGTCCACGCTCTCCTCCTGGGCGGCGTCAATGAACGAGCAGGTATTCACGATCACGGCGTCGGCGCGCGCGGGATCGTTGGTGATTTCCAAGCCGTCCTTCAGCAACGCGCCGAGCATGATCTCGGCATCCACGAGATTCTTGGCGCAACCAAGCGAGATGAGGCCCACGCGCGGGGGGCGCGGCTTGGAGGGAGGCTTCATCCGGGCAATCAGCGGGCGGGCGGCGCGTTGGTCGCGGAAGTTGTCGCGGGCGGCGCGTTGGTGGGAGGCGCGACCGGCGCCGCCGCTTCGGGAGGCATGCCCAGCTTCGTCCGCAAGATGTCCCGGTATTCCTTGGGCAGGCCCTCCTCCGGATCGAGGATTGCGTTTCGCACCTCGTTGTAAATCTCTTCAAACGTCGGCAAGCCAATGGCCATCTCGCGGCCGGCGATCTTGCTGAGATAGAGTTCCCGGACGCGCTGCGCCAACACCAACAGGCCGGCGGCTTCCTCATCCTCGCCGAGGGCCAGGCTGCGGAACGAAGTCACCAGCATGCCTTCGAGGGTTTGCTTGATGCGGTTGCGGTCCGTCTCCTCGATGTCCACCTGCACGCGGCCCACGCAGTATTCGTCCAGCGTCAAGTTGCGGGGGAAGGATTTGGGGTCGCCATCGAGGATCGTCTTGTCGGGGTAACGCTCGGCCAGATAGCGGTACCATTGCGCCGCATCGCGCATGCGGTTGTGGGTGAACAGAAAGTAGATCGCGTCCTTCACGAAGTTCCGGTGGCCGGTCTTGATGTGCTCGCGGTTGGGCACATCCTCCTCCATCGCCTGCTCGTACGCGGCGTTGACCTTCGGGATGAGGTCGAGATTCGGACCGAGATCAATGCCGTTCACCCCGATCAGCGGAATGACCTTGCCCCGCTGAAAGGCCAATTGCATGGATTGGTAGATGACGCGGCGCAGCTTGATGAGTTCTTCGGGATCAATCTTGCGTTCGTTGAGCTTGGCCATCTCGAGCCCGCGCGCGGCCCAGTAGATGGCGTGAGCCTCGGGCAGCCGCCATTCGAGCGGGCCGTAACGCTCGTCCACCGCCTTCAGGAACACCGGGTCCATCTTGTAGGTGTTGGTCAACAGATTCAGCCGGCGCAAGGCGTCCTCGGTTGTTGGCTGGATGAACTCATCGAAGTTCGGACGCGCCGTTTTGAAGACCTCGGCCATCTCCAGGTACCACTTCATCTTGTAGTAATTGTGGGCGTCGTCGAGGTTCGCGCCCATCTTGTGCTGGAAGAACCACGCCAGCTCGCGGTAAAGCAGCGGCTCGTAGGGGTTGTAGCGCAGACCTTCGTCGCGCAGGAGCACGATGCCCGCCCGCACCCAGCGCCAGCGATCAGGATACTGCCCAAACTCCGTCTCCTTGAACTTGACCGAAATGTTGTAGGCCATGTTCCAGGCCTGCACGAGCCAGACTTGGACGTAATGCGGTTCGAGCTTCGTGATCCAGTCGGCCAGTTGCTGCATCTCGAAGAACTTGTCCTCGTCCTGCAGGTCGCTGGCGCGAATCCAAAGCAGATTGGAGATGAGGCCGCGGAAACCGCCGAGGGCCACCGTGGTGAAGGCCAGCACCGGCGGGGCGTTCTTCAGCGGTTCGACGCGCGTCAACCCCAGCCGGTCACGGTCCCGGTTCAATGACCGCTGCACCTGAGAGACGCCGCTGAGCAACGCGGCGGCGAGGGCGAGCAGGAGGAGTCTCTTTACGCGGGGGTTCATGACGAGAAAGCCAAATCCGAAGAGCCTCCTGCAGAACTGTAGCAGCGGACGTGAGTCCGCTCCATATTCCGGTCAGTTTGAGCGGACTCACGTCCGCCGCTACAGGGTTTTGAGATTGCCTCCAAAGTTAGCCCGAGTTTCAAAGGCCGAAACACAACCCCAGCCACCAGTCCTGTTCCACGGGTTTCGCGCCGGGGATTCGTTTCGGACTTCGGATTTCGGATTTCGGATTTCATCCCTGCGTTCCTTGTGCCGTAGCCAACTCACGCCGGCTGAAGGAGTAAATGCCAAACGCGGCCAGCAATCCTCCGAGCAACACCACAATCTGTCCGCACGCCCGGCCAAGCTCGGCCCATGAGACACTTCGCCCGGTGCTCAGCGAGTCAATCGGCGAAAAGTCCTTCGCCAAGTTCACCAGCCAGAGCAAGAGGCGGAAGACGTTCACGACCACCGGATCCACGACGGACTTGCCCATCGTCCCGGCCTCCGAATCGTAGCCCGCAATCGTGCCTTCAGTCACCACGGTCGCCAACGTGCCGCTGGCCATGGCGATCGTGAGCAGGGCCAGGGAGAAGAACGCCGCCACCGGAAAAGACAGAAAACTGGCCGCCGCCAAGCCCAGAGTCGCCAGCAGCGCCATCCAACAAAAAATCACGCCCAACCCGCGCAGATAATTCAGGCCGAAGCCGCCTTCCTGGAAGAGGACCTCAATGCCTTCGTCCAACGGGAAGAGCAGCGTCGTCTCGTTCGGATTCATGAAGGCGATGTTCAAGACGCCGTTCTCATCCAGCAGGTCGGCCGGCACCTCGAATTCGTGGAAGGTATCCGGCGCGAGGCTCATGGGGTCGCTGCGCCAGAGCTTGGTCGTTTCCGGCACGCCCACCTGCCACAGGCCGGTGAACGTGCCCGCAGTGGAGGTCGCCGCCGCATTGAACTTGATCCGCAAATGCAGCGGCTTGCCTTGCAGGAAAAACCGGTGGAGGCCCAAGTTGACCTGCCACGTCTTGAAGTAACCGGGCGGCACGACCTGATACTCGGCTTTGACCTGCTCGATAATCTGCTTTTGCACCTCGGCCAGATCCGCGCTTGCCACGGGGCTCTTCGCGATCCGTTCCTTGAAGCGCGCCACCGCCGCGGCTTCGATGTCGGCCATGACCGATGGCGGCTTCGCCGAACCCCGCGCGACCATCACTTCCTTGCGCAACACCGTCCGCTGATCCTCCGGCAACTGCGTGGCCCGCCAGAGCAGCAGGCCATAGACACTCCCGCCGGCGATCACCAACAGCGCAAAGTTCAGCGACATGATGCCCAGCCATTTCCCCAGCCAGATTTGCCAGCGGGCGATGGGTTTCACGGCCACGACCTGCATCTGGCATTCCTCGATGTCGCGCGCGAGGGTGCCGCAGGCCAGCCAGAGCGTGCAGAGGCCGAGCAGCGCGGTGATGACACTCAAGGTGTAGGTCAGCAGAATCTGCGTGAACCCGCGCGCCGTGCCGTCGTCCTTGATGAGGATCGGCAGCCCGACCACCGCTGCCAGCAACAACACGGTCACCACCCAGAACAGCCGGAAGCGGAAAGCGGCTTTCCAGGTCAGCAGGGCGATGGCGAGGAGGCGTTGCATGCGGGTTTCTTAGCGGATTCGGAAAACACAGTGGAGAAAACCGCGCGCCTCTGCGTTTCTCCGCGTCCTTTGCGTCTCTGCGTTGAAGTTCATTGCTTCGGCTTGCCCAGCAGCGACGACAGCTTCTCGTCCGCCTTGGACAAATCGGCTGGCGGCTCTTGGGAAACGGCTGCCGGCCTGGTTGACACCGGCGCGGGCTCGGCTTTTGTCAACGCCTCCAGCTTCTTCTCGTCCACGGTCGGCGCCGCGAGCGGGGAGGGCGTTGACGGGGCAGACGCGGGGTGCGGCGCCGTGAGTCGTTCCAGCACCTTGTCGGGCGCGGGCTTCGCCTCCGCGTCGCCGCGCAGGTAGGCGGCCACGCGGGCGCCGGATTGCGCTCCGCTGGTTTGGGCGGCGGCCTGCTTCGCCTTCTCCACAACTTCCAGGAAGTAGCTCTCCAGGTTCTGCGTCGGGTTGTCCACGCGCACCTCGCCGGTCGAAATGTCTTTGCGGATGATTTCCAGCACCCGCTCCATCGTCGCGCGCGGCAGGACGGGCGTGGTGATGCGGAGCGTGTCCGGTTTGGTCAGCAGTTCCTTGAGCGTGCCGAGCGCCTGCACCTTGCCGCCGTAGTAAATCACCACGCGGTCGCACACGTCTTCCACGTCAGAGAGCAGGTGGCTGCTCAGGATCACCGTCTTGCCCCGGCGGGCCAGCGCGAGGATGAGGTCCTTGATCTCGCGACAGCCAATGGGATCGAGGCCGGAGGTCGGCTCGTCGAGGATGACGAGATCGGGGTCGTTGATCAGCGCCTGGGCCAGGCCGATGCGGCGTTGCATGCCCTTTGAGAACTCGCCGACGGCGCGGGTGCGGGTCTGGCTCAGGCCGACCATTTCCAGCAACTGTTCGGCGCGGTTGATGCGCTCCTTCTTGTCCAAGTGAAACAGGTTGCCAAAGAAATCCAGCGTCTCGCGCGAATTAAGGTAGCGGTAGAGATATGATTCCTCGGGCAGGTAGCCGATGCGCGACTTGGTGGCCACGTGCCGCGGCGAATGGCCGAAAACCTCGATGTGCCCTTTGGTAGGGTAGAGCAGGCCCAGGAGCATCTTCACGGTGGTGGACTTGCCGGAGCCATTCGGCCCAAGCAGGCCGAACACCTCGCCGCGGCGCACGTCGAAATCCACGTCGTCCACCGCGCGCGCCTTGGGGCGATTCCAGAAGTCCTTGAAGACCTTTGTCAGGCCGCGGACGGAGACGACGACTTCGGCGTCGGATTGCGTGCTGCGGATAGCGGATTGCGGATTCAATTCAGCAACGGCCATAAATCAATTAGGTTAAACCCGCACCTCCGCGAGCGTCACGCCACCCTCGGCGTCAATTGAGCCGCGGCTTCGTGGCGGGAGTCGCCGTTCCCGCCGCCTGTGCCCGCGTCCGTCTCCGGATGGTAATGCTCCAACTCCTCGCCCTTGCGCACAAGGCGGGCGCTGTTGAAGACCACGATCAGCGAACCGACGTTGTGCAGGATGGCCGCCACGATCGGATTCAGGTAGCCGAAGGACGCCGCCGACAGGCCGCCGATGATGAACGCGATGCCGAACAGGAAATTCTGGTTGATGACGGCGCGCGTGCTGCGCGAAAGCTTCACCAGGAACGGCAGCCGGCGCAGGTCGTTGTTCATCAGCGCAATCGTCGCGCTGTGGATGGCCACTTCGCTGCCCGCCGCGCCCATCGCGATGCCGATGTCGCCCGCAGCCAGCGCCGGCGCGTCATTCACGCCGTCGCCGATGACCGCGACCTTGTAACCCTTGGCTTTTACGGCCCGGACGAATTCGACCTTGTTCTGGGGCAGGCAATCGCCCTTGGCCTCCTCGCAGCCGATCTCCGCCGCCACGCGGGTGGCCACGGGTTGGCGGTCGCCGGAAACCATCGCCACGCGGCGCACGCCAGCGTCCTTCAACTCGGCCAGGGCCTCCTTCGCCTCCGCGCGGGTTTTGTCTTCCAAGCCCACCCAGCCAATGCACTTCCCGTCGCGCGCGACGAAGATCAGGCTCCAGCCCTCGGTTTCGTTGAGGTCCACGGATTTCTCAAACCCGCTGTCCACGCCGTTGTCCTTGAGCCACTGGGCGCGGCCCACGAGCACCTTCGCGCCGCTGACGTCCGCCTTCACGCCCCGACCGGCGGTTTCAGCGAAGTCCTTGGGCTCCACCAACGGCACGCCGGCCTCGCTGGCGATGGCGGCAAGGGCCTTGGCGGTGGGATGATTGCTGTACTTCTCCGCACTGGCCGCGATCCGCAGCAGCTCCGCGGGTTTCACTTCCCCCATCGGCGCGAGCCGGCTGACGGCCAGTTCGCCGGTCGTCAGCGTACCGGTCTTGTCAAAGATGAACGCGTTGATCTTGGCCGCAAGTTCGATGTCCGCGACGTTCTTGATCAAAATGCCCAAGCGCGCGGCGGCGGAGAGCGCGGCGACCATTGCGGTGGGGGTCGCGAGAATGAATGCGCACGGGCACGAAACCACGAGCACGGCGATGACGCGGTTGAGGTCCTGGGTGAACGCCCAGACCAGCGCGGCGATGACCAGCACCAGCGGCGTGTAGAAGCCCATGTATTGGTCCACGATCTTCATGATCGGGAGCTTGGTCTTCTCGGCGGCGAGGATGAGGTCGCGCACGCGGCCCAGCGTGGTGTCCGTGCCGGCGCGGCTGACCCTGATTTCGAGCACGCCCGTCAGGTTCTGCGTGCCGGCGAAGACTTCATCCCCCGGCTTTTTGTCCGCTGGCAGCGACTCGCCGGTAATCGTGGCCTGGTTGAATGAACCTTGGCCCGAGACAATCACTCCATCCGCAGCGACGTTGTCGCCGGGGCGGATGCGAATGATATCTCCCACCGCCAACTGGCTGGCGGGGACTTCTTCTTCGGATTTGTCCGGCTTGAGCCGCCGCGCCTTGGTGGGGGTGAGCTTGATGAGCGATTCGATGGACGCCCGCGCTCCTTCGGCGGTGCGCGTTTCGATGATTTCACCCAGCAGCATGAAGAACGCGACGACGCCGGCGGTCTTGTAGTCGCCCGAGGCGAAGGCCGCGAGCACGGCGATGGCGACCAATTCATTGATGCTCAGGTGGCCGCGCTTCAGGTCCTTGATCGCAACGATGATGATTGGGATGCCGAGAATGATGGCGCCAACCATGCCGCTGGCGCTCGCAATGGTGTGCGCGCCGTCGAAAAACCAGTCCACGAGAAAGGCGTTGATGACAAACACCAGGCCCACGAGCGTTTGCCAAAGCTTGACCGGCGCGTGCTCGTGGTCGTGGCCGCAACCGCACCCCGGGCCATGCTCATGGTGGTGCGCCTGGTCGTGCTCGTGCTGGCTGAGGAGAGAGGTGACTTGCATGACTCAAGAAATCCGAAATCCGAAATCCGAAATCCGAAGAGAACCCGAAGCCCGAAATCCGACTTTCCCAGCGGGCCGGACTTCCGCGGGGACGTCGCGCTTCAAATTGGTTTCGAGGTTCGACATGTGTTCTTGGCGTTTGACCTGCCGGTTCACGGCGCTGGGTTCTCGGTCTTGGGCTTTTGCGGTTCGCGGTTCAACAACAGGCGAAGCTCACGCGCCCGGCCATCGGCGCGTTGCGGCAAATAAATCTTGTCGGCGACGTTGGTCAGCACGCGGCCCATGGTTTCCGCGAGGCGCATTTGGACGTACAGGTCCGGATTGCTGCGGTACTTGGGCAACAGGCCATTGAACCGTTCGGCCTCGGCGGACAAGTCTTCGAGGTAGCGCGTGCGGGCTGCCACCGCGCCGTTGACAATGGCAGTTGCGGTGGAGGCGGCGCGGTTGGTGGTTTGGTTTTCGTCGCTGCGGGCCTGGTTCAGCAGCTTGCTGCGGTTCTGGCCCTGGGTGATGACGTTGTCGAACGCCTGCTTCAACTGCCGGGGCGCCCGGCTGTCCACGCTGCATTGGTCCACCACTACACCGAGTCCATGGGCCTGGGCAAGTTGGGTGAAACGCCGGGCCACGGCTTCCTGGAACCGCGTGCGGTCGCTGGTGAGGATTTGATCCACCGTGAACCGCGTCGCCGCATGGAGCAGGGCGTTGTTCAGGGCGTTCTGGACCGCGTTCGAGGCGGAGACGAAGTCAAAGACATAGCGGATGGGATCTTCAATCCGGTAGCGCAGCGTGGCGCGGCTGTGGGCAATGTTGCCGTCGGCGGTGAGAACATAGCCGTCCACCGCGGGATTCAGCGAACCGCCCGGCGGCGGCTCGGTGCCGGCGAGTTCCTGTTCAGGCGTGGTGGCATACCAGCCCACCGTGGACTGGATGGTCTGAATCTCGGTGATCGGCACCTTGACGACTTCATCAATCGGATAGGGATACGACCAATGCAGGCCTGGGCCGAGCAATTCCCGACCGCCTTCGCCGACCGGTTGGCCGAACCGCAGGATGATGGCCTTCTCCTGCAAGCCCACGCTGAAGAAGCCGGAGCAAAGGAACAACGCCACCAGCGCCACCATCACGACGCGCACGATGGCGAAACTGCTGCGCAGCGCCTCGGCCAAGGCCTGCGAACCGCTGTCCACCGGCGTCGGCGGCGGGGGCGGGGCGGAAGGATGATCGTGGGAGTGGCTCATACCGCGTTACTGGCTGGGGCGGTTGGTGGCGAACTTGTGGAACAGATCAAACGGCGGCGTCCGCTCGTCGAGAATCAGCGTGGCCCGTTCCTTGAGCGATTGTTCGAGCGCCTTGAGGCGCAACTCGAAATTGGCGAGCGTCGGCTCCTTCTCGAACACGGGCAACAGCTCGGCGGCCTTGGCTTCGCCCTGGCCGCGGATGCGGGTGGCTTCGGCCTCGGCGTTGGCCAGCGCCTCGGCGGCCTGACGGTTGGCGGTGGAGCGAATCTTCTCGGCCTCGGCCTCGCCTTCGTATTGATGACCATCCGCCAGTTTCTTCCGCTCGGAGGTCATGCGGTCGAACACAGCTTGCGTGACGCTTTCGGGCAACCCGAGTTTCTTGATGCCGAGAAACTCGATCTCCATGCCGGTGTTGTTGGCCGAGAGCTGGGACACCACCAGGGCCTTGATCTCGTTCTCAATGGCGTCGAACTTGATTTGCTTCTCATCGGCGTTGACGAAGTCGGAGAGGCTGTGCTTGCCGACGACGGCGCTCTTGGCGCTGCGCAGGATGCCTTCGAGCATCCGCTCCGCGGCGGGCACGGAACCACCCGCGAACTTCGGAAAGAAGGCCTGCGGATCCTTGATGCGCCAGCCCACGTAAACGAGCGTCAGCAGGTTGTTGTTATCCGCGGTGAGGTCTTCCGTGAACTTGTCCTCGAAGGTCTGAATACGCTGATCAAAACGATAGACCTTCTCGACCGGCCACGGCAGGCGCAGATGCGGCCCGGGCGCGGCGTCGCGGACGGGCTTGCCAAAACGGGTTACCACCGCGACTTCCGACTTGCGGACTTGAAAGACGAACAGCAGCAGCACGAACAGCACGAGCAGCACGGCGCCGATGATGAGGGTGAGCAAATTGCGTTTCATGGAGATCACTTCTTGGCGGGAACAGAAAGATCGAGGAGCGACTTGTAGGCGCTGTCCTCCAAATTGAATTGGATCACGTCTTCGGTGTTGGTGGCCAGCAGGACGTACTTGCGGGCATTGGCCGAGCCGCGGGCGAACGTGTCCAAGTAGGCGCGCTCGCGATACACGGACGGCGCGGCGCGGTAGGCGGGAATCTGGTTCGTGAACGCCGCCGCCCGGGCCAGCGCGGTGACTTCCAGCCGCCGCCGCTCCGCTTGGGCGGCGTTGACGGTGGTCACCGCTTGAGCGCTGGAGAGGGCGTTGGTGCGGATTTCGTCGGCTTGGGCGGCCAGAATCTTGGCCTCCCTCTGATGCGTGGCCGCCACGACCTTCTCGTATTCGGGCGCGACCTTGACCGGCGGGTGGATGCCCTGCAAGCCGACGAACAGAATCCGTGCGCCCAGCGCATGCCCCGTCACGGCGGCTTGGATTCGTTCGCGCAGGTTTTCCGCCGTTTGCAGCCGCGTGCGCGACATGATGTCGTTCAGGTCGGAACTGACGAGAAAGCGGGTCACTTCGCGCGTGGCGATCTGGTGGAGCAGGTTGGAAGCATCCTTGTGCCCATAGACCCACTGCGTCAGGTTCGTCACCTGAAACTGCACCGGGATGTTGACCGCGAGCAGGCTGACCGGCGGGGCTTTGCGGGTTTCTCTGGCTCCGGCGCCGCTGGCCGTCGCCATCTCGCGGTTGGCGACGAGGAAATTGTCCTCCTTGCCGTGGCCAATCGTCCAAACGATGGTCTTCGGCGGGTTCTTGGTTTCCTCCTCCGTAAGCACGTAACCCACCTCCAGTGTCTGAATCTGCTCCGTGCGGAAGCGATAGGCCTTGTCCACCGGCCAAGGCAGTTTGAGGTGCCCGCCGGGCCCAAGCACGGGACGGCGCTCCAGCAACCGCCCGAAGCGTTCCACCAATACCCGCTCGCCCGGCTCGACGAACACAAAACACGTGGAGAGCAACAACACGCCAAACTGCAGGAGCAACAGCCAGCCCAGCGCCCGCGCGAAGAACTGGTAGAACCACGTTTCCGACACCTTGAAGCCGAATTGGTAATCCAGCGCCTGCGCCGCCGTGGTGACCAGGCCTTCCGGTTGTCCCAGCAGGCCGACCAGCCGGCTCTCGTAAAGCGGGCGCGCGATCTTGCCCTTCACCCGCGGGCGGTAGATTTCAAGAATCAGGTTGACCAGCGTCTCCAGCCCGACCAGCCCCAGCAGCACGCAAAGGACGCGCGCTAGATAAAGGTCCGCTTTCGGGAAGTCCGTGGACACCGCCACCGTGCCGATGCCCGCCGCCGCCAGCGCGCACAGGAACGCAACCAGCAGCAGATGGCCTGTGCCCGGACGCAGCAGCCGGCTGTTCTCCAAGCGGACGATGGTGGCGGAGAACCGGCCCAGGATGAAGAGCACGAGGAAGAACACCGCAAAGGGCGCCGCCGCCATCATCCAGCGCTCCGGTGCGATCCGGACCACCGCCTTGTCCAACCACTGCCAGAGGAAATAGGCGCCCCCCGCCTGGAGCAACAGCAGGAGCACCGTGAACCCCGGCACGAAGAACCGTTCGAACTGCTGCCGCGAGCGTTGGGCCGGGAAGAGTTCAGCCTCTTGGGCTTGGAACAACGCCGCGCTCCCCTTGGAGCGGGCCATCTCTTCGAGTTCCAGCTTTTCGAGCCGCTCTCGTTCCTCCAGCCGCATCTGGAACCAGGCCACCAGCGTCACCAGCCAGCCGAGCCCGGCAAAGGCCGCGACGATCTGGCCCGCCAGCGAGCCGGCGTACCGCGCCAGGGCGAACCCAACCGCGCCCGCAACCAGCAGCGCGAGCGAGTTCAACAGACCTTGTCTTTGATAGCTTCGTTCCATGCGCGTCAAAACCCGAAATCCAAAATCCGAAATCTGAAACCCATCCGAAGCCCGAAATCCGCAGTCTCCGCAGAAAACCAATGCTCGGCGGTTCGGCGGTCAGCCCTCGGGCCTCTTTCGGATTTCGGATTTCGGTTTTCGGATTTCATCCCAGTTCCCGCTCTTCAAACAACAGCACCGCCACGGACAGGGCGGCGCCGACATAGCCCGCCACGTAGGCCAGCGCCTTGCCAACGTAACCCCAGTGGAACGAGCCCTTGCCCGTCTCCAGCACGTCGGCGAGCCAGAAAAATTGCCAGTTCGGCAGCATCGTGTAAAGCGCCGTTGCCCACCACGGCCCGCCCTCCACGGTCCCGCCCAGCTTGTAGTAAATGTAATCCGACACCAACCCAAGCAGGAATACCGCGCTGCAAATCGCCAAGGTCGGAATCATGTCGAACTGCGTCGAGCAGGCCAACGCCAGCGCGGCCAGAATCCATAACGCGAACAAAATCAACACCGCCGCCGGCACGAGCCGCCAGTCCACCTTGGCGCCCTCATAGAGCGACTGTTGCTGCGTGGTGAACTCGGTGATGAAATACGCGGCCAGTGTGACCGTCACCACCAGGGCGAAGGTGGCGTCGCTGACAAAGGGCCGGCGCAGAAAGAAATTGCTGAACCCGCCGACCAAGTAAGCGAGCACCACGCCCGCGCCGAAAATCCCGATCGCCGCCAAGTCCGTGCTCCCATAGGCGTCGAACGCCATCCGGCTGGCCACCAGCGCCGCGACCAGGTTCACGTAGGTCAGGACGGTGAGCGCCACGACCAGCCCGAGATACTTGGCCAACAGGAATTGCGCCCGCCCAACCGGTTTGGACAGGACGGCCAGGGCCGTGCCGGTGCGCAATTCGCGCGCGAGCGAGGCCGAGGCGCTCAGCACGGCTCCAAACAATCCGGTGAGCAACATCACCGCCAGCACGCTATTCTTGACCAGCTTCGGCTCGTCGCCGAACGCGAAGTAGTATGGCGTGGCGAGAAAGATCTCGAACAACGCCGAACTGGTCATCAGCAGCAGGAAGATCGGCTGCCGAACCAGCTCCATGAACGCGTTAACCGCAATGGTGATGAATTGCCGCATCGTTTGGCTTTACATGCCGACGCCCCGCAACCTAGCAAGTTCGAGCTGTTCCCGTAAACGTGCGTTTGAACGCACACCCCGGGCGAAGGAAAACCGGGACGGCCTTGAACTCATGGAACAAACCCGTCTGCCCTCCAAAGTCTCGCGGCAGGACGCCCGCTCCAAGGCGGACTGGCGGGCGGCTGGGAGAGCGCACTTCCTGCGCGCAACCCAGGCGATGGCGTTGGTGATGGACTTTCGCATTTCGGACGATTCGGAGGCGGAGCTTAAGCCAACCCACCCGCCCGGTGAAAGGCTAATCCTCCCATCGGAAAACGGTTGCAGCGGTCCCGGGCAAAAAGAACAAGCGGAGCACTCCCCTGCCTTGCCGGTCGAAAGGAAATCCAAAGCCCCGGCAGCCAGCGAAGGCTCCGCTCAAGCGGAGTGGCCGGGTTTCAGTCCAGCCGCTTCACACGGATGTTCTTGTAGTAGATTGTGCTGCCCGGGTCGTGACCTTGCAGCGCAAAGGTCCCTTCGCTGAGCTTCCGTTCAAAGGGCCGGCCCGGCTGCGCCCCTTCCGGTTCGAAATACTGCAGCACGATCTTGCCGTCCACCTTCACCGTGATCTTCTTGCCTTCCACAATGATCTCTTGCGTCCACCACTTCCGGTCCTGCGCCAGCGACTGACTCACGTTGACAATGCCGTAGAGGCTGCCGGTCTTGATCCAGTCGCCTTGGGTGCAGTTGACCTGACACTCGAAGCCGGCCCGGGGCCAGTCGTTTTCCTGGTATTTCGTGTGGAAGTAAATTCCGCCGTTGGAATTCGGCTCAGTCATCACATCCACCTTCAGGTGGAAATTCTTGAAGGGCTTCTCGTCGCCCACGTAGAACAGATGACAACGCGGCCCGTTCGCCACAAACGCGCCGTCCACGATCTTCCACGTGTCCGGGTTTTCGACGGCCTTTTTCCAGCCATCAAAGGTCTTGCCATCCATGAGCGGTTTGAAGCCCGCCTCGTCCTCGGCGGCCAGGAGCTGGCCCGCCGTCAATGTGCCGGTGAGTAATAGAGCAAACAGAAAGTTACGTTTCATGGGCGGGAAATTAAGCCGCCGGCGTGGGCTGGCAAGCCAAAAGGCCGCGCGTTTGCGAAATCGCCAATCCTGCGTAACTCTACGCGTGCCAAAACCGTCCGTTGCACCGAACCATGAAAACCTTTGCGCACCCGACCAGGCTGGCTCTGCTGGCCTTGACTCTCGCTTCCACTCTCCCGGGCGAAACCGCAGCCCAAGCCGTCCAGCACTGGCCGAAGTGGCGCGGGCCGCTGGGCACCGGCGTTTCGCCCACTGCCGACCCGCCGCTGAAATGGAGCGAAACGGAGAATGTCAAATGGAAGATCGCCACGCCGGGCTTCGGCACTTCCACTCCCATCATCTGGGGAAACCGGGTCTTCCTCCACACCGCCATTCCGGGCGGAGCCAAGCCCGCCGCCGCACCCGCGACCTCGGCGGCAGCTCCTGAAGACGGCGGCCAGCGGCGCGGGGGATTTGGCGGCGGCCCCGCGCCCCGAGAAACCTATCAATTCGTCGTCCTCTGCCTGGACCGCCAAACGGGGAAGACGCTCTGGCAAAAGACCGTTCGCGAGACTGTCCCGCACGAGGGCCACCACCGCGATCACGGTTTTGCTTCGGCATCGCCGGTCACGGATGGCGAGCATCTGCTCGCCTACTTCGGCTCGCGCGGGCTGCATTGTTTGGACCTCGAAGGGAATCTCCTCTGGTCGAAAGACACCGGCCCCATGAAGACACGGAACAGCTTTGGCGAAGGCGCGTCTCCCGCGCTCCACGCCAACACCGTGGTGATCTACCAGGACGACGAAACCGAAAACGATTTCATCGCCGCGTTTGACAAGCGCACCGGCCAGGAACTCTGGCGCAAGTCGCGCGCGGAGCCAACCGGCTGGGCCACGCCGTTGATCATCGAGCAGGCCGGCAAAGCGCAGGTCGTGGTCAACGCCACCGGCAAGGTGCGCAGCTATGATCTCGCCACCGGCGAGGAACTCTGGTCCTGCGGCGGGCAAACAGCGAACACCATCCCCACGCCGGTGGCTGACGCGGACACCGTGTATGTGACCAGCGGCTTTCGAGGCAGCGCCCTCCACGCCATCGCGCTTGGGCGCTCGGGTGATTTGAGCGGCACTGACGCCGTCCGCTGGAGTTACAACCGGAACACGCCCTACGTGCCGTCACCGCTGCTGGTGGATGGTCTGATCTATGTCTTCCGCGAAAACACCGCCGCCCTTTCCTGCCTGGAGGCAAAGACCGGCCAGCCGCACATCGAAGGGGAGCGTTTGGAAGGACTGTTCGGCGTTTATGCGTCGCCTGTGGCGGCCAAGGACCGCATCTACGCCCTCGGCCGCGATGGCAAATGCCTCGTCCTGAAGAAAGGCACGAAGGTCGAAATCCTGGCCGCCAACACGATCGAAGACAAGACCGACGCTTCCATCGCCCTCGCCGGCAATGACCTCTTCATCCGCGGACACAAGAACCTGTATTGCATCGCCGAAAAGTGACCTGAGCGGCATCAGCCGGGCAACGACGTGACCAGTGACGCCTCCGTCGCGCTGGGTTGGGGCTTCCTTCGCGGACGCCAGCCTCATTGGACGCCGTCCGCAGCAAATCGTCCTTGGACGCTTTGAATCCCCGGGTTTGCGTCCCAGGTTCATGGACAGGCTCATGCCGGCATCTCCGCTCGAAACCGGCCAAGTCCGGGCTTCCCTTTCGGGGCTGATGCGCTACCTTTGCGCCAGCGAATGCGGGACGCCATGCCAACCGTGCTGATCATTGATGACGACGCAGACTACCGTCGCCTCTTGGCCGAGGCGCTCGCCGCCAAAGGCTGGCAAGTCCGGCAGGCTTCCACCGGCAAAGAAGGAATCACCCTCGCTCAGCGGCATCCTCCTGAACTCGTGCTCTGCGATTTGATGATGCCGGACGGCAACGGCTTCCAAGTCTGCCGGGCCTTGCGTGCCAAGGCGCGCATGAATTCCACCCGCATCATCGTCACCTCCGGTCGCGATTTCCCCGCCGACCGCAAGGCCGCGCTCGAAGCCGGCGCGGACGATTATCTGACCAAACCGATTTCCCTGGCCCGGCTCACCAGATGCCGGACACGCCCGGCGGCGGTGCCGGCGGCAACCGAGGCCCCGCCCGCGTTCCTGCGCTTCTGGGGCGTGCGCGGCTCAATTCCCACGCCCGGTCGCGGCACGACCCGTTACGGCGGCAACACCACTTGCGTCGAAGTGCGCGTGGGCGACGAGATCATTGTGCTCGACGGCGGCACGGGCTTGCGCTTGCTCGGCCGGGCGCTGATCGAGGAATTCCGGGACCGCCCAATCTCCCTCACGTTGCTGCTCTCGCACACCCACTGGGATCACATCCAAGGCCTGCCGTTCTTCCTGCCGCTCTACGAGCCGAAGAACCGGATTCGCGTCCTCGGTTACGAAGGCGCTCGTCAGGGCCTGGCCACCATCCTCGGCAACCAGATGGAGAACCCCTACTTCCCCGTCGGACTGGACGAACTCCCCAGCAACGTGCGCATCCAGGAGTTGAAGGAGATGAGTTTCCGCGTGGGCGACGTGCGGGTGGAGGCTTGTTTTGCCAACCATCCCGGCGTGTGCGTCGGCTACCGGCTCTTTGCAGGCGACCGCTCGCTCGGGTTCTTCCCCGACAACGAACCGCGCCTGTGCCAGCACGTCGTCAAACGCCACCACGGCGGCCCGACGCCCCACGACACCGACTTCGCCCGCCGCGAAGACCACAAGCTCGTGGATTTCCTGCACGGGACGGACACGCTCATCATGGACGCGCAATACGACTGCGCCGAGTATCGCGAGCACGTCGGTTGGGGGCACGGCTGCGTGGATGACGTGGTGGACCTGGCGCTGGCCGCCGAGGTGAAACGGCTGTTCCTCTTCCACCACGACCCGAACCATGACGATGCCAAGGTGGCCTGCATGCTGCGGCACGCGCGCGAACGCGCGGCCGCGGGCACGCGGCGGCTCCGCGTGGACGCCGCCCGCGAAGGCGCGAAGATTGGCTGGGGCCGCCGGGCTTGAATCCCGGCCCGGTTTTTGGAACTTTCCCGGCATGTTCCGGCGAAACTTCGCTCCTCATGTAGCCAGCCTTCTGCTATTTCTCGCAGCCGTGCAGACCGTGTTGCTCCAGACCAGCGCGCCGCTCCCGCCCGACGTTTCCCCGCGGGTGCAAGCCATCGTGGACCGTGCCGCCAAGATCGCATTCGAGAAGTTCGTCTCGTCGAAGCTCCAGACCAATGAACTGGCCGTCACGCTGGTGGATTTGCGCGACCCGGAAAAGCCGGAGCGTGGCAGCTACCGGGGTGGCGAACGGGTCTATCCCGCCAGCGTGGTCAAGCTCTTCTACCTTGCCGCCGCGCACCAGTGGATGGAAGACGGCAAACTCGCGGACTCGGCGGAACTGCGCCGCGCCTTGCGCGACATGATCGTGGATTCCTACAACGAGGCGACCGGCTACATCGTGGACCTGCTCACCGGCACGACCAGCGGCCCGGAACTTCCCTCCGCCGAACTGGAGGCATGGCATGACAAGCGCAATGCCGTCAACCGCTGGCTCGTCTCGCTCGGTTACCAGAACATCAACGTCAACCGCAAACCGTGGTGCGAAGGGCCCTATGGCCGCGAGATGCAGTCGGTGAAGCTGCATGCGCCGAATCATCGCAATTGGCTGACGACCGACGCAACAGCGCGCTTGCTCACGGAAATCGTGACCGGCCGCGCAGTGTCGCCGGAACGGAGCAAGCAGATGATGCAGTTGTTGGAGCGCCGGCCGTTCGCGAAGGACGCGGAGCGCCAGTCCATCGAATACACCGGCCCGGCGTTGCCTCCCGGCGCAAGACTGTGGTCCAAGGCCGGCTGGACCAGCGAGACGCGGCACGACGCGGCGTACGTCGAGTTGCCCAACGGCGTGAAGTTCGTCCTCGTGGTGTTCACCGTGAACCACGCGAACGAGAAGGAGATCATTCCCACCGTGGCGCGGGAAGTCGTCGCCGCCTTCTCGACCGCAGTCAGTTTGTGAAGCCTTGGCCCTCTGAGCTGACATCTGAAGATGGCGGACGAGCGTCCCAACCCCGCGGCGTTGACAAGCCAATGACTCGAGGATTCACACCATGACGGCCAAACTTTGCGATCGCCTCTCGTTCGAGCGCGAGCGCTGGCAACAAGGGGCTCAAGGCGTCGCGGGCGTGGACGAAGCCGGGCGCGGGCCACTGGCCGGGCCGGTCGTGGCGGCGGCGGTCATCCTTCCGCAGATTTGGCAAGACGGCGGGGTTGATGAGCGGCTGCGCGACCTGAACGATTCCAAGCAGCTCACCGAGGCCCAGCGCGAGGCGTTCTTCGCCATCCTGACAGTGCATCCAGACATCCGCTTCGGCATCGCGACGGTGGACGCGGCGATGATTGACCGGATCAACATCCTGCAAGCCACGCATCGCGCGATGAACGAGGCGCTCGCCCAATTGCAGCCGCCGCCGGAGCACGTGCTGGTGGACGGCAACCCGGTGAAGTCGCTCCGCTTCTCGCAGACCGCGCTGGTGAAAGGCGACGCCCGCAGCTATTCCATCGCCGCCGCCAGCGTGCTGGCCAAGGTCACGCGCGACCGGCTGATGCTGGAGTTTGACCGGCAGTTCCCGGGCTACGGTTTTGCCGAACACAAAGGCTACGGCACGCCGCAGCATCTGGCGGCCATCGCCAGATTTGGCCCATGCCCGATTCATCGGCGGAGCTTCGCGCCGCTGAAGGCAAAGCAGGGCGAACTTCTCTGAACTCCTAGTCCTTGCCGATCGCAGCGTGCTTCTGGCGTCCCACCGAAAGGACCGTTCCAACCCGCTCCCAGATGGTTCTTCCGGCGAGGACGCCGGAAGCACGCTGGTCGGCGCCACACGCTTGGGTTTTGAGCGAGGGCGCGGTTGGCCTATCTCTGAACGCCGACGCGATAGAATGCCGCTCCGGTTGGGAGCGAGTTGGTATCCGTGTAAACCGTGATGCCCGCCTGCCCGACAAGGTTGCTGGCAATCGTCATGTAGGGGATGCTGGCAGCCATGTTGGTGGCCCGTTCGAGGAAGTAGAACCGGTCTGCGACGCTTTCCCAGCGCAGAGTGACCTCCGAAACCGAACCGGTCGGGCTCAACATGTGCAGATACGATAGCCGGTTGGTGGGAATCGTGTTGGCGATCCATTCCTGCCAGTTGTTAAGCGTGTCCCCATCTGTGTCCATTGCATCCGCCGAACCATCCGTCGGCAGACCGTATTTCTGAAGCCAATCGTAGGAGATGAGCGTCGTGGGGTTCTGAAACTCATACGCGCCCATGTCCACCGTTCCGCCCGCGATGCGCGGGTTGCCATCCGGGTCCGACCCCGCGTCAGCATAGCCGTTCCAGCCGGAGTTGATGGCGGGTGACGTGGGTTGAAGCCGGTAATCACCCGCGGCCTCGTTCACGAACTGTGGGTCGGCCGCGATCGAAGTTCCGTAAGCGGGCGTCGTGCAACAGTAGTTCAGGACCTGGTTACCGTAGTTGTGGGTGCCCCATCCGGCCGAGTTGTAAAGGCTGATGCAGTTGTTGAGCGTGGTGTTGCAGGCGCCGCCACCGTTGTAGTCCGCACGATTCCGCACCAAGGTGCAGTTGTTGACGACGCCACCATTCGCACCGCCGCCGCGACCGGCCCAGTTCGCGCGGAACAGGCAGTTGTAAAGCAGGGCGTCGTTGGCGCCACCACCGAAGTAGTTGGCGGTGTTGTTGGTAAAAGTGCTGTTTCGGATTATTCCTCCCTCAGCCCCGCCACCGTGCGAAGCGGAGTTCGAGCCGAAGAGGCAGCGGTTCACATCCGACTGGCTCACGCCACCGCCCCGGCCGTTGCCGCTCGCGTTGTTCAACAGGGAGCAGTCAACAACCGTCCCATTGTAGATGCCACCGCCTCGGTATGTCGCAATGTTCCCCGCCACCACGCAGTTGGAAACGAGCGCGCTCGTGGAAAGGCACCAGATCCCGCCGCCGGCCTGCTCCCGTTCGCCGTCTCCCGCATTGCGAGTGGCGCCGTTGCTGACCGTGAAGCCGAAGAGCGCCGCGCCATTTGTCAGGTAAACGCCGCGCACCGCGGTGTCGCCCACGGGACCGCTGCCGCGAATCGTTGTGAGGGCCGGGCCATTGACGCTCTGCACCGTCACCGGCGAGGTGATGGCCACGCGGTTCGTGAGCGCGCCGGAGACCACGCGCCCGCCTTCCTGATAAACGCCATCGGCAACGAGGACCAGCGCCCCAGGCAGGGTGGCGACATCCACGGCATCCTGAAGCGCTGTCGCCGCCGTAGCCCAGGAAGCATAGGGCGGCACCGGATTGGCGCCCGCCGCGTCCACATAATGGACCGGCCTGGCCACGACCTGGACCGAACCCGTGGCCGCAACGCCAAGCGGATAACTGGCGTTGAAGGCGCGCAGCACGACTGGATAAGTGCCCGGGGCAGTCCAGGTCTTCACGGCATAAGGCAGATTCGTTGCGAACGTTCCATCTCCAAAATCCCACACGCTGAGATTGGCGTGTCCGCTAATCAGGCTGGTGAGATTCAACTGGAATCCTGCCGCGACGGTGTCGTAATCCATCTTGATCGCCACCTCCAACGGTCCAATCGCGAGATCGGCGTGGAACTCATCACAGCCGATGGATGGCGCAGCCGCCCACACCTCGCCATCAATGTCAAAACCGGTCGCGAACTCCGGATTGCCCGCGCCGCGACAGGGCGAACTTGCGCTCAGGTGAATGTTGTCCGTCAATTGCGGCTCAACCGATAAGTTGTTGGCCCCCGGATCAGGCGTGCAGCAGTGGTCCAACGCGCAACCAAAGCAGTTCTTCGCACTGGAAACAGCTTGATTGAACCACGCGATGCAGTTGTTCAAGGAGCTGGATTCCGCCGCTCCGCCGCTGGAAGCGGAATTGCCTGTCAGCGTGCATTGGGTAAGACTGCTGGCGGAGACGCCACCGCCGTTCCCTGTGGCGGTGTTACCCGTCAAGGCGCACTTGGTCAAAGTGGACCCGATAGCTCCCCCGCCAGACACAGCGGAGTTTCCCGTGAGAATGCAGTTGAGCAAAGTTCCGGAGGAGACGCCGCCGCCCCCATTTGCAGCGGTATTGCCCGAGAGCACGCAGTTGGACACCACCACCGACGCCGACTCGCACCAGACTCCGCCGCCGCTCTGTTCGTAGTCGGAATTCCCCGTCAGCAACGTCGCCCCGCCGGAGAGTGTAAATCCCGAGAGCGTGACGCCGTCGGTCAGGTGAACGCAGCGAACGGCGGCACTGCCGTTGGATGTGCCGGGAACTTGGTAGCCTTGGATGGTGGTCACGGCCGGGCCATTCACGCTGCGCAAGATCAGCGGTTTGGTCACGGCGGCCCGATTCGTCAACGCGCCGAACACGGCGCGCCCGCCGGTGTGATAAACGCCGTTGCTGACCAGGACGGTGCCGTTGATGAAAGCCACATCAAGGGCATCCTGGATGTTGGTGGCGGCTGTTGCCCAGGAAGTGTAGGGCGGGACTGGAGTCGAGTTGTTCGCGGCGATGTATTGCACCGGATTGCTGAGCACGTGAACCGTCTGCGTGGCCGTGACGCCCGCGGGGTATGTTTCGTTAAAAACACGCAGCGTCACGAGATAATCGCCCGGGCTTGACCAAGCGCGTGAAATCTCAAGATGATTGCTGACGATGGTGTCTCCGCCCAATTCCCAGCGGCTGGCACTGCACCGGCCTTCGATCCGGGACGAGAAGCGAACCTCAAAGTCCGTCGGCACGTTCGTGTAATTGACCGCAATCGAGACGCTGAGCGGACCCGTTACCGAGCCGGGGTGATACTCGTCGCAACCGATGGAGGGCGGCGTCAGCCAAACCTCGCCATCCACATCCAAACCGGTCGCGAAAGCCGCGCTTCCCGCTGCTCGACAGGGCGAGCCGCTGCTGAGATGCGAGGCGCTGGCCAACTGGGGCTCGACATCGAGATTGCCGGCCCCGTCGGCGGGCAATGGTGTTGTGCAGCAGAAGTTCAGCGTGGACCAAGAGTGATTCGGATCGGTTTCAGCCTGGTTGAAATAGACGATGCAGTTGTTCAACGTGCAGGCTTCCGCGCCGCCGCCGAAGGGCGCGGAATTGCCCGTCAGCGTGCAGTTATTCAGCGTGGCCTCGGATGCCCCGCCACCACCGGCCCAGCCCGTCACCGAGTTGCCGGAGAAAACACAATTGAAATACGTCCCGCCCGAGCCGCCGCCGCCCGAGCCGGCCCAGTTGGCCGTGAAGACGCAGTTCGAGACGATGGAGCTGGCGGATTCGCACCGGACGCCGCCGCCTGAGGTCTCCTGCGCCGGCGGTGAACCCCACATGCTGAGCGTGGCTCCGTCCGACAGCGTGAAGCCTGACAACACCGCGCCGTCAGCCAACGCTACGCAGCGGATGGCCTCGTGCGCGAGAATTGCCCGCGGCGCCTGATAGCCGCGAATCCGGGTCACACCGGGACCGTTGACGCTGCGGACTATCAGCGGCTTGGAAACCACCACCCGGTTGGTCAGCAACCCATTGAACGTGCGTCCGCCGGTTTGATAAACGCCGTTGGTGACAAGGACCAGGTCCTCCGGGTCGGCCGCATCAATGGCGTCCTGGATGGTCACGGCGGCGCTGGCCCAGTTGGTGTAGGGTACGGCGGGAGTCGGGTTGTCCAGGTTTACATACCGAACGGCGGCGGAGGCTGGCAGGATGAGGATGAGGCTCAGGCCGAACACCCATAGTCGGAGGCATGTCGTCATTATGGGGGTGATCCAGTAGCAGTCTCCCCAGCCAGTGGCAAGCGTGGGTTAAGCTTTTCGCGAGGCGGCGGATTACCGCCGACTTGAGTTTGGAAGGCAACCGCGCAGAATGAAGCCCGTGACTTTGTGGGAACGCATTCGATGCCGTCTCCGGACGGGTTCGCCGGAGCAACCGGAGCACCTGCGGCGCGGTGAGTTGGGCGAACGCGCGGCGAAAAAATATCTCCAAAAGCTCGGCCTGAAGTTCCTCACGGCGAACTTTCACTCGGAGCGTGGCGAGATTGACCTCGTCTTTCGGGACGGCGATTGCCTGGTGTTCGTGGAGGTGAAGACGCGCTCCTCGGAAGACTGGACGCGCCCGGCGGCCGCGGTGAACGCCCGGAAACGTCGCTTGCTCTCCCAAACCGCGCTTGATTACTTGCGCCTGCTTAAAGACCGGCAGGTGAAAATCCGCTTCGATATCGTGGAGGTCTTGCTCGCCGACGGTGCCGTGCGTGCGGTGCGCCACTTGCCGAACACCTTTACGATGGCGCGTCCGTATCGCCACGGCTGAGCCGGCGGCCCGCACGTTTTTCGCTGCGGTTGTCAAATCGCATCCACCTTCCGTAGCTGCGGTTGTGAAAACGCAGCCATCGCATGGGGTCGCGCGGACCACTGCAATCGCAGTTACGGCATGGTACTTCCACACTTTGCAAAGTGTGGAAATCCCGCGAACCACTATGATTTAACAACCCCAGCTACCCCAGCCACCGCGGCTGTTGGCGGCGGCGTGCTACTTCCAGTAGAAGCTCAACACCGGCAGGTCGCGCGGGCTGTTGCGGCCCACGATGGCGACGAAGGTGCGTTTGTAGCTGTTGACTTCGGCTTCCACGGTCACTTCGAAGGTGCGACTGCGCTGGTCGAAGTAGCGGGCGGCCACGGCAACTTCCTGGGGGCTGAGATTGGCGCTGGCGAGAAACGAGGCCACGTTCATGCCCATGCTGCCGGCGGGCGTGTCGTCCTCGGTCCCCTCCTGGCCGTCGTAACCCGAGCGCAGGATGATGATCTGCTGGGCGCGGGCGGCGTCAATGAACGGCACCATTTGCAGGGTCACGAGGGAGGCGGTGTTGATGTTCAGGCGGCCCGCCGAGAGCGGCGTGAACAGGTCCACGATCCCCACCGGGTAGGAAAGGGAGGAAGTAATCGAGCCCAACTGGTTGAGCTGGTGTTGCAGCCGGCTGGGGGTGGCGTTCGTGCTGTTTGGGCCAAAGAACAACTCGGGCGTGACCCCGCGAACCAGCAGCAACTCGGAGAGGTCATCAATCGGCCGGTTCTTCGCGAAGTAAGGCGGGTCAAGCCGTTGGTAATCGTCACTCTCCGCGCCATTGATGTGCGTGATGTCGTCGGGGTCAATCCAGTCCTGGATGGCGGCGATGACGGCGGGGAACTCGCCCGCGTCCGCGCCCATCAGGAGAAAGGCGCGCTCCAACAACTTCTCGTCCGCGAGGTTGATGTTCACCTTGCGCTCCAGGTCCACGATCTTGACGGTGAACTTGCCGTTGCCGAACGGCACGTCTTTGAGGTTGATGCCGGCGAGCGGGCTGTTCGAGGTGCAGTACCCTCCCGGGCCGCCCGCCCAAATCTGGTTTAGCGAATCGTACGGCTCGCAGCCCAGTTTCAGTTGCTCGGCGAGGACGAACCGCGCCATTTCCACGCCCGAGCGGCCCATCCACAACAACTCGGTTTCCGAATTGGAATTCCGCGCCAGCTTGGTCTCCACCTTCATCGAATAGGCGAAGCCCCCCGCCAACACCGACAACACGAGGGCGGTGATCATCACAATGATCAGCGCGATGCCTTGGCGGGAGTCGTGGGCTCTCTTGGAATAGCCGGTGCTCGTCAGGCGAACCCCGGAATTCGAGGGCCATGAACCGAGCCGAATTCCCCATGAACTCAAGGCGTTCAGGAATTCGATCCGAGTCCTCCTTGGACGCTTCGAATCCCTGGGAGCACAGCCGAGGTTCATGGGCAGGCGGATTCTCATGTCAGGGCCGAGGGACGGGTGATGGCTGGATGGGTGGGGGGACTCCGCCGCCGGGGATTGGCGCGCCGGGAATGACCGGCACGCCAGGTTGGCCCGGCAGACCGGGCACTCCAGGCGTACCCGGTCCGCCGGGCATCATCGGCATTTGGTACCCGGGCGGCACACCGGCGCTGCTCAACGCGATGACACGGGTGATTTCCTGGACCGTTCTCACCGAGCGGTTGTCGGTGTGTTGCAGGGCGAGTTTGATGAGGACGAGCTTAGGCAGTTGGTTGGTCTGCCGCCACTCGTCCGCCCAATCTTTCGCGCGCTCGTCCCAGAAGCCGATTTGGAAGTCCTTCACGTTGCGGGCCAGGATGAGCGGGTACTCCTTCTCGTCCTTGTCCAAGTCCATGATGATCGGCTGTTGCCGCAGGACCAAATCCCTTTCCCCGGTCTGGCTGCGCTCCAAGGTGTAGGTCAGTCGCCGGACGTCCAGATCGCCAAACCGTCCGCTGCGGGGGAACGATTTGGGCAGGCGGGCCACGAAGCTCAGCACCGGATCGCTGCCGTTCTCCGCCACGAATCCGTAGTAATCCACGTTCCGCACGAACAACTCCGCCGCCGTGAGGGAATCCTCCAACGTATGCAACGCGATCCGCGCGCGTTGGGCGGCGGCGGCGGCATCCAGGCCAACCTTCGAGGCGCGCAGGATGGCCGTCCAACTCGAATAGATCGCCGACACGACGAGGCTCAGTATGGCCACGGAAACCAGGACCTCCACCAGCGTGAAGGCGGGGCGGGATGGGGAGCGCGGCGGTTTCATCAGCGGAAACCGATTCCCGGACCCGCCGGAGAATCCGGCCGGAAGAGCATGATCGTCATCGTGGATGGCGCCGCGCCCCGTTGGCGCTCGTTCTCCACCAGAATGTCCACGCGGAACAGCCCGTTGGTGATGGGCGTCACCTCGTACATGCCGCGGTAGTCTGGATAGAGATCGCCGAAGTCGAAGTCAAACGAGCCCTCTTCGAGCCGGTTGGAGAGGCAGAGATGCGTGGCCACCGCGCCGGCGTCCACGTACTCCGCCTGCAAGCGGCGCGCGTTGCGCAGCGTGCTCGACACCATGCCCAAGATCGCAAAGACCACCATGAAGAACAGCGCCATCGCGATCATGACCTCGATGAGGCTCAGGGCGGTCAACTCGCGGCGTCTGACTGCGCGACCCGGGCTGATGCTGGCGGGAAAGAGTCTCATCGCGAGCCGATGGGATCCACGGAGGCCAGGCTGGTGGTGATCTCCAGCGAGATCTTGCGGAACTCGTTCTTCTCCGAGCGCAGGATGACCGTGAGTTCATCGCAGGTGCCGTTCGGATGAAAGCGGACGCGTGCTTCCTCCGCATCCTTGTATTCGATGAAGTTCACGTCAATCATCTCGATGGTCACGCGCTCGGAAATCTGCGCGGACA
Organism: uncultured Verrucomicrobiota bacterium; assembly: GCA_964548925.1. Classification (GTDB taxonomy): domain Bacteria; phylum Verrucomicrobiota; class Verrucomicrobiia; order Limisphaerales; family MWDV01; genus MWDV01. Next base: position 4,892 of record CAZJTM010000028.1, on the reverse strand, counting down.
AACCCGAGCGGGGCACATCGGTTCGCGCCGGCGTCGGCGTCGGAGATGCGGCAGCGTCGTCGGAGGCGCGAGCCGGGGGCGGTGCGGCGACGCTGAACCGCCGTTCCTGGGGATAGATGCGCAGTTCCACCGTGGTGCCGCGCAGGATGGCCTGCGCACGGGCGTTGCTGCACACCTCTACAATGTCGGCCACGGCCTTGCGCATGTCCTCCTTCTTGGTGAGTTGGTAGATCGTCGGTATCCCCATGGACATGACGATGCCGAGGATGCTGACGACGATCATGATCTCGATCAGCGTGAAGGCGGAAACCGGTTGGCCCGGGGCGCGAGGGGCGATGCGCGATCCGTCACGCGCGCCCAGACCGAATGCGCAAAACAGTTTCACCGGGCGATGTTGGAGGTGATGGCGAACATCGCCGACAGCACGCTCAACAGCAGGAAGCCGACGCCCAGCGCCATGACGATGATCAACACCGGCTCGATCATGTTGGTCATGACGCGCAGGGCGATACCCAGTTCGTTCTCGTAAGTGTCCGCCACGTTCTTCAGCGCGCCCGGCACATCGCCGGTGTCCTCGCCAATCTTGACCAGGTCCACCATGAGTTGGGGAAAGAGTTTGCTGCGCCCGAGTGGTTGCGCGAGGGTCTTGCCGTCCGTGACGTCCTCGCGCGTCCGGGCGATGGCCTCGCGCAGCAGGCGGTTGGGCAGCACTTGCTCGGTGATCTTCAAGGCCGTGAGCACGGGGACGCCGTTTTCCAGAAGCGTCGAGAGCGTCCGCGCAAACGTGGCAAACAGGTTCAACCGAACCACCTTGCCGAAGATCGGGGCGTTCATCTTCCACTCGTCCAGCCTGCGGCGGCCCTCCTCGGTGGATTGGAAGCGCTTGAAGAGCACCACACCAACGATGCCCACCGCGATCATCAACCACCAATAGCCGGAAAAGAGGTGGCTGATGTTGACCAGCAACTGCGTCATCATGGGTAGTTCCATCTCCATGCCTTCAAACATGGAGAGAAACTTCGGCAGCATGTACGTCATGAAAAAGAACATGATCGCCACCCCCACCACCGCGACGAAGGCGGGATACACCAGGGCGGAACTGAACTTCGACTGGACTTGGGCGAACCGCTCGAAGTGATCCGCCATGCGCCGCAACACCACCACCATGGCGCCGCTCTGCTCGCCGGCGCGCACCATGTTCACATACAGATCGGAGAAGATCACCGGCTGCTTGGCCATCGCGTCCGAGAGGCTTCGCCCCTCCATGACCTCCTGCCGCAACTGCTTGCTGACCTCGGCAGAGATGCCCTTGGTGCCGAGATGCGTCATGCTGTTGAGGGCCACGGTCAGCGGCATGCCGGATTGGAGCAGGTTGGCCAGTTGCTGCGTAAACGTGGCGAGTTCCTGAAGCTTCGGCTTGCGCGGGCGGTTGAGATACTCGCGCAAGGTCGGCGGGAGCAGGGCGCTCAATTCTGTCTTGCCGCTCTTCTTCGGGCGATCCGCCGCCGCGGCCGCGCCCGCCGCGCTTTTCGCGATGTCCACCGTCACCGGGAAAAGTCCCAGACGCTCGATCTGCACGAGCGCCGCCGCGCGGTCGGCGCCATCCAGCACGCCTTCCACGACCTCTCCGGTTCGTCGCCGGGCCCGATATGAGAACTGTGGCATTCCTGTTACCTCTCAAAAACCGCCGCCAGGCAAAAGTTGCTGCTCAAGCCCCACCCGGCCCTCCGGCGGACGAAGGCGTTCCCGCCACCGCCTCGTTCAAGCTGCCGCGGCGGTAGCCCTGCAAGTCCAGCGTGACGTGCGCGTAGCCGATCTGCCTCAACGCCTCGGCGATCTTCCCGGAAGCGCCGTTGGCTAGAAACTTCGGCAGCTCGGTCGGGCCGACCTCAATGCGGGCGAGGTACGTTGAACCGTTGAACCGTTGAATCGTTGAACCGGTCGCCGCCGGTTTGACCGTTTCACGGTTCAACGACCCCACGGACGCGCGCAACTCATGATGCCGCACCCGCACGTCGTAAAACCCAAAACCGCGCAACACGCTTTCCGCTTGTTCGATCATGCGCAGTTTCATCGGCGTGACCACCTCGCCGTAGGGAATGCGGGAACTGAGACAGGCCATCTGGGGCTTGTCCGCGGTGGGCAATCCCAATTCCGCCGAAAGCTCGCGGATTTCCGCCTTGGTGAGGCCGGTTTCCTTGAGGGGCGCCCGCACCTGAAACTCCGCCGCCGCCTGTGCGCCGGGGCGAAAATCGCCCACGTCGCTGGCGTTTTCGCCATAGGCGATGACCGCGAAGCTCTCCGCCTTGGCGAGCGGCGCCAACTCGGCGAACAACTCGGTCTTGCAGAAGTAACAGCGGTTGACGGGGTTCGCCAGATAGCCGGGGTTGTCAAACTCCCGGGTGCGCACCACGCGGACGGGAAAACCGAACTGCCGCCCCAAGGCCAGCGCCTCGGCCAGTTCGGCGCGCGGCAGGCTGGGTGAATCCGCGATGGCCGCCAGCGCCTTCACCCCGAGCGTCTGGTGCGCCACAAACGCCAGAAACACCGAGTCCACCCCGCCTGAATAGGCGACGAGGCATGATCCATATCCGCGCAGAACGGCGCGCAGTTGTTCCAATTTCTCTGCCGGCACGACTTGAAAATGGCATCCCGACGGGGTCTTGTCGAGCCGGAGGAACGCCGGCAATGCTCATTAGCGTCTGGCCGGAAACTTGTGTTTTTCAGCGGCGGGGCGGAGTGCGCGAAGCCTCCAGATCGGCCGGCGCATGGTTTTTTTCATGCGGCTCGCCAAATCACCCGAAAATCGCCTGCTGTGACGACCCCGATCCTGTCGGACTTTCCAAAACGCCCCGGGTGTCGCGGCTTCAGGCCGCCGCTCGCTGCGGCACACATCCCGCGCGCGCTCGCGCCAGCAACTCCCGCCCGATCACGTGCAGGTTGTAGCTCAACACGCCGTAGCCGACGTAGCGCCGATAGCCGCCCAGTCTCAGGTCCAAGCACCGGTTTAATCCGTGGTGTTCCAAACTGTTGATCTCGCTCTCCACCGCGCTGGGCCTCCGGCGCAACGCCACGAAGGTCTTCTCGTTCTCGCGCTGGCTTTCCGCCGCGTTCTTTTTTCCGCGCTTGGGCAGCACCCCCGTCGGCACGTAGAGGCTCAACAGTTCCCGGTCTTCGGCGCGCGTTAAGCCTTTGTCGAAGGAGAGGCTGGCGATCTGGCCGGCCCCGTAGCGGCCCAGCAACCGGTCGGCCCCCGGCACGCTTTGGTCCACGTCGGCCCCGCCCACGGGCACGTCGGAGTCGTGGATCAACTGGTGCTGGCGGGTCGCGATCAACAGCCGATGGCCCAGTTCGACGTTGGGCCGCTGCTTGCCTTTTTGAATCCATTCGGGGTGCGGCTCGAACAGGGAAAAAACCTTTTCGGCGGCGGGAAGGGTTTCTTCTTTGAGCAACCGGCGCTCGACCAGATCCAAGTGTTTGTCGAGCATCCGGGCAAAGTATTCCAACGCTTCCCAGCGCGCCAGATCGGCCAGGCCCAGCGTCTGCCCGCACAACGTCAGGAGACGGGCACGGACTTTGGCGCAGAGGTCGCGTCCCGCGCCCAGATACTCGCGCACGGCGGCCTACACGCGCTGTTCTTTTTGCGCGCCGCCGCCATAAACGGTTTTGCGGGCCCGCCGTTCCAGGCGCTTGAGCCGGCGGCGCCAGTCCTTGGCTTTGCGCCAGCCGGGCAGGCCGCGGAACTGTTCCACCAGGTCCACTCACTTGCGGGCCGCGTCCCAGAGCAGGTTCAGGTCGGTGGGGAAATGCACGTCGGTTTCCAGCACGTAGGTGTCCACCTTGATCTCAAGTGCCGCCAGCGGCGCGCCGCCTTTTTTTGCGAACACCGCCCTTCCCGCGGCGGCCACGCGCGCGTTGATTTCCTTGAGCAGCGCCTCGTCGAGCAGCGCGACGTTGTCGCGCAGCGTCTGGCGGGCGAAGGTTTTGGGCTCGGCCGCGCCCCAGTTCACCGCGGGCACGCCGAGCATCTGGCGGAGGAGCGTGTGATGATTGGCCAGGTCTTCCAGCCGATCCCAATTGGCGTCCAGGCCCAGGCGCACGACACCCAGCACGAGGATTTGCCACAGGTCCATGCCGGTGCGGCCGGTGGCTTTCTGGCCCGCCAGGATTTTGGCTTCGAGCAGCGCGAAGAGCTCGGCCTTGAGCGTGGGATGGATCCAAATCCATTGCAGGCCCGCGAGGATGGGCGGCAACGCATCGCGGCTCTTGGTCGGCAGGACCATCTTCTCGATCGGGATGAGGTTGAAGTCGGCTTGGGGCGCGTAGCGTTGGCGCATGGCGAAGGTGGCAGGCTCAGACGCGCCAAACCGCGGAAAGTTTCAAACCCTGCAGGGACATTCGCAGATTCTCGTCTCAACAAAACTCAACACTCGCCGACTCTTTCCAAGTTTCCGGCCAGACACTAAGGATGAAGCGCGTGGCCATGCACTTTTGCTAAAGGCTGCGCAGTTGGGTGAACCAGACGCCATTCGAGAAATTGGCGACTGGTCGACGAACCGCTTCAAATAGCGGCGGAGGAAGACGAATACGAGAATTGGCACTGCATACTCACCCGCGGCGACTTTGAATCGCGCTCGGTTGGCCTAACCTTTCTTCGCCCCCGGTAGAAGAAGTAAATCGGCGCTCCGGTGAAAACGAACGCGAGGCCGAAGGCGGAGTTGATCAGCGCCGGTTAGCCCGCGGCGATGGCGGCGCGGTAGGCCACGAGGTCGCGACAAACGTCATCCCGGGTTGCACCAACCACTACGCTGAACCCAAAACAGACAGACTCCAAAACAGGTTCTCTGACGTTTTCGGTGAAGATCGGATTTGGCAGACTTTGATGGCATGAC
>CAZJTM010000027.1:9793-40601 GCA_964548925.1 uncultured Verrucomicrobiota bacterium | reverse complement strand
TATGCAGACATCGTGGAATTGCCCGCAAGAGCATGGCTCTCATCCGCTGAATTCCCAAGGAAGAGTGGAGGGCTGCAATAAACTGAGATGCGCCCGCCGGGTAATGGAATGTAAACCACACATTGACGCCGAAACCAAAGTTGTAGTATAAACCGTTACACGCAGTGCATGACATCGAACAAAAACAGCAACAAACAACCAGTCGCATGAAGAAGCATCTGAGAAACCTCGCAGTGATGATAACTGCGGCCAGCGCGGTTCTGGCCGGCTCGAACCGAGTTGCAGCGGTGGATGTCTATGTGGACCCGGGAAAGAACTGGCTCGGCTACATGAATGTGTTTGAACTTCCGGCCAACGGTGGGGCCTATTTGTGGGGCAGCGGCTGGGGCATCGCGGATCTTAACGCGAGTTTTTCGGCCACCATGCTCACTCTTACGCCCAACACGATTGGGGATGCGTCTTCATATTGGTACACCCCGAGTGGGGGGCCGGGCGCCACCGGTAACAAGACGATGGACGCCAACTTGTACGTGGAAGAGACGGGGCTTCTGTCCGGCCAGACCGTCACTTTTTCCGGTGTGGTACTGGCCAACACCTTGGTGAGCCCCTACACCTCCGTTGCCTTCATCAAGGACTTTGCTCCCGACTGGTCGTCTTTCACCTCAGTCACCGCGCCGCTCGCCAACGGCGCCTTCAGCATCAGCCTTGCAACCGACCCAGCCCCGGGTCGCCATGTCCAGTATGGATTCGAGACGATCGGACCGAATGTGTGGGTGACGGATGTTGCCAGCAAGGGCTACGTCCAGATCGCGCTCGTCCCTGAACCCACCAGCCTTTCGCTGTTGAGTTTGGGTCTCCTGTGCGCGCTCTGCCTTCGCGCCGGGCGCAGGTAAACGGAGCGCAATTACAAGCAAACGATCGGCAGGCCACGCCGAACTGGCGTGGCTTTGGCCTTTTGTCGGAGACAGAAGCCAACCACTTTAACTGCCTCCCAGTTGCAGCCGCCAACTCAGGGCACTGCTCAAGGTTTGATCAAACGGAAGTATCTTCTTGGCTCGCTGGTTGCCACGTTCACGGGACTGGTCTGCAATTCGGTTTCCATCCAAGGGCCGAGGAGGTTTGTAGAAGTCTGCAAGGTCCAGCCCACCCCCGGCCAGGTGAGGGTCAGGGTGCCATCGGAGGCGTGCCCGATGGACAGCTTTTCTTGGATGATCGTGGCTGGGGCGACCTCGCCGTTGGGGTTCTGGGAGTAATCCACGGCATATTGCCCGGCGCGCAGTGTGACTTGTTCATGCCCCAGCAACCGCGAGGTCGCGGGATCCAGCGGAAGGTCTTGCTCCAGCACCAAGATATTTGTCTTGTCCGGCGGTTCTGACAGGAAACCCAAATGAAGATCGTCATTCACCCAGGTGGCGGTCGCTTGCACGCCGCGTTCCCAAGGCGGATTCCCGGTACCGATCCCGCAGAGCCCGAAACCTCTGCAACCCAGACTGGGCAAGCCGATTCGCACCCAGATTGTCAACCCCTGAACCGTGGTGTCGGGGCTCACCTGGCCATACGGGCTGCGCGAGTAATCCACCGGGTATTGCCCGGCGCGGATCGTGACTTGATCATAGCCCAACAATCGCGAAATCGCGCGGTCCAACACCACGTCTTGATCCACCGTCCACACGTTCGTCTTGTCCGGCGGTTCGGACAAAAAGCTCAACTGCAAGCGACCATTGACCCATTCGGCGGCAGTTGGGACATCGCGAGCACTGAGTGAGATCTCAATCGTCACGCCGCACAAACCGAATCCGGGCGAACAGGGTGTTCCCGCGTTCCGGCGCCAGATCTGGATGTTAACGATGGGGGCGCGGGCCAGAACGTCCGGACTGACTTGTCCGTGGGGATTGGCAGAGAAATCCACCGGGTATTGCCCGGCGCGAAGCGTCACCTGTTCGTAGCCCAATGCCCGCGAAGTGGCGGCATCAAGGATCAAGTCTTCATCGAGGATCAACACGTTCGTCTTATCCGGCGGCTCGGTGAGGAAGTCGAGACGCAGGCGGCCGTTGACCCAATTGGCGGCGGCCGGCACGGCCCGCGCGCTGGCGAGCGGACCGATCGTAATGCTGCAAAAGCCGAATCCGCTCCAGCACCGGCGCCGAAGGTCAATCGTGATGACCAAGCCCTGCACTGTGACATCAGGGCTGACCTGCCCGTGGGGATTGACGGAGAAATCCACCGGGTATTGCCCAGCCCGCAGGATGACGTGTTCATAGCCCAGCGCCCGGGCCGTGGTACTGTCCAAGACGAGGTCCTCGTCAATCGTCAACACGTTGGTTTTGTCCGGCGGCTCGGACAGGAAGCTCAACTGAAGACAGCCATTGACCCATTCGGCAGCGGCGGGAACGGAGCGAGCGGTGAGCGTAGATTCAATCGTCAGCCTGCAAATGCCAAAGTCCTGGCAATTGGTGCCGCGCCCAACGTCCACGGTGATGATGAGTCCGCCGAGTTGAATGATGATTCGGTAATCGCCGTGAGGGTTCTCCGAATCATCTCGTGGGTACTGCCCGGCGCGGAGGGTGAGATGTTCGTAGCCCAGGGCGTGCGCGGTGGCGGCGTCCAAGACCACTTCCTCTTCGATCGTCAACATGTTTGAGTTATCCGGTGGGTCAGACAGGAAACCGAGTTTCAAGCTGCCGTGCTCCACAGTGGCTGCGACCGGCACGGCGCGATCAAAAGGCGGGTTGCCGGTGCCAATTCCACAGATGCCGAACCCGGGCACGCATCCACCAGCTTTGGGGATTCCGATCCTTACCCAGATGATCAGACCGCGGGTGGCGACATCCACGCGGACTTGGCCGTGGGGGTTGACAGAGTAATCCACCGGGTACTGTCCAGCGCGCAGCGTCACGTGTTCGTAGCCCAAGGCTCGCGAGGTGGCGCCGTCCAACACAATGTCCTCATCCAAGACCAGCACATTGGTTTTGTCCGGTGGTTCCGCCAGAAAGCTAAACCGCAACCGACCGTCAATCCAGGTCGCGGCTGCCGGGACGGCGCGGCTGCTGGCGAGAGGATCAATTGTGATACGGCAGAAACCGAAGCCGCCTAGGCAACGACGCCTGAGATCAATAGTGACGATGGGGCCTTGCACAGTAACGTCCGGACTCACCTGGCCGTGCGGATTGACCGAGTAATCCACCGGGTATTGTCCGGCGCGGAGTGTGACCTGTTCGTAACCCAAGACCCGTGACGTGGCTGTGTTCAATACGACATCCTCTTCCAAGACCAGCACATTGGTCTTATCTGCGGGCTCGGCGAGGAAGTTCAACTGCAAGCGACCGTTCTCCCAGGTCGCGGCGGCCGGCACAGCACGGTCCGTCGCTGGAAACTCGATGGTAACGTCGCAGATGCCGAAGCCGGGCTTGCAGTTGCGCAACCCGATGTAGATCGTGATGATGATGCCTCGCGCGGAAACGTCCGGGCTGACTTGGCCATACGGATTACGTGAGTAATCCACCGGATACTGCCCGGCGCGGAGGGTGACGTGTTCATAACCCAGAGCACGGGCGGTGGCAGGGTCCAGCACGATGTCTTCGTCAATCGCCAACACGTCGGTCTTATTCGGTGGATCGGAGAGGAAACTCAACTGCAGGCGGCCATTGCTCCAAGTGGCCGCCGCCGGAATGGAAGTAGTGCCGCCCCCCGGCTCAATCGTGATATTGCAAATGCCGAAGCCCGTGCAGCCCTGGCTCTTCCGTCCGGTCTCCACGCGGATGACCACGCCCCGCTCGGTCAGGCTCAGGGCGTCGTAATAGACCGGCCCCGCGTTGTTGGCATAGAGATCGAGGGCCTGAAGCTCGCTCAATCCGGGAGTGCCAGAGTTACCCTGCCAAGCATGGGTGCTGAGAAGTTGACCATTGTAAAACTCCGAGACCAAGTTCGACGTCAGATTGATCTCGCACCGCACCTCCACCCATCGGTCTTTGATCATGGGCAGCATCGCCCCACCGCCGAGGTCGGAAACGACCCACCCGCCGGTCATGTCGCACTGAATCTGCACGCTCCAGTTCAAGTCCGACGCCTGGTACGGCGGCCGATAAGTGTTCATCAAGATGACGTAGTTCGTGCCCGACGAAGTGGACGGAACGTACTGCATCACGCTGAACACCCACTGCCCATTTGTCGCGCCGGAAAAAGTGCGCACCAAGTCGCTCGCCCCGGAGATCTTCACCGAATGCGTCGGGCTAAACGAGAAATCGTTGGAGACTAGGGCGCCGGCGGTTGGATCATCAGCCCAACCAGCCCATCCGCCCTGGCCGTGCAAATTGGAACCAACCGCGTAGGATTCAAAATCATCCACCACCTCTCCCGCAACACGCCCCGGTATCCATGCCAGGCAGGTCAGCAGAACTACGGCAACGCTCCGCAAGAGAGGCGTCACAGTTGATCCGGTCAGTGGGGAATCTAGCCAGTGCGTTAGTGCGCTCGGCTGTTCAAGGGTAGCGTGAGAGTAATATGGGTTTTTCATTTTGGTTTCTTGGAATCTAAATCAACTCATCGGCCGCGAAGAGGGATGGATGGAGAGAGTGCCCTGAAGCGTGGCTCGTGGAAAGCCTCCTTGAACCGCACTGACGGCAATCTTGCACTTCCAGTTCGGTCCGGCGCATTCATCACTAAGCCGAACCGTCGAATGACGAATGCAGCTTGGTTTCCGCGGAACTTGCGCGAAAAGTGCCGACAGTGCTGTTGCGTCCGCTTGATGGCGGTGGAGGCATACAACCGACACTCTGTGTTCGCGGTGGGGCGGGAATGTTCCCCAAGTCCACAACGCTCGCGTCTCATATTTAGATATACAAATATATGGTATTAGTATAAAACCCTAGCACGGGAGCGTGACAACGCAAGGGAACGCAAACCCCATGCGGGTTTTTGGAGGCGCGTGCGAACTCCAACGCCAGTCCACCCCCGCCGCAACCCTGTGGTGAGAAAGTTGCCACCAATGGGGAACTGATTGGTGATGAATGAAAACCACGCCATCGTCGGAACCATGCCCGGTTCACCTAATGGGAGTCAGCCCCACGGCCTTCAATTGTGGCGGCTAGTCCATCCAAATCCAATTCCCCGAGCAGCCACTTTCGCCACACGCCGGCAGCGCCACGTTCTGGACCTTGCTGCTCCAGAGTGGCTGGATCGGTCTTTTGCCGCGGCGTCCGCCCCTCCCCAACCCACGTCCAACCATCATCTCACGCCGGTGGGCAAGTGGTGGGATTTGTGCGGGGATTATTCTGCAGGGCCAAGATGTTGACCGGCTTCTTCCGGGACTTGTGAGAGAACGTGACCTCCCACCTGATGGTGCGTGTGGTGTGGCCAATGGGGGCTTCTGCGGGAGCGAAATGCTGCGGCGGCGGGCACAGTCGCGTTTGAAGTAATCGTGGTGGCCCGACTGATCCAGCCGGCGCTGGGGGCGGGTTCCTCGCCACCGAGATAAACGAAAGTCACAAGGCCCGGACGTTGATTAAACGCTCGCCGCCTCTCCGGCTCGCTACACTGCCGCATTCCCAAAAACCAGATGAATCCGCGCTGGGCCTGGCGGAAACAGGGTGCAATCCGGGATTGCCGTAGCGTCGAGACTGGTGGACCATGACACGTCAATCAAACGATGACCATGAACTTGTATCGCTGGCTCCCGCGGACGCTCTCGCTCGCCTTCTGCTTGTTGGCCACGCTGGCGGCGGCTGGAGAAAAGACCGACAGCACCACCCCACTCAGCGCCGACGAGCAACGCGCCGGCTGGCGACTGCTGTTCGACGGCCAAACGACGCAGGGCTGGCGGGGCTACCGGAAGAAGGAATTCCCCAAACAGGGGTGGGTGATCGAAGACGGCTGCCTCAAGAAGGTCGCCCGGGTGAGCGGCGGCGACATCGTTACGGAGGCGGAGTTCGAGGATTTTGAGTTCGCCTGGGAGTGGAAGCTGCCGCCCAAGGCCAACAACGGCGTCAAGTACCTCGTCTTGGAATCCCGTCCCGGCGCGCCTGGTCCGGAGTATCAAATGATTGACGACACGCTCGTGGGCAACCCGCTGCAGAAGACCGCGTCCTTCTACGAAGTCTTGCCGCCCGGACCAAACGCCAAGCCGAAGCCGATGGGGGAATGGAATCAGTCTCGGATCGTCGTGCGTGGAAACCACGTCGAACACTGGCTCAACGGCGAAAAGGTGCTGGCCTACGAACTCGGCAGCCCGGAAGTGAAGGCGGGCGTGGCCAAGAGCAAGTTCAAGAATGCCCCGGGCTTCGGAGAGAAATGCCGGGGCCGCATCCTGCTCACCGACCACAATGACGAAGCATGGTACCGCAACCTCAAAGTCCGCGAGTTTCCGGCGGCGAAACCGTGAGGCGGGCGGGCCTCAACTCAGCGCCGCGCTGGATTGGTTAGTAATGGCCGCCACGCCGGGATGCGCCATCCGCCGCTCGGCGGTAATGGCGTGGAACTGGACCCGGCATTCTTCCGCAACTCCCACGGCTTGAAAGCCGTAGTGCTGCAAGGCATCTTCGGCTGCCACACTGGGCACCGCGATGAACCCGCGTCCCTCCGCGGCCATCACTTTCATCAGCGCCAGGTCCTCGAACTCCGCCACCACGCGTGGGCGGATCTCCAGGCGGCGGAACCACCCTTCCAGAGCGCGGCGCAACGCCGTGTTTTCCGAGGGCAGCAGCGCCGGAGCGTCGTGCAAGGACTTCGGGAATTGCCGTCGCAGCCGGGCGGCAAGGGCTTTGGCCGCGCAGAAAGTCGTTCCGCTGTCGCCAAGCGGATGATTGAACGCCTTGAACCGGGTGGCGCTGGTTGCCGGCTCGTCCGCAAGCACAATGTCCAACCGGTGCGCCTCCAACTGCGCCAGCAGGTCCTCCAGTTTCCCCTCGCGGCAGATAACGTGCATGCTTTGCGGCAGCGCGAACACCGGCTTCAGGATTTCGTTCGTCATCAGCTTGGGAAACGAATCCGCCACCCCCACGTGCAGGCTCAGGGCTTTGGCGGTGGGCCGTTGCTTGACGGCGTTGACCAACTCCTGGCCGAGGGCAAAGATGTCGTCGGCGTAACCGTAGGCGATGCGGCCCGCGTCGGTGAGCGCCAGCCCGCGGCCCTCGCGCCGGAAAAGCTTTTCGCCCAGCGCGTCCTCCAACTCGCGGATTTGCTCCGAGACGGACGGTTGGGACACATGCAGCTTCGCGGCGGCTTGCTTCACGCTGCCCTCTTTCGCCGCGGTCCAGAAGTACCGCAGATGGTGATAGTTCAGCCAATCCATGCCTGCCAAACTACGCCGAACCCTGCGGGTGTCCACTCCATTGGCAAGGCAGCCGCGACGATTGGCCGCCCGCCCTTCAGCGCAGCAGCCAGAAGAACAGCACTGCTACGGCGGTGGGCAGCAACGCCCCCGCGAACAGCCCCAGCGGGCTGATCCCCTCGTCCCCGAACACTTTCGCGTCTTGCAGGATGCCCACGCCTGCCGGGTTGGGCGCGTTGGCAATGACCGTCAAGCCGCCGCCCGTCACGGCCCCAACGACCAGCGCGTATTTCAATTCCTCCGAGATTCCCTCCACCAACGAGCCGAGATACGTGAGCGCGGCGTTGTCAGTAATCGCCGTGAGGCCGGTGGCGCCGAAGAACAGGGCGTTGCCGCTGAGGCTCTGGACAAGCGGTTTGAGCCAGTAGGCCTGCGGCGAGCCGAGCGTGACCAGACCCGCCAGGAAGAAGCCGACCAACAACCCTTCCCGCAGTTTGAGGGGCCCTTGATGCTCCGGCGTGGCGGTGACCAGACCCAAGAACAACACGAACACGCCAAAGAACACGTCCGGATGATGCGCGAACGCCACCACCATCGCCAGGGTCCCCAAATGCATGGTCGTCAACCACCCCGGGACGCTGGCGCTTTCGTCCCGCACCGGCGACAACGCGGCCAGCTCCTTGCGAAACCACAGCGCGATGAACCCGGTCGAAACCGCGCACGCCGCCGCCGCGCGCCAGCCCACATGGGTCAGCATGAACACCGTGTCCCAATGCCACTTGGCGGCGACCATCAGGACGGGAGGCGCGGCAAAGTGCGTGAGGGTGCCGCCGATGGAGATGTTCACAAACAGCAACCCGAGCGTGGCATAGGCGAGGGGCCGGCTGATGCCGTGATCGAAATAGCGCCGCTTGAGCACCAAGGCGAGCAACGTCATGGCGGCCGGTTCGGTGATGAACGATCCCAGCATCGGCCCCAGGATCAGCGCCGCCAGATAGAACGATAGCCCTTCTCGAAACGGCAGCGTCCGCGCCGCCTGCGAGATCAGGGCTTCCGCCAGCTTGACCACCGGTCGCGTGGCGGCCACCACCATGATGACAAACACAAACTTGGGCTCGGTGAAGTTGAGGCCGTCAATGTAATGCACGGCCTCGCCGACCGACCATTCCAGGGCCGCGATGCCCAGGAAGAAGGCCGCGGCCCAGAGGCCCAGCACGACCTCGGTTTCCGCGAGAAAGTGCAGCAAATGCCGGCGCACCGAGCCCGACGGGAAATGGTGCGCCCACCGGGCAAAGCGTTTGACGCAAAACGTGTGCAGCACGGCCAGGCCGAACAACACCGAACCGAGCATTTCTGTGGCGGTAGGATTCACTGGAGAAACGGAAGCAAGGCGGCCATGAATCAGGAGTTGTCCCCCACAAACCGGGCCAGGTCCAAGACGCTGCCCGCCACCACCAGCACATCGTTGGCTTGGAGGACGTCCTCCGGCATCGGCACCGCTTTGAACTGTTCGATGACGGGCTGACGGTCCGCCCCGGGGGCCATGCGCTTGATTGCCACCAAATTCACGCGAAAGCGTTGGCGCAGGTCCAACTCACGCAACGTGCGCCCCACGGCGCCAGGCGGGACCTCCACCTCCACCAAGCTGAAACCGTCCGCCAACTCGAAGTAGTTCCGGATGTTGGAAATCGTGAGCCGCTGCACCATGTTCCGCGCCGCCTCTTCTTCCAGGTTGAGGACTTCATTCGCACCCACCGCTTCCAGGACCCGCCGGTGATCCTCGGTCGTGGCGCGCGCCACAATGCGCTTGATCCCCAGCGCCCGCGCATGCACCACGACCAACACTTGCGCCTCGAAGTTCTGACCGATGGCCGCCACGAGCGCATCCACGTGGCCGATCTGCTGGACTTCCAACGCCTCGCGGTGCGTGGCGTCCATCCGGATGGCCAGCGCCACTTCGTTCTTCACCAGGTTGAGGCGGTCCATGTTGCGGTCAATGGCGATCACGTCCGCGCCGGCGCGCGCCAGACCGATGGCGGTCGCGCGTCCGAAGTCACCCAATCCGATGATGGCGCATTTCATGGGGCGAGTATCCACATTCGCGGGCCATCCGTCTAGCCGACGACCAAATCCTCCTCGGGATATTGGAAGCGCGTCGGCCGTTCCATGCGCACCACGGCCAGGACGAGCGAAATGGGGCCGACGCGCCCAATGAACATCAGCACGCACAGGATCACCAGACTGCCCGGGCTGAGTTGCGGGGTGATGCCTGTGGACAGCCCGGTGGTGGTCAGCGCGGACACCACCTCGAACAACTGGCCTCGCATCGGCATCTGCGGATCACACAAGGCCAGGCCAAACACGCCCAAGCTGGCCATCAACACAAACAGCACCACCACCGCGAGCGCGGTCAGCAACACTCGCTGCGGCAACGCGCGGCCAAAGACCTCCACCCGCTCCCGACCGGCGATCAGCGAACGCAACGCCAGCAGCAGCACCGCAAAGGTCACCGTCTTGATGCCCCCGCCCGCGGAGACGGGACAGGCGCCCACCGCCATCAGGGCCATCAGGAGCACCAAGGTGGCGGGATGCAGTTGGTCAATCGGCACCGTGCTGAAGCCGGAAGAGCGGGGCGTGACGGATTGGAAGGCCGAAATCCACCATTGGGTGACCGGCGGTTTTCCCGCCAGGATGTTGCCCGCTTCGAGCATCCAGAATGCGACGAGGCCCACAATGAGTAAGACCGCGGTGACCAGGACCGAAAGCCGCGTCTGCACCGGAATCCGGTAAACCGGCACGCGTTGATTGTAGCGCCGCACCCAGGGCACACTGCGAATGAGCGGCAGCCGTGACACCCGCAGGCCGAGAAGATCGGTCACCACCAGAAATCCGAGGCCGCCCAGAATGATCAGCCCCATGAAGGTGAGCATCGCGCCCGGATGTGCCTGAAAGGCGGCGAGACTGTCGGGCGAGAGGGAGAAGCCCGCGTTGCAGAAGGCGGAAACGGAATGGAACACGCTCCAGCCCAACTTCGCCAGACTGTCCTGTTCTGCCGGCAGACACGCATAGAGAAAAGCCGCTCCCGTGACTTCCACCAGCGCCGTGAATCCGACAATGGCCCACACCTGCCGCCGGATCGTGGCCGGGGTCCGCGCCCCCACGATTTTTCGGAAGGCCAGCATCTGCGGCACCGGCAAAGACTCCGCCGAGGTGACTGCCAAGAACGCGACGAACGTCATAATCCCCAGACCACCGGCTTGGAAGAGGGTCAACACGATGCCCAAGCCAAACGGCGAGAACGCGGTGCCCGTGTCCCGAACCGTCAATCCGGTCACGCAACTGGCGCTCGTCGCCGTGAAAAACGCATCCAGCACCCCGATTGGCCGGTCGGGGTCCGCGCTGACCCGCGGCAACAGCAGGAGCAGGGTGCCCGCGAGAATCAGCATGGCAAACGATCCCGCCAGCATCCATTCCGGCCGCACCCCGCGCGAGAGCAGCCGCTGCTGCAACCGCAGCAGTTGCACCAGCACGTTGGCCAGCAGGAAAAGTTTGAGCAGGTGAACCCAAAGATCGCCCCGGACATTTTGATGAAAGAACTGCACCAAGCTGGCCGCGTCGTTCGAGGATAGGGCCAACCCCACCGCCAGCAGCCCGAACAGGAGCAAGACCCCGTACTCGAACTGGCGCTGCTGAACGACAGTCCACCGGGCGGGCCCGCGCAAGAGCATGAGGACCCGATCCGCAACGTAAGCCCCGGCAAGCAGGGCTTCGAGGACATGAACCCAGAAGATGATGGTTTCATCCACGATGAATCCGTGCTCCGTGAGCAGCAGGCCCACGGTCAGAAGCCCAATGTTCAGCAGCACTGCTCGCGGCAGGCCCGTCGGCCTTCGGCCGGCCCCGGCGAGCAGGTTGGCGGTGTTTGGGCTCATCTTGGGCTTCGCGGTTGAGGCAAACAACCAAGGCGCCAAGGCCCGAAGCCAAGGGGGTTGAAAAGAAAGCCGGACTCATGGGAAGTCTCGACGACTTGAGACTCGCGCGGGAAGACCATGAACCAAGCGAAATCCCCCAAGGATTCAAAGCGTTCAAGGATTCGATCGCAGTAATCCGTGGACGCTTCGAATCCCAGGGAAGACCTCGGAGGTTTCTGGAAAGCCCGCACATTCTGATAACGCGCCTCCGGCCCGTGAAGCTCGGTGTAGTGGAGAGTCGGAAGAGCGCCGCTATCTGGGGTGGCCCTCAGTCCGCAGCGCGCTGCCGAGGCGCAGCGGCCAGGCCGCAGTTCACGGAAAGGTCGCCCGGCCTGGGGACTCTTACGCATCTGGACCTCGCACCGCCTGGCGTCGTTGCGTCGTTGTTGTTCCACTGAGGTTTTCAACTTCATCGTGCCGTTCGTTCCGACCAGACCTCACCCGCTTGCCCGCCCGGCAGCGCCCGCCCTTGAGCAGCGGCGCGTTGGTCGCCATCGGGGCGGGCCGGTTCACGCTGCGCGCCCCGGTCCAAACTTCGCGAGGCTTGTCCCCAAAGTCCCTCCGGCGGTCATGGCTTGAGCAACGCCTTCCCCGGGTGAAACAGGTGATACAGTGTCACGAACCCCACCACGGCACAGGAGAAGGCCATCACATACGGCACCCAGAACACCGGCAATTGCAACGTCATGCTCACCTCCCCGCTTCGCCATAATGCCGTCCCATATCGGATGAGTTGCCAGGTGAACACGCCAAACAAGCCCAGGATCACAAGGCGAATCCCCGTGTCCGCGACCACCCGTCCGCGCCGCCCCAGCCGATGCTGAAAATACTCCACCGCCACGTGCCCCTTGATCGCTGTCGTGTAGGGCAGCCCGCAGGCGATGGTCAGCCCGGCGGCCATCTTGACCATGTCATACGCGCCCGGCAGCGGATGCCCGCACTTGCGCAGGATGACATCCAAGGTAGTGATCAGCACCATGGCCAGCAGGCTCAAACCCGCCACGCCAGCCAGACCCAGCACCAGTTTGCGGAGGAGATTCGTCAGGGTTTCCATCGTTATGCTGCGTTGTCCAGCCGCACGGCTTCGCGCATCTCGTCCAGGAAGGTGGGCAGCGCGGATTCCACGCGGTTCCAATTTGGAATGAGCGGTGTCCAGAGCGGGTCCTCCTGAAACGACTTGGTTGCGATGCGAATGCTGCGAACGAATGTGGCCACGGCGTTCTCCTCCTCGTGGCGCGGGTAGCGCAACCCGTTCAACGCCGAGTCGGCGGAGTAAAACCGCAGCGTGTCTTCCGCCTGGCGCATGTAGGCGCTCAGAACGGTGTCAAACAGCCCGGCGTCAAGCTTGATGCCCTCGGCGGCCATGCGGCGGAAGAACGAGCGCGAGATATCCACCGCCATCTTGTTCAACCCCTTGTCGGCGTCGCGCGCGGAGAGTTCTTGGTGCTTGTGGTCGTAGTTCTCGCACAACTCGGATTGACAAATGGCGCGGGGCGCGCTGTTGCGGAACACCTCCGCCAACATGCCCACCTCCAGCGCCCAATCGTGCGGGATGCGCACGCGCCGGACCAGGTCCACATCCATGGCAAACTCGCCCGCTAGCGGATAACGGAAGGTGTCCATGTACACAAGGTAGGGGTGCTGGCCAATGATGGTTTTGAGCGCGCGGAGCATCGGCGTCACCAGCAGGCGCATCACGCGGCCGTTGAGCCTGTCGGTCACGCGGGCGTAGTAGCCCTTGCAGAAGTCGAAGCCCAGGCTTGGATGCGCCACCGGGTAGCAGAGTCGCGCCAGCAATTCGCGGTTGTAAGTGATGATGTCGCAGTCATGCACCGCCACCATGCGGGCCTGTTCGCTGGCCAGCACGTAGCCAAAGCAGGTCCACACGTTGCGCCCCTTGCCGCCCGGGCCGGCGCTCAGTTCGGCGTCCTCCAACTGCCGATAGAGGTTCTGCATGCGCGGGCCGTCGTTCCAGAGCAACGTGGGCTGCTGCGGCAACTGGGCGAAGAAGTGCCGCGCCTTCTTCCAGCCGCGCGCGTTGGCGCCGTCAATTCCAACCACAATCTGCTGGAGATAGGGCACTGTCCTCAGTTCGCGCGCAATCAGCCGCAGCGCCTTCGTGCCCACTTCGCGGACGTGGCAGGGCAGCACCAGCGCGATGGGCGTTTCCTTGGCGAACTCGCTCAGTTCCCGTTCCAGCCGCGGCACATCCGGGTGACCGAGCCGGTGCAGCGTGGCGATGGCGCCGGTTTGGAAGAAATCAGACATGGCATTGCCCTCAGGTGGCCAACGCGGCGTTCCCTGCTTTGGCAGGACCCGCCCGCACGGCAACTCGGTTCAACGGAACGGCGGCCCGACCATTCCCATTGCCTTCAGGATCACACGACCCTGAACCCTTGCTGAACCGCGCGCCAGCGCAGCCGCGCGCGAATTCCCGGTCACAGTCCCACCATCGGCAATCCTCCGTCAAGCATACAACGAGCGGCCGTCTCTTTTCGTTTCGTTCCGTGGGACGCACTTTTCCAGCATAACAGCCTCCGAGCTTGGAGGGATTCGGCACCAATCAACCTCTGGAAACGCTTCGGGCCGCCTCACCATGCTACTCGCAACGCTTCCGACGCCAGCGGCGGGCGGAGAAATTTCTTTCCATGCGCCGCGACTGAAACATAATCCGGCCATCCGATTTCAGGCCATGACGACAACGCCGCCCCCAACCACGCCCGCTCCGGCGGGGTGGCGCCGGCTGCGGCGGCACTTCCCGCTCGTGAAGCCGGCGCGCTGGCCCTTTCTGGGCGGGTTGCTGGCGGGAATCGTCTTCGCCGTGACCACGGGCGCCGGGTTGCCCCTCATGCTCAAGATCGTGGTCCCCGTGATTTTCGGGCAGGAACAGAAGCCGACGGAGCTGTCACCCACGCTGGTTTCCATGGCCCAGTCCCTGCATCTTGAAGGTTTGCTGAGGAAGCTCCACACCCTGGATTTGGCCACCGTGGCCCGTTCGCTGTGGGGTGAGGATTACCGGGACAAGCTGTTGCTCACCGCCTGCGCGGCCCTGCCGTTGATCTTCCTGGTGCGCGCCGTCGCCGCCTTCCTCAATCGCTATCTGCTGAACAAGGTCGGCTTCATTGCCTTGGAAGGCTTGCGCACGGCGGTGTTTGTGCGGTTGCAGGAACTGCCGCTGGCCTTTTACCACCAGCACAAGTCCGGCGATTTGATGGCGCGCTTGATGAACGACACCGAGCAACTCCGGCAGGCCGTCGTCAAAACCTGCGGCGAAGTCATCAAGCAACCCCTGACCCTCCTCTCGGCCATCGGCTATCTCGTTTATCTCTCGGTCACGGAGCACAGCGCGCTGTTCACGTTGATCGCCATGTTGAGCGCGCCGCTTTGTGTCGTGCCGATCCGCCTGGCGGCAAAACGCCTGCGCAAGCGCTCGCGGCAACTGGCCCAGGCCAGCGGCGAACTGACCGCCACCGTCACCGAGACGCTGCAGTCGCCGCTGGAGATTCAAGCTTACAACCTGCAGGCGCAGCAGACGGACCGTTTCGTCGGTCGCGTCCGCGAAATCCTCCGGCTGTCGCTCAAGACGGTGTTTTATCAATCCATCGCCAGCCCGGCCATCGAGGTGGTGTCGGCGTGCGGCTTTGTGGCGGCGCTGTATTTCTCGGTACGCGGCGGGATGAGCTTCGCGACGTTCAGCTCGCTCGGGATGACGCTCTACTTCTGCTACGAGCCCGCGAAGCAGTTGAGCAATCTGCACGGCCACCTCAAGATCGCCGTGGCCTCGCTCGACCGTCTCGAAGAGGTGCTCGACGCCGAGGACACCGTCCCGCCACCCGCCCGGCCCCAGCCATTGCCGCCTCCCACCGCAGGCATGGAGTTCCACAACGTCACTTTCCAATATGCCGGCCGTGGCGGTGATGTTCTGCCGGCCTTGAGCGCCGTGAGTCTGAAGATCGAACCCGGTGAGGCGGTCGCCCTGGTCGGCGCCAGTGGCGCGGGCAAAACCACGTTTGCCTTGCTCATCCCTCGATTTTACGACCCGACCGGCGGGCGAATCACTGTCGGAGGTGTGGACTTGCGCCAGTTGGACAAGGTCGCGTGGCGGCAGCGCATCGCCGTCGTGCCGCAAATGCCCACGCTGTTCAACGCCACGGTGGCCGAGAACATCCGGGTGGGCCGTCTGGACGCCGGCGACGACGCGGTGCATGAGGCGGCGCGAAAGGCGTTCCTGCACGATTTCATTACGAGCCTGCCGCGGGGCTACGAGACGTTTGTGGGCGAACGCGGCGCGGCCTTGTCCGGCGGCCAGCTCCAGCGCATCGCCATCGCCCGCGCCTTCCTGAAGGACGCGCCCATCCTGATTCTGGACGAGGCCACCAGCGCGCTGGATTCGGAAAGTGAGGCAATGGTGGGCCAGGCCTTGCGGGAACTGCTGCGGGGGCGCACCACGGTGATGATCGCGCATCGCTTCAGTTCCATCAGCCTGGCCCGGCGCATCCTGGTGTTCGAGAAGGGCCGCGTCACCGGCGATGGTACGCCCCAGGCGCTGGCCCAAAGCCATCCGGTCTATCGCCGCATGTGCGAATTGCAAAGGCTCGGTTGAGCGCGCGGCGGAGAAGTGGCGCAGGCCGGAGTGGCGGCGTGATGCACGCCCCGGGCACCATTACTCTGCCAATTGATCCGCCGCGATCTTGTGCGCCAACCGCCGGCGCAGCGCCTCGGCGAATTCCCGTTCCCGCCCCGTCCACCCGCGAAATTGGCAGTAGTGCCTGAGCAACCGCAACGCCGCAAGCCGCGCCGGGACGCGGAACTTGCCCACGTGCCGCGCGAACCGGTGAAAATCCTCGACCGCCTGCCGCCAACTCACCGGTCCCCAGCATCGTCGCCCGCGCTCCAAGTCAATGAACCAGGGTTGCAGGTGTTCATCCAGCAGCACGTTGTTGATCGTCAGGTCCCCGTGGATGAACCCCAGCCCATGCATGCGGGCGATCATCTCCGCCACCCGGCGGGTGACGAGCGGTGGGATGTGGCCTGGCTGCTGCGCCAGTTTCGCCAAGGTGGTCGCGGGAGCAATTTCCTCAACCAATAGGTAGCCCGCCCGTGGCAGGCGAAACACACGCGCGACGCCCGCCGCCAGGACTCGCGGCGTGGCGATGCCGGCGCGCTCCAGGGCAAGCGCCTGCCGGAACGCCCGAAGCGGCCCGGCCGTGCGAAAGCAATCCCGCCACCGCGCGTGGCGGTTGGCGTAACTGCTCCGGCGCAACAAAGCGCGCCCGCCAGGGACGATGGGTAGTGCGACCCGCGCGACGGAAACCAACCAAGTATCGTGGATCAGGGCGTCCTTGTTTTGCCGGGGCACGTCCGGCGCTTGGAGCAACTCCCGCAGCGCTTCGGCGACGGCAGCCGACCGCACTCGCCAGCGCACTTGGCCGGCTTTCAGCGCGACCGGCGCGACTTCGAGGTCAGGGCGCAGTCGGTTCTGGGCGGGCGTTGTTTCCATCACGTTTCGGCAACCGAGGGCGAACGTAGGAACATCCGAGCCGGGTGTAAAAAGATTTCTGCGTGGAGCGCCGCACGTGAGCGCATGCGCGCCCTTCCCAGCATGATTGCCCAGATGTGCGCACGCTGGCAGTTCTTGCTCTTCCTCTTCATCGTGATCTTAATCTCCTCCCGTTTGGATTCCGACGGTCAGCCCCTCAAGAGAGTAAGATGGAGATTAAGAGCAAGATTAAGAAGAAGACGGGAGTCAATCTGCCCTCCATGACCAACCCACCGGTCACGTGCCCAAGCCCGGTTCGCGCCGGGTTCGCGCTTGACTCCGGTTTGCTCCCTCATACGCTCGCCGCCGTGCTCGCCCGAGCAAATCGCTTCTGTTCCGCATGAGCCTGCCGGCCTCACCCACCCGCCGGCCGGCTTCCGCGCGCTGGCTGCGCGAAGTCGGGCTGGTCTGGTGCGGAGGCTGGAGCCGGCTGCGCTCCCGTCTCTGGATGGTTCTGCTGGCGGGCGGGGTCGGTGTGGGGTTGGTGTGGTTCGGCAATGGCGCGGACAAGGCGTTGTTGGAGCAAGTGTGGGTGGACAACGCCGCGGTGACGCGGGGCGCGAAGTTCATCAGCGACTACAGCGATCTGGTGTTGTGCGTGCCGCTGTCCTTGGCGCTCTGGAGTGTCGGCGCCCTGCGGGACCGCACCCGCTGGCGACGGCTGGGGCTCGCCTGCCTCATGGCGGCGCTGATGGCTGGGTTGATCGTCAACATGGTCAAGTATGTCGTTGGACGCCCCCGGCCGGACGCGGCGGCAGCCTTTCCGCAGACGTTCTGTGGCCCGGCAACGCGAGCCAAATTGACCAGCTATCCCTCCGGGCACACTGCCACTTCGACGGCGACCGGGGTTTCGCTGATCGCGGCGGCGCCGGTCGTCGCCATCCCGGGAGCAATCTATGCGGCGGCGGTGGGGTGGTCGCGGATGCAACTGCGCAAGCACTACCCAATTGATGTGGCGGTGGCGGCAGTCATCGGTGCGATCTGCGGCGCTTGCTTTGCCAGCACCATTCCCCGCTCGGTGATTCGGTTGCGCCGGCGCAAGCGCCATCAGGTCGCACGCCATTGAGGCCGGACGGCGACCGTTGCTTCCTCACACTCTCTCCAGAAGTTCGGGACGCCATCTCAAGGATGCGAAGCGTCCGCAGATCATTTGCGGATCATTTCGATCAAATCCCTGAACGCTTTGAATCCCTGGGGAGATTCCGTCAATGACCGCCGGCTTCACTTTCGATTCAGCCGCCGGGCGATGAACACATAGCGGGCGTGAGTCAGCCCGTTGACCATCTCGTTGAAGTAGTATTTCCAGCCACTCGCCAGATTCAGTCGCCGGGTCATGAAAGTGAAGCCCGCGCGCTGAAACAACTCCGCGTATTCCTCGCGCGACCGCAGGAGTGGCTTGCCCTTGCGCAGCGCGGCGGGGCTGGTTTCGGAGCGGAAGCGCACGAGGGGACGCACTGGCTCGCGCACGGCCACGAAACAACCGCCCGGCTTGAGCACGCGCCGGCACTCGCGCAGCACTTGCGGCAAATTCAGTGCGCAGTGGAGGGCATTGGCGCACACCACGAAATCAAACGCGCGATCCGGGAAGTCCAGCCGATGGAAATCCGCCGGCATGCGGGTGATCTTGCCGGCGTTGGCGTTGAGGCGTTGGAACACCCGCGGCGCCAATTCCCGGAGCAGCCTGCGCGAGGAATCCGTGGCGATGACTTCCAACACCGCCGGCAGCCGGGACAACTCCGCGCTGAACCAACAGGGGCCGGCGCCGATTTCGAGGATGCGCCCGCGAAAGGCCAACCCGCACTTGCGGGTGAGAAAGGGAACAAACTTGCCGGCATTGGCCTCCACGCCGTTCAGCCACTCGGCCTCGTCGAAGACCGGCTCGCCGAACTGCGCCAGCCGCGACGGGCTCTTCCGCCGCTCAACGTACTTGGATTCGGTGACCATCACGCCACGAAAAGTAGAAGGCCATCCCACCGCGCGCAACGGCGTTCTGGCCTCGTCCGTCGGAATGGGATGCGAAAGCAAACGCCGCGGCTCACATCCCTGGCTGAGCACGGCCGGCGCGAAGGGTCACGTGGTGGGGCGGTGGTTTCCCGCGCCGGATGCATGGCGCGCAACCGGCGCGGCGCTGTGAGATGGCGCCCTCCCGCCCAGGTGGCACTCGCCGCGACGTGGTCTGGACGACGTTCTGTTGCTTCTGCAACAAGAAGTTGTCCGCTTCGCTCCGCGCGTGGAACTGGGCATGACGCATATTCTTTCCGGAAGTCGGCGGAAGCCGGGCGGATTCCGCCACAAACGATGCTTCGCGGCCACGCCTGGAAGTTGCTTGGTCGGGCGACGTGGCTCGCGTACGATTGCCTCGATGAACTCGCAACCCGAATCACGTTCAACAACACGGTTTCTGTGCTTGTGGCTTCTCCTCGTCAGCCTGGCGCTGCCGGCGCAACCCTCCCAGGTTCTCACGTATCAAGGACGACTGAGTGCGGTGGGCACGAACTTCACCGGGACGGGCTATTTCAAGTTCGCCATCGTTCGTTTGGAAGAATCGCAGCCACAAGAAACGCGCTGGAGCAATAGCGGAAACGTTGGCGTTGAGGGCGAACCCACGGTGCCGATACCGGTTGGCGTTCATGAAGGCCTGTTTCGAGTTGCACTGGGAGGTGAAGCAACAGCGGCTCTGACGCCAGAGGTATTTCTGCAACCGGACCTTGGATTGCGCATCTGGTTCAGCGTCTCGGAGTCCGGGCCGTTCCAAGCCCTCGCACCGGTGCAGCCGTTGAGCGCCACGCCTTTCGCCTGGATGGCAGCGCAAGCCTCCAATGTGGTCGGCGTACTCCCCGCGAGTGCGCTGCGCGGCGTGTACGATGGCGCGGTCACTTTCAGCAATGCCCTCAACGTGTTCGTCGGGAGCGGCGCCGGGCTGCACACTCTGAACGCGGAAGCCCTGGCCACGGGCACCGTGCCGGACGCGCAGCTCTCAGCAAACGTTGCCTTCAAGGTGGATGCGACGAACGCGGTCAACCATTTCGTCACTTCGCTCCGGTCGTACGATGTCCGAGCTTTCGGAGCCCGCGGTGATGGCAGGGTCGGGCAAGCCACCATCTTGTCGGGTTCCACCAACCTGACGGTCGCAGCGGGACAGTTCACGGTTGCCGACGTGGGTAAGATCATCAGTGTCACTGGGGCGGGGGCGGGGAGTAACAACCTTGTGACCACCATTACCAGCGTCGCCGCTGCGGACTCCATTGGCTTGGCCGATGCGGCGGCGGTGGCCGTGACGGATTACCCCATGGTCTACGGCACGGACGACACGGCGGCGATCCAGGCCGGACTGGATTACACCACCACCAATGGTGGCGGCACGCTGTATTTCCCGCTGGCGGTCTATCTCATCGCCGGACCGCTGCGCGAAACCGCCACGCACAATTCACAACTGCGTTTTCCCGAGGTCGCGCCGGTGGGCCAAAACGCCAACACTGTGAAGCTGCTGGGGCCTCAAGCGCCAGCAGCGCGTCAGGGGGGTGTCCGATCGCCTTCGGAGTGGACGACCTCGGGGGCGACCCTGTGGTCCACGTTGCCGCAAGGCGGAGGGGGTAGCGTGCTTTCCTGCTGGAATTTCACCAATCCGAGTTACATCACGCCGGATTCGTATTTCAACGCCCTGCGCGTGGAAGTGGAGAATCTCGCGTTTCGTTGCCCGCCAAATCCAGACCGCGTTTGTCTGCAGTTGGCCGGGGCCGCGAGCGCACGATTGCGGAGCGTCTTTGTGGATACCGGTTGGCCGGAGTACTTCGGGCCCGTGCCGACGCACACCAATTCCGCCGCGGTGCATTTGCCCGGACGCAACAACGCGGGTGGCGGCAGTCTCCGGGTGGAGGATTGCATCGTGGCGGGCTTCTACTCCGGCTTCCTGCTCAACGAGCACGCCGCCGTGGATGGATGTTGTGCTTACGGCTGCCAGCGGGCCTACTGGCTGTATGCTGGCGGCCACGAAATCTCAATGGTCAACTGCAATGCCGAAGGCTGCAAGACGGCGATCTATGCCAACGACTGGCCCGTGCATCTTTCGTGCTACGGCTTGTCCGTGGAAAACTCATTCGGCGGCTGGTGGTCGCCTCCCGTTCTGCTCAGCGAGAATTCCCATCACGTTCCCACCCAAGGCAAGATCGTCAGCGGTTTCATTGAGTACACGTTCACGACCCGTGACGAACCCCTCCAGATTGAAGGCGGGGCGCGGGCCGTCAGCATTCGCCGGAAGCGCACTTATGATGTGCCCGCCCTTCAACTCGTCGGAAAATGCGAACCCAACCGAACTTTCGTCAAACTGGATGGCGGCACGAACGGGAGCTTCATCCTGGACTCGAATTGTGTGATGACCGTGCGCTCGGGGTTGCTGAGCGGGACGCTTGCGGAGATCACGGACAAGGATTCCAACCCCATCCTTTCGGTTGTGAGAGGGACGACTCGCTACGCCAAAGTCGGCGGCCCTGGTGTCAAAGCGACCGCCCTTCTGGCCGGTCCGACAGAGAGTGGGCTGGACTTCGATGCCAGCGGACGCTGGGAGCTTTACGCCACCACCAACGCCAGTGTCGGCATGCATGGTGGCGGGGTGAGGGCGATCGTCGTCCAAGGGAACGGCAACGTAAACATCGGATCATCGGTGGCGGATCCGGGCGTCCGTCTGAATGTGCAGGGCCCGTGCGCTGCCACACTTTTTTCGGGGATCGGCAGCAATCTGACGGCGCTCTCGGCTTCCGCCCTGTCGTCCGGCTTGGTGCCACTCGCCCGCCTATCCGGGATTACCTCAAATCAACTGGATGCCGCCACTGACGCCGCGTATCGCGCCACCGGCGGCCTGAGCCAGACGATAGCCGTAACCGTTTATCCAGTGGGCACGAATCTCTTCTGCAATGCGTCCGCCGGCACGTTCTTCGCGGCGACGCTCACCAACCACGCGATCCTGAATGTGACCAACGCTTCCCCGGCGGGTTTCTCCGATGGCGAGCTGCGCCGCATCCGATTGCGGCGCGATGGCAAGGGGCCATGGCAGTGCTTTGTCACCAACTCGGCCCTCCACTTTGGGACCAGCGTTCCCAGCCTCTCGTTCGGCTCCGCGGCCAGCAACGCGACGACTTACGTCTGGCTGAGTTGGGACGCCGCGAGTCATCGCTGGGATGTTCTGGGCAACCCGGGAGGCTATTAACTTCCGAGGCGAGCGGTGCGGCGTTGTCCGCTGGGCGTCCATGGATTGGCGAGAACTCGGCAGGCGAAATCCCAACCGCCAGATTTCGCTGGATTCCAGGCGCGATTGCGCTAGGACTGGGTTGCGCGAACCTGGCCCACTGAGTCCGGAAACGAGAACGCTTCGCCACCATGAATACCGAACTGCCCTTGCTTGAAATCGTCCTCCGCGTGCTGGCGGCGTTTGGCGCTGGATTGATCATCGGGCTGGAACGCGAGATGAAGGGCCGCGCCGCCGGTTTGCGCACGACGTCTCTGGCGTGTGTGGCGGCCGCGCTCGCCATGATCCTGTCGCAACTGTTGTTTGCGGAGAGCGCCACCGACGGGTCCGCGTGGCGACCCGACCCGGCCCGCTTGGCGGCAGGCGTGCTGACCGGCATCGGTTTCCTCGGCGCGGGAACGATCATCCGTCACGAGAACATGATTCGTGGCGTGACCACCGCCGCGACCTTGTGGTTTGTCACGGTGCTGGGGTTGGCGTTTGGCGCCGGGCAGTTCCGGTTGGGCGGTTTCGGCCTCCTGCTCGCGCTCGTCACCCTGTTCGTGCTGCCGCGATTTGAAAAACACCTTCCGGCAGACCGGTTCGCCACGTTGGAGGTCACGCTGGAAGAAGACGCGCTACCGGAGGCGCAACTCAAGCAAGCCGTCGAGGCGCTCGGGGCCAAGGTCAAGACCGTGGAATTCGACTACGACCTCTCACGGCGGCGGAAGACCATCACTTGTGGGTTGCGACTTCACAAAGTAACGCGGTTCGATGTCTCCGAGCAGTTGCTCGCCGATTTGCGCCGGCGGCCTGGCGTGCTGCGGGTGAAGTGGACTTGAACGAGTGCGGCTCGTTCACACGGGTCGGGCTCAGAAATCGTGGACGAGGATCGCTTCCAGCCGCCGGCAAAGCTCGCGGCCGTAGTCCGTCCAGATACCCTGCCCCCAGTAGCGGTAACAACTCGTCTGCGAACTCAACAGGTGAAACAAAGCGTTGCGAAAGCGCGGATCGTTCGTCGGGACGCCGCGCCGGAGCACCTTCTCGTTGAAGTGCGAACTGGCACGCTCCATCGGCCCAAGCAAGTTTTCGTAGCCGCGCACCCACGAGATGTTGTTCGTCCAGCTCCCGCCTTCCATGTGGAAGCGATGGTCTTCCTTCTTGAGTTGTTCGATCACTGCCGTCAGACGCTCACCCCCTTCGCCCGGCTTGAAGCGCTCCCAAATCCGCTTTTGGTGGATCGGTTGCACGACGGGAAAGTCGCTGTCTTTGATGCCGAGCGCCGCGAGATATTCGAGGTACTCGGTGGCGTTCATCAGCGGCGTGCGTGAACCGGAGCTTTCGCGGACGACCTCCTGATACTTGGGCGGAAACTCGTTCATCATCACGCCGCCGTTCTCGCCGTCGGCGATTTGCGTGACGAGTGGCGGGACTTGCTTCCCGGCGAGTTCCCAGCGGGACAACCCCTTCGCCTCATAGTAGGGCTGCATCTGGGCCACGAGCTTGGTGTCGCTGCCTTGCGTCTTGATGATTGCGGTGATGCTCGCTTCTTCGCCGCGGGCGTTCCGGCAGACCAAACGGTGGGGCAGGTGCTTGCGCTCCGGGCCGTGGCCATTCTCCGGCCGCTCGACCGTGTGTTCCTGCACCAGCACCCAGGTGTAGCCACAGTCGCGAAGGGTCTTGACGAACTCGTAGGCGGTGTCCGGCTGATTGGGCAACGCCATTTCCGCCGGCGAAAACCCGCGCACGCGCGCGAGCGCCTCCAGGCCGAAGATCGCCGCGAAATGATGCTGCCAAGCGCGGACGTGCAGGCGGAAATCCTGAACCGGTGTGGACGGCGCAACCGCGTGGCCCCAAGGGCAACCCAGCCACTCGACCGCGGAGCGGTAACGCGGATCGCAGGTGATGCGCTTCAAGTTGTCGAACACATCGTGCAATCCCATCTGGCGGAGGCCGTGCAGGAGCACGCCGGAATACTCCAGCATCACGCGCGGCTGTTTGCCCTCGTCCATCAACTGCGGGATGAAGTCGCCCATGCGTTTGTAGCACCAGTGGAACACGGCGGCGTTGTGGTTGTCGCCAATCCCCGGGTTGTCCATCATGTGTTTCAAGTTGCTGATGATTCCGGCCGTTCGGAGGTCCGGCCCGCCGGCGGGGATGAGCGGCTGGTGCATGTGCAACGCGATGGCGCACGCGCTCTGGATGCCACCGAAGTCCACGCGGCTCTCCGGCAAGAAAACAGGGTGAGTCCCTCGCTCGCGGAGCTTGGCCTCAAGCAAAGACTCCGAACCACAGAGATTGGGCCACTGACCGATGTATTCCGGCAATTCGTTCATAGACATCTTTCGTGGTCCACAAGCTTGCGGACCAGCGGGGGTTCGTCAACTCCGGGCGGTCTGCCGGGCGGACTTGCCCGGCACGACAAGGCGCCAAACGCGTCAGAAACCTTCCACACCGCGGGGATCACGCCGTTGCACAACTCGGCATCCGCTCAGGTTCGTTCGTGACAGCGACGGTTCTTCGCGCTAGATTTAAGCCAATCCAACTGCCCTCGTGGCACAATGCCTATGAAAACCCGCGCGTGTTGCTTGGCACTTGCTCTCCTGCCTCCCTCGCTACTGTTTGGACAGCCCGTCTCCTGGGACGGCGGCGGGGACGGGGTTTCCTGGCATGACCCCCTTAACTGGTCCGGCGATGCCGTGCCGGGCACGAACAACGATGTGCTGATCGCGCCCGCCGCAGCCACGACGGTGCATTACCAGGGAGCGCCAACTCCGGTGCGCAGCCTCATCAACCACGCCACGCTCTGGGTCCGCGGCGGGGCGAGTGGTCACGCAGTATTGTCCGTGAACGGCGATTTCACCAACCATGGCACCCTTCGACTGCAAACCATCAGCGGCGGCTGGGAGTCTTCGGCGGTGGTGGGTGGCACGTTGGTGAATGAGACGGACGGCGTCATCGAGGTCAATCCCGGCACCGGCGGGAGCCGATATCTCACAGCGAGCGTGGTGAACCGGGGCGCGCTCAACATCACGGGCGGCACGAGCCTCTATGCAAACGGTGACGGCAAGGTGTTTCGTCAGGAAACCGGCTCAATCATCGCCACGAACCTGTTCACCTGGGCCGGGGGACGCTTCGATTTCGTCGGGGGTTCATTGGCCGGCGCCGTCGCGGTGCGCAGCGGTTCGCTTGAGGTGGCCGCCAGCGCCGGGGCTTCCACAATCGTCTGCGCAGAGAATTCCACTCTCTTGGCCAACCGCGCGACGAACGTCACGGTCTGGGTTCAAGGCGGTTTGTATGGACACGCCGCGCTCACAACGGCGGAAGGAGCGGTCAACGCGGGCATCATCCGACTGGAGACGTCCTCCAGTAGTTGGCAGTCCATCTTGAACGTGGGCGGCTCGAATCTCGTCAACACCGCCTCCGGCATCATCGCTTCGCGGCCCGGCACGGGCGGAGATCGTTCCATCAACGGCTATCTTGTGAACCACGGTTTGGTGGACGCCACTGGCCATTACGTCAACCTCACCGGCACGTACGAAGCCGCGGGCGGACGTATCCTGGGCGGTGGACGTCTGGTGAACGGACAGTTGAAAGTCACGGCCTCGCCCGCGACGCCGACGCTGATTGACCTGTGGGCCACCACCACGCTGCTGTCGGATGTTCTGCCAAACACGGAACTCTGGGTGCATGGAGGCGGTTCGGGACATGCC
Organism: uncultured Verrucomicrobiota bacterium; assembly: GCA_964548925.1. GTDB lineage: Bacteria > Verrucomicrobiota > Verrucomicrobiia > Limisphaerales > MWDV01 > MWDV01. The sequence goes on along the minus strand of CAZJTM010000027.1, from coordinate 14,893 downwards.
ACGCTGACTTCCGCGGGCAATGTCACCAATTACGGCACGATCCGTCTGGAAACGCAGGGGGGTGGCTGGGACGATACCCTGAATGTGGGCGGTGTGTTGGTGAACGCTCCCGGCGGCGTGCTTCAAGTCAATCCCGGCACCGGCGGCGCCCGCATGTTGACGGCGAACCTGGTGAACCAAGGCACAATCAATGTCGCCCCCGGCACGGGGCTGTATGCCAACGGCGCGGGCAGAGAGTTCCGGCAGGAGGGTTTGTTGAACGCCGAGGGGTACTGGACCTGGGCGCAGGGCCTGTTCGATTTCGCCGCCGGCTCGCTACAAGGCACGGTTTGGGTGCTGAACGGCACGCTGCGGGTTCGTGACACCGTGATTTCGGACTCAACAGTCTTCGTGAGCGGCACCACGACGTTGCTGGCCAACGATTCTCCCGCCGCCGGGATTTGGGTCCGGGGTGGGGGGCAATATGGGCACGCGACGCTGGCAGCGGCCACGAATGCGGTCAACGCTGGCCGGTTGCTCCTGCAAACCACAGATGGAGGTTGGAACTCTGTCCTCACGACAACCGCTCACGGCTTCGTGAACAAACCGACCGGCATCATTGAAGCGCAACCGGGCAGCGGTGGGGATCGTTCCTGCTCCGGTTTGCTGGTGAACCAGGGCGCCGTGCTGGCCACGAACGGCGGCTTCTTCAACTTCTACGGGACCTACCAGGCCGATGGCGGCACGATGGAAGGCTCGGCAGCATTGATCAACGGCGAGGTCCGGGTGACGCGTTCTTCATCCTCACCGACCACGATTCCATTGCGCGGCGCCGTCACTCTCACGACGGACAACCTCACCAACACGCTCCTTTGGGTTCAGGGCGGGGGGCATGGTTACCACGGTTCCCTCACCTCGCCGGGCGGCTTTGCCAACGGCGGCACCATCCGACTCCAAACGATCTCTGGAGGTTACGCCAGTGATCTGATCGTCATCACCGGCGCGCTCCGCAACGCCTCTTCAGGTGTGCTCGAAGTCAACACCGGCACGGGTGGCCCGCGCAATCTCACAGCCACCCTCGACAACGAAGGTTTGCTCGCGATCGAGCCCGGCATCACTCTTTACTGCCACGGCACCAATCGAATCTGGAATCAACTCGGCGGTGCGGTCACCGCCGCGGGCGTTTGCACCTGGGCTGACGGTCCGTTCAACCTCTTGGGCGGCGACATCGCCGGCACGCTTTACCTGCGCAACGCCACGGTGGATGTCGCGGCAACCGCCACCCACTCCAACACCGTTATAGCCACAGCCAGCTCGACGCTGCGCAACAATCTTTCTCCGCAAACGACGATCTGGGTCTGCGGGGGACCTTACGACCACGCGACCCTCTCTGCCCACACGAACGGCAGCGTGAATCTTGGCACAATCCGGTTGGAATCCAGGAACGGCGGCTATACCTCGGCGTTGAGCGCGCCCGGCGCCGGACTGACGAACGGTCCCACAGGTGTGATTGCATCAGGAAACGGGAGCGGCGGCCCGCGCTGGCTCTCCGGCACGCTTGTCAACCAGGGGCTGGTGGACGCCACGGGCAATTACCTTGACCTCTCCGGATTCATGGAAGAAGCGGGCGGACGCTTTGAAGGTCCCGCCCGGATCCGCAACTCTGTGATCCGCGTCACGGCCGGCCCCGCCACCCCCACGACGATGCTGTTGTGGAGCGTCAACACGCTCGCGAGCGACAACCTGCCCAATGTGACCCTGCTGGTTCAGGGCGGAGGGGACGGTCACGCCACGCTGAACTGGACGAATGGTTGGAACAATTTCGGCACGATCGCGCTCGACAGCATCAACGGCGGCTACGGGGCGGCGCTCAATGTGAACGGCGGCGCGCTGAACAACCGCGCCGGCGGCTTGATGGAATTCCGCCCGGGGACCGGCGGTGGCCGCCCGGTGAACGCCGAATTGGTCAACAACGGCGACGTGCGGGCCAATGCCAGCGCCAGCTTCTCTGGCATGGGCGCGAACCACTCGAGCGGCGGTTCAATCCAACTCGCCAACGCCACACTCACCTTCAGCGGCGCGACCTTCACCAATCTCCCCGGCGCTTTGCTGGCGGGCTCCGGCACCTTCGATGTGTCGGGAGTCACGTTCCATAACGCCGGGCGGCTCAGTCCGGGCTCTTCGCCCGGCCGGCTCACCTTCAATGGCAGCATGTCCGAGAGTGACACCGCGCAGCTCGACGTGGAAATCGGCGGGCCGACGGCCGCGACGGAGTTTGATCAAGTCGTGGTTACAGGAGCCGCCCGGCTGGCCGGCGAAGTGAACATCACGATGACCAACGGCTACGTGCCCTTTGCCACGAATGTGTTTCCCGTCATGACTGTTGGTTCGATGGCGGGCGGATTCTCGACCTTCAACGGCCTGGCGATTGACGCAGACCACGTGTTCGAACCCTTTTACAAGACCACGCAGTTCGAGCTGCGGCTGCTCGTCAACACCAACCTGCCGACCATCCTCGTGCAGCCGGCCAGCCAAAGCGTGGCACAAGGAAACCCGGTGCAGTTTCAGGTCACCGCCAACGGCACACCGCCTCTGAGCTACCAATGGCGATTCAAGGGCAGCGACCTGCCGGGGGAGACGCGGAATACGCTCGCGTTCGCGAGCGCCGCAACCAACCTGACCGGCGGTTACAATGTGGTGGTTTCCAATTCCGCCGGCGCCGTGACCAGTGCGGTGGCGACACTGATCGTGACCGTGCCGAGCCAGGTCGTCTATTGGGATGGCGGCGGAGACGGCACAAACTGGAGCGATCCGCTCAACTGGAGCGGGGATTTTGTGCCCGGTGTGACGAACAACGTGATCGCAGACGTGGCCAGTGACGTCACGATTACCGTAACGAACACTACTTCCGTCCGCAGCCTGCAGAGCGAGGAGGGTTTGCTCGTCGCCGGCGGCGCGTTCACCGTCACCGACGGCGCGTCATGGGTTCATGGCCGCCTGACGGTCAACGCGAATCGCGGGTTCACCGCCCGCGGCAGCAATGTCACCTTCACCGCAACCGGACCAACCGTGGTGGACGGCGCTCTGCTGACCGCCCTGGATGGTGCGAGCTTGAGTCTGCCGAACGCCGGATTATTTACGGGCGGCCTGCTCACGCTCAGCAACAACGCCACGGCGAGCCTGGCTGCGTTGACCAACGTGAATCTCACCCGCTTCTTCCTTTACGCCGGCTCGACGTTCGCCCTGCCAGCCTCGGTCACCAACTACAGTTCCTCCGGCGGCATGGGGATCAATGAACAGCGCACGGTGATGTCGGTGAGCGGCGCCGACTCGCGGCTGGATTTGTCCGCGCTCAAGTCGTTCGACGCAACCTTCAGCGGGTTGGGCGGACTGCGGCAATTGTTCGTGGCCACCGCCGGCGGCGAGTTGGATTTGTCGGGGACGACGCGCATCCAGGGTGGCGGTAGCGGCGTTAACGGCGGCGGCCCGCTCGAATTCCGCACCGATGCCACCGGCCGCATCCGCCTGGATGCGCTCAGCCAGCTTACGGGCACGGGGGCTGGCATCTTGGTCAATCTCGCTCAGGCGTACACGGAGTTTCCGCAACTGGCCGGCGCCACGGTCACGCAGTTCCAACTGCCCGCGGGCGCTGAGTGCGCCGCGCCGGCACTGGCCTCGCTGCAAAGCTGCCGCTTGACCATCCCCAACGCGGCACGCTTTGTCGCGCCGTCGCTCTCGGTGTTCGGCAACTGCACGCTGGACCTGAGCGGCTCCGGCCTGTTCCAGCACGGCGCCCTGGCCACCGTGGACTTGTCGCGGTTCTACCTCAGCGCGGGCGCCACCTACACGCTGCCGCCGCAAATCGGCTCGTTCTCGTCCTCCGGCAGCTTCGGCGTCAACGAACAACGAACTCTGCTTTCCGCCACGGGCACGGGCACGCGGCTGGATTTCTCGTCGCTGACGAACATGGAAGGGGTTTTCAGCGGCCTTGGCGGGTTGCGCCTCCTCGTCGTCGCGAACTCCGGCGCGGTCATTGATCTTTCCGGTCTGCGAACACTCACCGGCGGCGGAAGCGGCGTCAACGGCGGCGGCCCGTTCGAGTTTCGATCTGACGACACGGGTAAAGTGCGGCTGACAGCTTTGGAGCGCGTCTCCGGCAGCGGAGCGGGCGTGCTGATCAACCTGGCTGGCACGAATACCCTCGGCGCCAGCCAGCTCATGCTCACCAACGCTGAACTCACCTTGCCCACGAACAGCCTCGTCAGCGTCGGCACGCTCCAGCTCGGGCCGGACGGCGACCTCTCGGGCGCGGGCTTCCTGCAGGGTGACGTGCTGAACGGCGGCTATGTGCGCGCGGGTTCATCCGCCGGTCGGTTGACCATCCTCGGCAATTACACCCAAGCCGTCACTGGTACCTTCATCGCCGAAGTGGGCGGGGCAAATGCAGGCACGCAGTACGACCAACTCGTTGTTTCGAGCAACGCGGTCCTGGGCGGCACGCTCGACCTGCGGCTGATCGCCAACTACGCGCCCGACCTGACCAACCGATTCCAAATCCTCGCCGGGGGGTCAAGGCTCGGGCAGTTCGCGAACCTGATCGGCGCCGATGCAGGCCAGAGCGTGGAGTTCATTCCCGCCTACGAAACCAATGCGGTGTGGTTGGGGCTGGCGTTCGCCACCGGCCCGTCGGTGGTCGCCTGTTCACCTGCCGGCATTATAGGAGACACGTTCGACCGGTTCGTGCTGACTTTCAGCGAGACATTGGCATCGTCGAGTTTCACGACCGCGGACATTTCGCTGACTGGCCCTGCCGGGGCCCTCACCGTGAATGCGCCGCAATTGCTCTCGAACACGACCTGGCAGATCACGTTCGCCGCGCAATCCCAACCGGGCGATTACACACTCACGCTCGGCCCGGCGGTCACTGACTTGGTCGGCAATGCCATGAACCAGAACGGCGACATGATCAATGGGCAAGCCATCGAGGACCGCTTCATTCGGACCGTCACGATACCGCCGCCGGTGGACTTTGTTCCCACAGAGGTTGCAGCGCCTGCCGGGGCCGTGGTGGGCACGCCCGTGGCCGTGGAGCCCAGTTGGCACTGTGGCGAGTGCGACCTG
>CAZJTM010000027.1:0-9783 GCA_964548925.1 uncultured Verrucomicrobiota bacterium | reverse complement strand
GTGCCACTTTCGTGGGTCGTACTCAACCAGAGCACCAACCCAGCCGCGGGACCACGCACGGACGCGGTGTACCTCTCGACGGATAACAAGGTTGGCGGCGATGTCCTGCTTGGCCAGTTCACCACGCTGGAGGGACTGGCGGGAGGCGAAGCGCGTGCGGTGACGAACAGCGTGCTCATTCCCATTGGCACCAGCGGTCCGCTTTACTTCATTGTCGTGGCGGACAGCCCGCGCGAGTGGTTTGAAACATCGGAGACGAACAACACCTTCGTCAGTACGAATGCCACAATCGTCTCCGCCGCGGACCTCGCAGTCACGAGTGTGAGCGCCTCGAAGACTGCGGCGCAATTCGGCGAATCCCTGACCGTGACGTGGGTCGTCCGCAACAACGGTTCGGCGGCCGCGGGCGCAGCCTGGCGCGACCGCGTTTATCTCTCGCCCACCGCCAGCGTCACGGCGCAGTCCATCGTGATGCCGCCGGACGTGAACGGCGGGCCGCTGGGTGCGGGCGCGAGTTACACGAACAGCACAACCGTTACGCTGCCGCTCGATGCCGGCTGGGCTGCGGGCACGTTTTTCCTCGTCGTGAGGGCCGACGCCAACAATAGTCAGGCGGAAGCCAGCGAGGCGAACAACACAGCGAGCCTTGCCATTTCCCTGACCTTCCCACCGCTGCCGGATTTGGTGCCGTCCGGTGTCGCCGCGAACGTGAGCTCGCGGCCATACTTCCTCCCCCGCGAAACGGTCGAACTCACTTGGACCGTGACGAACTCGGGCGTGGCAGTCGCCCTTGGTGGCTGGACCGAGGCAATCTACGCAGCGGAGAAAGTCACGAATAGTCCCTCCGTCCTGCTGGCCCGCTTCCACTTCACGAACGACCTCGCCAGCGGCAGCGGCGTGATCCGCACGCAAACCGTCACACTGCCGGTCGCCGGCCTGGCGGGTGATGTGCGGTTCGCCGTCGTCGTGGACAGCGACGCGCAAATCGTCGAGTCCGCCGAAACGAACAACACCGCATGGGCGATGGACACGGTCTTGGTTCCCCCGGCGTTCACCCTCACGCTGCCGGGGGGCCGCGTCGCTGAGAACACCGCGAATCCCAATCTCACCGCGTTGCTCCAACGCAACGGCAGCCTGTCGAACGCCGTCGTGGTGGCGCTCGCCAGCAGCGACACGAATGAACTCACCGTCCCAGCCACCGTGACGATTCCCGCTGGCCAGGCCTCGGCGACGTTCCCGGCCACCGTGCAGTGGGATCGCGCGCCGGATGCCGACGCCATCGTGACGATCACCGCCAGCGCCGCAGGCTTCACCAACGGGACGGCCACCCTCACCGTGCTGAATGTGGACGCGCCGCAACTCGTGTTGGCCCCGGCCTCGGGTGCGCTTACCGAAGGCGACACGTTGGCTGTCACCGTGAGCCGCAGCCCTGCCACCGATCAGCCGCTCGTGGTCAGCCTTGCCAGCCAGAGCCCAACCGTCCTCATCACCCCGGTCAGCGTCACCATCCCGCCCTACTCCAATTCGGCCAGCTTCAAGCTCGCGGCGCCGCAGGACACGCTCATCGAGTCGCCGGTCGCCGTTTCCTTCACGGCATCCGCGGCGGGACACCTCAGCGGCGCGTCCGCCGTCACTGTGTTGGACGACGATATCCCAATCGTCCTGCTCGCGCTCAATCCGGCCTCAGTCGCCGAGAACGCCGGAGGCGGCGCGGTGGTCGGAACGGTGTTCCGCGTGGCGGCGACGAGCCGAGAACTAACGCTCCAGCTTGAAGCCAGCGACTCGAATGCCGTCGCGCTGCCGTACTTGGTGACGATCCCGGCGAACGAATCCTCCGCCACTTTCGCGCTGGGAGTGGTGAACGACGCGCTCATCAACGGCACGCGGCAGGTGGGCATTGCCGCCTACGTCACCGAGTCGCTGACCGGCGCCCGCTTCGGCGAGCCCGCAACGAACCAACTCACGATCCTGGATGACGACGGCCCGGCGCTCTCGCTGACGCTGGCTCGCACGCTTCTGCCCGAGGGCAGCAACACGTTCGCGACCGTCACGCGCAACACGCCGACCACGAACGATCTCGTCGTGACGCTCACCAGCAGCGACCCCACCGAAGCCGCCGTGCCCGCGAGCGTCACCATCCCGGCGGGCTCGAACACCGCGACCTTCACCGTGGCCGCCGTGAACGACGGCACACCCGATGGTACTCAACCCGCTACGCTCACCGCCTCGGCGAGCGGCTTCAACTCCGGCGTCGCGGTGCTCCAAGTCACCGACATCAACCTGCCCGACCTCCAACTCACTGAAGTCAGCGGAGCGGCGTCCGGCTTTACCAAAGCGATGGCAAGCCTCTCGTTCCGCGTGGCGAATTTCGGGCTCGCACCCCTGACCAATGCCATCGTCCAGCGCGTCTGGCTCTCGAACGACGCGTTGCCCGGCGGCGACACGCTCGTGGGCGAATTCACCTTCAACCAAGGCAACGAATCCATCGCGCCCGGCCTGAGTTTCCAGCAAAGCGTCACCACGTTCCTGCCGCTGCAACCGGGCGATTACTGGGTGATCGTCACCGCCGACGCCGCGAACGCCGCCGTGGAGGTGGACGAAGCCAACAACACGCGCGTCAGCAGTGCGCCCATCCGCGTCGTCGCCGATTACTCCGCCACGGTCCAGACTGCCGTGACGACCGCGACGGCGGGAACAGTCGTTCCGATGACGGGCCTCGTGACGATGGCGAACGGACAATCACCGGAAGGCAAGCTGGTGAACATCCACATCACCAAAGGCGGCTTCCGGCGCGTGATCGGGGCACTGGCGCAGGCGGACGGCTCGTTCACCGTGAACTTCCGCCCGCTGCCGAACGAGGCAGGCATTTATACCATCGGCGCGGCGCACCCGGGCGAAACGACCGCACCGGTGCAGGATACGTTCACGTTGCTCGGCGCGAAGTTTGATCCCGCCAGCCCGGCGCTCACACTCGCACCGGATGCCAGCCTCGGCGGGACGGCCACTCTGCAGAATTTGGGTGACGCGCCGCTCACCGGCTTGGCGGTGTCGCCCATCAATGCGCCTGCGAACTTGAATGTCACGGCCATGCTCGCCACGAACACCTTGCCTGCGGACGGCTCAGTGGCGCTGAGCTACGGCATCGCGGTGACCGCAGAGACACCTTCGCCCGCGGACTTCACGCTGCGCGTCACCAGCGCGGAGGGCGTCGCGACGGATTTGCCGGTGAGTGTCACAATCCGCGCGCTCCAGGCACAACTTGTTGCCAAGCCGGCTTCGCTCACGGCCGGGATGGTCGTGGGCGGACAGAGGCTGGTGGCGTTTGACGTGGTGAACCAGGGCGGCGCCACGAGCGGCCCGGTGCAGATCGTCTTGCCGCAAGTCGCCTGGCTGGCGGTGGCCGGCCCGAATCCGTTGCCGCCGCTCACGCCCGGTGAAACCAGATCCGTCACGCTCCAACTCACGCCGCCCGCGAATCTCCCGCTCACGGCCTACGACGGCCAGCTCGCCGTGCTGGGCGGCGCGAGCGCGCTGCCCGTGCCGTTCCGGCTCATCGCGTTGTCCGAGGCGCGCGGGTCGCTCGAAGTGCAGGTCGAGGACGAGAACACTTACTACACGGCCGGCCAGCCGCGGGTGGCGGGCGCGACGGTGCGCTTGCTCGATCCGTTCAGCCGGACGGTGGTGGCCGAAACGCTCACCGACACGAACGGCACGGCTTTGTTCCTCGGCCTGACGGAAGGGCCTTACACGCTTCAGGCTGAGGCGCCGCAGCACGACACGTATTCGTCACCCGTGACGGTGGAGGCGGGGCTGACCAACAGCGTGCGCGCGTTCATCGCGGTGCAGACGGTCGCCTACCGCTGGAGCGTCGTGCCGACCGAGGTGGCGGACCGCTATCGCATGACGCTGGAGACGACCTTCGAGGCGAACGTGCCGTGGCCGGTCGTCACGGTGGACCAACCGTTGATCGTGCCACTGGTGTTCCCGGGCGAGGTCACGCAGACGGAGATCACGTTGACCAATCACGGGCTGCTCGCGGCGCAGGGGGTGGTGCTCAACGTGCGCGACACGGCGACTTACAAAATCACGCCGTTGATTCGCGACATCGGCGAACTGCCCGCGCGCTCGTCCATCACGATCCCGGTGTTGATCCAGTTGCAGCCGGACGCGGATCAGCGGGCGGTGGCGGCGATCCGCGCGCACACCGGCGGTGGTTCGCCTCCGCCCCAAGCGCGCGGCCCGCGGGATGGCGGCTGGGCGTTCGGGGACGAGTGCGAGTACCCCGAGATCGAAGCGCTGTATTTCCTGATCTGCGGTAACGATCGTCGCTGGCATCTCGTGAAGGTGGACATCCGTCCGTTGCTCGCCGTGAAGGAGCTGGCGGGGTGCATTGACAGCCTCATCGAGAACGCGCCGAACTTGATCAAGTCGCCGCTCAATGGCGCGATGGGCATGATCTGCGATTGCCTCGTCCCGGCGGCGAAGGCTCTCGGCGACTGGATGGGCTCGCCGGTAAACACCAAGGCCATGGAATGCATCTGCGCCGTCATCGGCCTCGACATCATGGGCATGGCGAAGTGTGTGTGTTACAAGGGCGATTTCTTCGTGCCGACCGGCACGGGTGGTGGCGGTGGTGGTTCGGTTCATATCAATCCCGTCGTGTTCGAGAGCGGCGAGTGCACGCCCGGGATGATTGTGCCGATTGGCGGCGGGCCGGGCTCGCCACGGGGCGGGAAAGACCCGCGCTCCGAAGGCTCCGGCATCTGTGCGCAGGTCCGCTTGCGATTGGATCAAGACCTCGTGCTCACGCGCAACGCTTTCCGCGCCACGCTGGAGATTGAGAACCGCACGCCCGACACGAGCCTGACAAATGTGTTCGTGCGGCTGGAATTCTTCGACTCGGCCGGCGCGAACACGGGCGAGCGGTTCGTCGTCACGGCCACGAACCTCGCCGGCCTCAGCAGCGTGGATGGCTCGGGCGTGGTTGCCTCGAACACCACCGGCAGGGTGGAATTCACGCTATTGCCCACGGCGGACGCCGCGCCGGTCGGGGCCACGCCGTATCTCGTGGCCGGCGAATTGCGCTACACACTGGGCGGACAGCAGTTTGTCATCCCGCTCACGCCCGCGCCCATCACCGTGCTGCCCGACCCGAGCCTGACGATTCGTTACTTTCATCAGCGCGACGTGTTCAGCGACGATCCTCACACCGCCGAGATCGAGCCGGCGATTCCTTACGCGTTGGGCATGATCGTGCAGAACACCGGCAACGGCACCGCGCGCAACGTCCGCGTCACCTCCGGCCAGCCCAAGATCGTGGACAACGAGAAGGGCCTGCTCATTGACTTCAAACTCATCGCCAGCGAGGTCGCGGGCCAGAACCTCACTCCATCGCTCACAGTGAACCTGGGCAACATCGCGCCCGGCACGAATGCCATCGCCACTTGGTTGTTCACCTCGTCGCTGCAGGGCTTGTTCGTTGATTATCGCGCCACGTTCGAGCACCTCGACGGACTCGGCCACGCGCGGCTTTCGCTGGTGGACGACGTCGAAATCCACGAGATGCTCCACATCGTCAACGCAGCGGAGGGCGACAGCCTGCCTGACTTCCTCGTCAACGACGCCGCAGACGACGAAGACCTGCCCGACGTGGTCTATCGCAGCGACGGCGCGGCGCTGCCGGTCGCCATCGTGCGCAGCGCCGCAGTGGACGGCGCGCCCGGCGCGGGTGATCTGGAAGTGCTCCTCAGCGCGCCGATGCCTTCAGGAGGTTACGGCTATCTGCGCGTGGCCGATCCGCAGGGCGCGGGCGGGGCGCGGCAATTCCGGTTGATCGCCGTGCGCCGAACCGGTGGAACGAACCTGCCGCCGGAAAACTTCTGGCAGACGGACCGCACGTTCATCGGCCAGGGCAAGCGTCCGATTCGCGAGAACGTGCTGCATCTCTTCGATCACGCCTCGACCGGCCAATACACGCTGACCTACGCGCCCGTCGCCGCGGCAGACACCACCGCGCCCACGAGCGCCATTGCGCCGTTGCCGGCGCAGAGCTACCTGCAAATCCCGCTGACTTGGAGCGGTGAGGACAACGCGGGGGGCAGCGGGTTGGCGGGCTTTGGCATCTGGGTTTCGGACAACGGCGGGCCGTTCGTCCGCTGGCTCGAACGCACGACACTGACCAGCGCCTTCTATCCGGGCGTGGCCGGACACCGCTACGCCTTCTACAGCACCGCCGTGGATGCCGCCGGCAACGTCGAAGCCATTCCCGGTACGCCAGACGCGCAGACCACCGTGAGCCTGCTCAACACGCCGCCGACCCTGAGCTTGGGCGCGGATCAGATCGTGGACGAAGGCGAGACCGTGCAGATCGCCAGTGCGGCTGCCGACGCCGACGCCGGGCAGACGCTCACGTTCGGCTTGGTGAGCGCACCGCCCAATGCCTCGATTCACCCGGCCAGCGGACGGGTCACTTGGCCGACGGGCGAAACCGACGGCCCCGGCACCAACACGTTCACCGTGCGCGTGATGGACAATGGGTTGCCGCCGTTGAGCGCGATGGCCTCGGTCACCGTCGTGGTGCGGGAAGTAAACCAGCCGCCGATCCTCGCCGCGCTGGCGGACCACATCATCGCCGAAGGGTTCACGCTGTTCATCACGAACGTCGCCACCGACCTCGATCTGCCGCCGAACCAACTGACCTTCAGCTTCGGCGCCGGCGCGCCGCCGGGAGCAACCCTCCACTCCACCAGCGGCTTGTTCCGCTGGCGGCCCACCGAGACGCAAGGCCCGAGCACAAACCTGATCCGGATCGTGGTCAGCGACAACGGCGTGCCCGTGGCCAGCGCCACGCAGACCTTCGCCGTCGTCGTGCAAGACGTCTTGACCGACCTGACGTTGAGCGTCGGAACGAGCAACCTGCTGGCCGGCGAGCGCATTGCCGTTCCGCTCCTTCTGAACTCGTCGCTCGACGTGACGAACCTCAACTTCGAGTTGGAGACCGACGGCCTGCGGCTGACAAACCTGACGGTCGAGGGCGCGAGTCCAGAAGTGGTGTCCGTGCAGGCCACCGAACTCGGCCTCGGGCGGCTGGCGGTCAGCTTGCGGCTCGAACCGGCCTTGCGTCCCGCGTCCCGCCGGACCGTGGCTGCGCTGGGGATCACGGCGTTGACGCACCGCGGCTCGGCCATCGTGCCAGTCACCCTGTCGCAACTCCAGGCGCGGCGCAGTGGCGGCGAAACCGTGGCCAACACGGCGGCGAACGCGGGTCGGGTGATCATTGTGGAGCGCGAGCCGGTGTTGCTCGTGAGCGGCGGACCGTCGCCGGTGCTGACGTTGTTCGGCCTGCCGGGCCGCGGCTACGCGCTGTTGGCCGCCACGAACCTGGAGCCGGGCACGGTATGGGGAGAGTTCCACCGCCTGACACTGACGGGTCGGTTCGCGAACCTGACTGGCCTCACTTTGCCGCCCGCGCCCAGCTTCTTCCGGGCGCTGGAAGTGACTGATGCCACGCCGCGGCTGGAGTTGCTGCACCTCGGCGGCAACGTGTTCGCCTTGCGGCTGGAGGGAGAGCCCGGCGTGACTTACACCGTGCAAAGCACGCCCGCATTGACTGGTGCGATCCTCTGGTCAACCCACCCGACTTTGGTGTTCACGAACTCACCGGGCACGCTGTACTGGACGAACGACGCGGACGCGCAGCGCTTCTTCCGCGCGCGAAAGCCGTAGGTCGTGCCGGTTCAGATCGCATCGCCGTCCGCCAAGCCCGGATATTTCGCACCTTGATTGAATCGCCAACACTTCGCCGGGTGAGGGCACCCGGCCTACAAGAACGGAAACTTCGGTCCTGCAGGCCGGGTGCCCTCACCCGGCGGTTCAGGGGTGCAAGGCGCGGGTCTTTCGGGGGATTTTCACCCGGAACCGTCCGAAGGCGCGGCTTGCTGGAAGGACTCGCGCCGGGGCGGGGAGGGGACTAAGGTTCTCTCCATGACGATTCAAGTCGCCGTTTTGTGTGACGCCGCCACAGACGACCGCGGCAAGCTAAATCTGTTGGGAGCGTTCGACACGATTTGCTCCCAGCAAATGCCCGCGGTGCATCCGCAGTGCGCCGTGGCTCTGCGCGTGACGTTCACCACCGGCGACGAAGGCACGCACCCATTGAAGCTGGCCTTCGTGGACGCTGATGGCCAGGGCATCATGCCCCCCGTGGAAGTGCCGATCACCGTCGCGCTGCCGGAGGACTCGCACTTCGGGACGCGCAATTTCATCTTCAACCTCCAGCACGTGAAGTTCGAGTCTCCCGGTCTCTATTCCGTGGACGTCATGTTGGACAATGAGGTGGCGACCAGCATCCCGCTGCAGGTCCGGTTGCTTGAACCGCCGCACCCGCCGTCGGAAATTCCCCCGGCCGAGATGGCCTGAGCCGTACCCGCGCAAATGGAAACACGCCCGCCCGGCCCATGAACCTCGGCGTAGCGGCGGCTCGGTGGAGCGCCGCACCTTCCTGGAAGGGGAAGATGGCGGCGCTCTGCCGAGGCGCCGCTACGGTTGGCCCCTGTTCCGCTGGCGGCAAGCCGCCGCTTGTTTGCCGGCGGGAATCCAGTTAGCCTGCCGCCCCATTGGCATCAATGCCGCCGAACCAAATTGCTTTATGAAAACACAGTCATCGTCTTGCTTCGCCCAACGTCTCGCGCTGGTCCTCGGTGCCGGGGCGTTGGTCGTTTCTTCCAGCGCCCCCTGCCCGGCCCAGCCGGACCCGAACTGGATTCCGCACGACCGCAACCGGCCGCTGCCGCCCGTGGTGACTCCGGCCACGCCCAGCACGGCGGAGCAGGTGGGTAAAGCCCCCTCCGACGCCGTCGTCTTGTTTGACGGCAAAGACCTCTCGCAGTGGGTCAGCATGGATGGCAGCCCGACCCGGTGGATCGTGAATGACGGCTACATGGAGTGCGTGAAAGGCAGCGGCTACATCCGCACGCTCCGGAATTTCGGTGATTGCCAGTATCACATCGAGTGGGCGGCGCCGGCCCAAGTGGAGGGCTCCGGGCAGGGGCGCGGCAATAGTGGCGTGTTCTTCGGTCTGGACCGCTACGAGGTGCAGGTGCTCGATTCCTTCAACAGCCCGACGTACGCGGACGGTTCGGCGGGATCGGTGTATGGCCAGTATCCGCCGCTGGTAAACGCCTGCCGCCCGCCGGGCGAATGGCAGACCTACGACATCCTCTACACCGCGCCGCGGTTCGAGGCCGACGGCAAGCTCCTTTCGCCCGCGCGGCTCACGGTGTTTCACAACGGGGTGTTGATCCAGAACAACGTCGAGTTAACCGGCCCCGCCGGCTGGGTGGACCGCGTGCCTTACGCGCCGCACCCGGAGAAACAGCCGCTCTCCTTGCAGGACCACGGCAACCCCGTCCGTTTCCGCAACATCTGGGTGCGCGAGCTGGGCCAACCCGGCAGGCCGGAGTTCACCTTCGCCACGAGCTTGCTGGATCGCTATGTCGGCAGTTACGGCGACCGTGGGTTCATCGCCATCGCGCGGGACGGCGATCATCTGGTGGCCAAGCTCGCGGGGCGGACGTTGCGATTGTTCGCGGAATCGCCGACGAAATTCTTCGCCAAGTCCACCGACGTGCAGATTGAATTCAAGCCGGACGCCACCGGTAAGGTGAATGAGATCCTCTGGTCCGTCGGCGAGGGGGCGAATGTTGCCAAACGGAACAACTAACCTCTCCAATGAACCGGCGCGTGCTGCCGTGCGTCCCGCCGGCAGGTCCATCTCCAATTGGT
>CAZJTM010000026.1:4855-40839 GCA_964548925.1 uncultured Verrucomicrobiota bacterium | reverse complement strand
CGGTCCGAAGTGGCCTTGGGCGTCCGGCAGAATCTCAGCAACAGCCTTGCTCATGACCGGAATGCTAGCGGTGGTTGGCGCGAAGTCGAGTCGGCAGGCGTGGCTCATTTGCGGAACGCGACGAAGGTGTAGGCGTTCGGGTTGTGCGTTTCCTCGCAGCCGGTGCGCCAGCGCAGGTAAGTGCCAATGTGCAGCGCCAGCGCCTCCAGGCCCTGTTCCGCGAACAGCGCCCGCGTCTGCTCCAGACTCAGCGTGTTCCAGTGATACTCGTTCACCGGGCGGACGACATGTTCAGGCATCTCCTGCATCTGAAAGAACCCGACGCACAGGCCGCGCCGGGTCACCCGGCACAGTTCCCGAACCGCCACGGGCAGGGCCTCCGGCGACAGATGCTCGAACAGGTCGTGCGCGAAGCTGAATTCATACGCGCCGTCCGCCGCAGCGATCTCGAACACGTTGCCCACCTCGAACCGCGCGCCGGGAAACATCGCGCGGGCGTTGGTCACGTTCTTTTCGCACAGGTCAAAGCCGGTGTAATCCAGCAGCCGCGCCAGCCCGCAGCCGGCCAGGGAGCGATAGTCGTTGGCCGAGCCGCAGGCGGCTTCGAGCACGCGAACCCTGCGGGGATTTTCGGTCTGCAAGGTCTCGCTCCACAACGCCTGAAATGTCTCAAGCGCGCCCGGTGCGGGGTCTCCGGCAAGGAACGATTCAAGGTAATTGGGCACGGGGACGTCCCCAGCCCGGCTGGGAAGCCGGCCATACAACTGCCGCAAGAACGCGGGGACGTCGAGGCCTTCCGCGTTGTCGGCGCCGAGGCGCAGGGCGTGAAGCAGCGCGGCGCGGGCTTCGGAAGTTTGGAGTTCGCCGGCACGCCGGCGCAGCCAGTTCATCGCCGCGGCAAACCGAAGCTCCTGCTCCATCAAATCGTCGAACTTCGTCCCGAAAAGCGCGGTCAGCAGGAAATGCCGCGTGAGGATGCTCTGAACGTTGACGCGCGGGTCTTCGACACCGGTGACGAGATACCCTTCCAATTCGGTGGCGTCGTGGCACATCCAAGAGCGCGCGAGTCTCTCGGATTCCCGCTGGAGGAAGTCGTCCATCGCGCAACGCGGCGGGGTCAGGCGGAGGCGGCTTTGGCTGCCGCGATGAACGCGCGCACCTTGGCGGGGTCCTTGCGCCCCGGCGCGGATTCGACGCCGCTCGACACATCCACTCCGAACGGGTGCGCGCGACGCACGGCTTCAGCCACATTTTCCGGCGTGAGTCCGCCCGCCAGAAAGATCGGGCGGCCGAGCCGGCCGGCCTCCGCCGCGAGATCCCAATTGAACCGCTCACCGGTGCCTCCCAACTGGCCGGGCGTGAAGGCATCCAGCAACCACGCGTCCGTGGAATAGGCGGGCAGACCCTTGAGCGATTCCCGGTCGCGCACGCGGAACGCCTTCATGGTCATCAGGCCAAACTGCGTGCAGAACTCCGGCGATTCCTCGCCATGAAACTGGAGCAGATTCAAGCCGCAACGCGCGATGGCTTCCGCGACAAGTTCCCGGCTCGGGTTCACGAACACGCCGACCCGGACGACGGAGGGCGCAAGCTGGCCGGCGATTTCCGCCGCCCGGTCCAACGACACGTGGCGCGGGCTGCGTTCATAGAACATGAACCCAATGAGGTCCGCCCCCGCCGCCGCCGCTGCCTGGGCTTCGGCGGCATTGGTGAGGCCGCAGATTTTGACTTGGACGCTCATGCGCGAATGCGAGAGGAGATTAGCATACGGGGAAACCCAGGGCCATCTTGCCCTGAACCGTGGCGGTGCCTCGGCAAAGCGCCTCCAGCTTCCGCCTCCAAAAGGTTGCGGTGCTCTGCCGAGACGCCGCTACGGGTCAGGGGTTCAAGGTGTGAAGGCTTCTGGGGAATTCACTCCCGGAGGGACTGCCACAAGACACAGCCAGCGCTGATTGCGGTCCCGTCGGCGAGGAGCAGGTGGTCCAGAGGCCGGGGCAGACAGCGTAGTAGTACGGATTGCCGGGAGCGGGGGGAGCGGGTTTATTGTCCGGCGAATTGACCCAAGCAACGCACCGGAGTATGCGCCATGAAACGGCCATCTGAACGAGCACTCGATCTCGCCGATGAGATTCTGGATTACGTCCACCACGGGCTCACCCGCGCCGAGGCCCTCTACGAACTGGCGGACATGATAGACGAAAGCAACGGGGAACTGGTGCAAGCCATTCGGGCGGCGCTGCAAGATGCGGCGCGCGACAGCGGCCAGCCCAGCCCCGAGGCGTTGGCCCACCTGCGAGTCACCTTGCGCGACTACCTGCCGCTGCGTCCCGCCGCCGGCGATCAACGCGACTTGTTCTCGAAGCAGCCCGCCACGCTTTTTTGATGCAAGGACAAAGCGCGGGTCGGTGAGGCGCGCGAGCGAGTGACCGATGACGACCGGACCTTCGCTGGCCTGAAATCCTTCCCCATCAAACAGGGTCCGCAAAAAGGTCGAACCGAAACGCCACCAGAGGGGAGGACCAGCCAAGAACAAAGAGGCGCTCTCTCCTTGGGGCGAACACCCTCACAGGGGTTCAAAGCGTGCAAGGATGGACGGCAGCGGGGCTGCCGTCCCTGAAAGGACTTGATCCGCCGGCTACAGGGCGGACGCTATGAGGTCGCCCACCTCGCGCGTGCCGTACCCCATCCGACCGGCGGCAAGCGACTTGATCTTGGTGTTGATCACGCTGACCACCGCGTTTTCGATGGCCGCGCCGGCTTCGGTCTCGCCAAGGAAGTTGAGCAGCATCCCCGCGGCATTGATGGCGGCGATGGGATTGATGACGTTCTGGCCGGTGTATTTCGGGGCACTGCCGCCCATCGGCTCAAACATGCTTGTGCCCTCGGGATTGATGTTCCCGCCCGCCGCGACGCCAAGACCGCCCTGGATCATTGCTGCCAGGTCCGTGATAATGTCGCCAAACATGTTGTCCGTGACGATCACGTCGAACCACTCCGGGTTCTTCACGAACCACATGCAGATGGCGTCCACGTGCGCGTAGTCGGTTCTGACCGTCGGATAGGCCGGGGCCATTTCCTGAAAGCCGCGCCACCAGAGATCGAAGGCATAGGTCAGCACGTTGGTCTTACCGCACAACGTGAGTTGCGCCGTCTTGCCGGCGGCGACGTCCTCGGATTTGAGACCCTTCCACGGCTTGCCGCCGCGCTGCCGCCGCGCGAACTCAAAGGCGTACTTGAGGCAACGATCCACCCCGCGCCGGGTGTTGATGGATTCCTGGATCGCGACCTCGTTCGGCGTGCCCTTGAACAGCGTGCCGCCCGCGCCGGCGTAAAGCCCCTCGTTGTTCTCGCGCACGACGGTGAAATCAATGTGCTCCGGCCCCTTGTCCTTCAGCGGGCAGTCCTGCGCGCGGTATAGCTTCACCGGACGGAGGTTGATGTACTGCTCCAACTCAAAGCGCAGGCGCAGGAGGATGCCTTTCTCCAAGATGCCCGGCTGGACCTGCGGATGGCCCACGGCGCCGAGGAAGATGGCCTTGAACCGGCGCAACTCGCCGACCGCGCTCTCCGGCAGCACTTCGCCAGTCTTCAAATAGCGCTCGCCGCCAAAGTCGTAGGGATGCCAGTTGATCTTGAAGCCGAACTTGCCGGCCGCGGCGTTGGCCACTTTGACGCCTTCGGCGGCCACTTCCGGGCCCGTGCCGTCGCCGCCAATGAGTGCGATGTCGTATGTCTTCATGCGTAAATCGTGTTCCCGAATTTCAGGGAGGCGGGATGCTACCGGCTTCAACCGGACTGGCAATGGAATTCTGCCGTTTGCGTCTGCCTTGCTGCAAGCATTCGAACTCAAAAGAGGCGCAGTCACGCGCCACACACACTACGAGGCTTCACAAGGGAGTCTCGACGATTTGGAAACTATGCATGGGAACGCCGCACCAGGCGGAATATTCCAGGAAGTCAAAGCGTTTTGGGATTCGATCGAAGTCATCGTTGGACGCTTCGAATTCTTGGAAGCATTCGGGGTTCGTGGAAAGTTGCCTTGCCTCAGCCTTGATAATTCCAAGTGAAGGCGAGCTCAAGTTGCCCGTCTCGGAGCCGGCTTGATGCGTTTCCCGGTGAATGTTGATCTTCCGGCGGAAGCAAGCGAGCTGGAGCGGTTGGCCGTGGTCTGCCGCCGGTTTCCGCCTGGTTGTCTGGGAATCTGGGAATACTGCCGGCTTGCGCGCGTTGTAGCCGGCGTTTAGCGTTGGCCGGTGAGCCGGGCGGGACGGAGTTGGCTTCCTGATCCCCGCGAGAGCCTCTCCGGTCAGTCAGGACTCGGCTGCTGTCGTTCATCCCGTCCAACGGCGCAGAGACAGGTTTATGAACATGACCGTCGCAGAGAAAATCCTGGCGCGGGCGTCTGGCCTTCCCTCGGTGAGGGCCGGCGACGTGGTCGAGCCGAAAGTGGACCTCGCCATGTCGCACGAGAACGCGGCGCTGGTCATTAACCAGTTCGCGGAGATCTACAAGGGCACACCGGTCCAGCCAAGAATCTGGGATCCAAACCGCGTGGCCGTCATCTTCGACCACCGGGTGCCGGCCGAGTCTTCCAAAACCGCGTCGAACCAGAAGAAGGTGCGTGAGTTCGTCGGCGCGCAGGGCGTGACGAAATTCCACGACATCCGCGGCGACGTGGGCGGGATCTGCCACCAAGTGTTGCCGGAGAACGGCTACGTGCGCCCGGGCATGGTCGTCGTCGGCACGGATTCGCACACGACCAGCCACGGCGCGTTGGGCGCGTTCGCCTTTGGCATCGGCGCCACCGAGATGGCCAGCGTTTGGGCGCTGGGCGTGGCGGTGAACATTGAAGTCCCGGCGACGATCAAGATTGTCGTGAGGGGGCGGTTCAAGAAATTCGTCGGTCCGAAGGATCTGATTCTCCACCTCATCGGCAAGCTCACGGCGCAGGGTGCGAACTTCAGGGCGCTGGAGTTTCATGGCCCGACCATTGAGCAGATGCCCACGTCCGGCCGGCTCGTGCTCTGCAACATGTCCGTCGAGGCCGGCGCCACGGCGGGCATCGTGCCCGCCGACGCCGAGACGGAACGTTACCTGCGCGAAGAGGCGGGCGTGACCGATCCGATTGAATTCGTGAAACCGGATGCCGGCGCGAATTACGAACAGGTGGTTGAAGTCAACGTGGCGAAACTCGTGCCGCAGATTGCCTGTCCGCACACGGTGGACAACGTGAAGCCGGTGGATCGGGTATTGGGGAAGAAGGTTCACCAGGTCGTCATTGGCTCTTGCACGAACGGCCGGCTCGATGATCTGGCCATCGCGGCGAAGATCATGAAAGACAAAAAAGTTGCCGCAGGCACGCGCATGCTGATCTTCCCAGCGTCGTCGCGGATCTACCAGCAGGCGCTGGCGAAAGGTTACGTCGGCACGTTCATGCAGGCGGGCGCGGTGGTCATGAACTCTGGCTGCGGGCCCTGCCTCGGCATTCACGAGGGCGCGCTCGGTGACGGTGAGACGGCGCTTTCGACCACGAACCGGAATTTCAAGGGCCGCATGGGGAATCCCAACTCGGAGGTCTATTTGTGTTCGCCGGCGGTGGCAGCGGCTTCGGCACTCACCGGGCGCATCACAGATCCGTGCGCGGAAGCCTTGATGGGGGCGCAATCCGGAAGCAGCCAGACGAAAGGAGCGAGTTGATATGGCAACAGTGGTTTACAAAGTCGGCAACGACATTTCGACAGACGTGATCTTTCCGGGCCGGTTTATGGCCACGGTGCTGCCCGCGGAGACGCCGCAATTCGCGTTTGCGGA
Source organism: uncultured Verrucomicrobiota bacterium (assembly GCA_964548925.1). Taxonomy (GTDB): domain Bacteria; phylum Verrucomicrobiota; class Verrucomicrobiia; order Limisphaerales; family MWDV01; genus MWDV01. The sequence continues at coordinate 35,028 of CAZJTM010000026.1, read as the reverse complement.
TGACGCGACGTTCAACGGGAAGATCAAGGCTAGGCAGATTCCGCCCGGCAGTGTGGTGGTCGCGGGCAGCAATTTTGGTTGTGGCTCGTCGCGCGAGCAGGCGGTGTCCTGCCTGAAGGGACCGGAACTGGTCATCGTCGCGAAGAGCTTTGCCCGCATCTTCCTCCAGAACGGCATCAACCTCGGCCTGCGCACCGTATCGTGCCCAACCATTGACGCCAAGGAGGGCGACGAACTGGAGATTGCCGAAACGGAAGTCGTGAATAAAACCTCCGGCAAAACATTTCCGGTCGTGCCGCTGCCCAAATCCCGGCAGGCGATCATTGATGCCGGCGGGTTGATCGCCTACACGCGCAAGCGGATGCTCGAAGCGGCGGGTGTCAGTTGACGTACACACGCGGATGCTCCGGGGCGAAGTCGTTCTCCGCCATGGGCTTGGATTGCCGCCGCCAAGGCGTCCCCCGATTGAAACCGGGTAACGCTTCTTTCTAATGCTCTACTTAAACAGGGATTGCGCGATTGAACAAATCCTGACAATCTGCCGTCAATCTAGCCAGCAGACTCGCGGGTAGGGGAAACAGGTCCCGCCAGTCCGGCAGAGTTTTGAAATATCTGAGCCAGGTGGCCAGCGCTTGAGACTATCGGAATAGCCGCAGCCAGCCGCCTGTCGCAGGAAACAAGAAATGACCAAATGAAACGAACGATTCTACTGACGGCGCTGATGATCGGCGCGGTGGCGAGCCTCTCAGCCGCCGACGTGAAGGAAAACTGGGAAAAGCATTGCGCGAAGTGCCATGCCGCTGACGGCACCGGCAAGACCAAGATGGGAGAGAAAGCCGGGGCCAAGGACTACACCAGCGCTGCCGTGCAGGCGAAGTTCAAGGACGAGGAGATGTTCAAGGCCACCAAGGAAGGCGTGAAGGAAGGCGACAAGACCAAGATGAAAGCTTTTGGCGATGTGTTGAGCGATGACGAGATCAAGGCGCTTGTGAAGCACATTCGCTCGTTCAAGAAATAGGGCTGGGACAGCCGGATCGAAGATTGCGCCCCTCGCTGCCGTTCAGGTGGCGGGGGGTGTTGTGTCTGGCCATAGACCGCCGTGTGGTTCGCCTTGGCACTGCTGGTCAATTCCGGCAAAGCGAATCGCCAAATCGGAGCGCAGACCGGTCGCTGGGGCGCTTGACGGCGTCTTGACCTCCGCCGTTTTATCGAGTGCCAGGACACTTCGCCATCCTTGAGGCCGGCGTATCCAGGGCCTGCGGCGGGAGAATTCGGGCTCGTTGCCCTCGACCCGGTGAGCGGCTTGGGGCAGCCGCCAAAAGACAGCCAACAAATTGCAATTTCCGCAGAGTCGGTCGGCAGGACCGCCCGTAGATTATCCGCCGACGGAATTGGAAATTGCCGCGCCCTTGCGGCGCCGCCACGGGCGAAGGTGGCGCGACGGGCGGGCGGGACAAGTCTATGATTGCGACTCTGGCGGCTAAGAAGCGAAAAAAAGTGGACCAGGTGCTGGAACACGCCAGCGGGGATAAACGTTTCAAAATCCTCGAAGTCCACATGAAGAAGCATCAGCACCGGCATGATGCGCTCATTGAGGTGCTGCACAAGGCGCAGGAACTTTTCGGCTACCTGGAGGACGACCTGCTCCTCTTCATTTCCGCCAAGCTCGCACTCCCGCCCAGCCGCGTGTATGGCGTCGCCACCTTCTACCATTTCTTCACGCTCAAGCCCAAGGGCGCGCACACCTGCGTCGTGTGCATGGGCACAGCCTGCTATGTAAAGGGCGCGGACAAGGTCATCGCCGCAATTCAGGACGCCGCCAAAATCAAGCCCGGCGAAACCACACCGGACAACAAGCTTTCGCTGCTCACGGCCCGCTGCATTGGCGCGTGCGGCATCGCGCCCGCAGTGGTGTACGACGGCACAGTCACGCCACGCCAAACGCCGGAGGCCGCCGTGGAACACGTCAAGAAATGGATGTAACATGGACCGCAACGACCTCCTCGAAATCAAGGAAAAGGAACTCGCCGCGCGCAAGAAGTTCACGTTGCGCTGCTGCATGGCTGCCGGCTGCGTCTCCTCGAATGCCGAGGCTGTGAAAGCCCAGCTTGAGAAGACCGTCGCCGACCTTGGGATGGCGAACGACGTGGAAGTCCGGGGGGTGGGCTGCATGAAGCTCTGTTGCCAGGGCCCGCTCGTGCAGGTGGACCCGAAAGGGGAACTCTACGAGAAAGTCGCTCCGGAAACGGCGGCCTCGATCGTCGGCACTCTCAAGGGTGGCAAGACCGACGTGACGAAGGCCGACCCCAACCATCCGTTTTTCACCAAGCAAATGTCCATCGTGCTCGCCAATAGCGGCATGGTGGACCCGGAGCGGATCGAGTCTTACATCGCCGCGGACGGCTACCTCGGGCTGCATGATGCGCTGACCGAAATGACGCCGAAAGAGGTCGTGGAAACAATGGTGAAGAGCGGGCTGCGCGGACGCGGCGGGGCGGGTTTCCCGACCGGCCTCAAGTGGGGCACGGTCGCCAAATCGCCGGGCGCGAAGAAATACGTTATTTGCAACGCGGACGAGGGCGACCCGGGCGCGTTCATGGATCGCAGCGTTCTGGAGAGTGACCCGCACAGCGTCCTTGAAGGTATGGCGGTCGCCGCCTATGCCGTGGGCGCGGACCAAGGCTTCATTTACGTGCGCGCCGAGTATCCCCTCGCCATCAGCCGCTTGCAAACGGCGATCAAACAGGCCAAGCAACTCGGCGTGCTCGGCAGCGGCATCTTTTCGTCACCCTTTAACTTCAATGTGGACATCCGCATCGGTGCCGGCGCGTTCGTGTGTGGCGAGGAAACGGCGCTGATGATGTCGGTCGAAGGCCGCCGCGGGACTCCACGTCCGCGCCCGCCCTTCCCGGCGGAAAGCGGCCTGTGGGGTTGCCCCACACTCATCAACAACGTCGAGACCTACGCCAATGTCCCGGCCATCATCCGCAACGGCGCGGAGTGGTTCGCGGGCATCGGCACGGAGAAGAGCAAGGGGACGAAGGTCTTCGCGCTGGCCGGCAAAATCACCAACACCGGCCTCATTGAAGTCCCGATGGGCACGCCATTGCGCACCATTGTTGAGGAAATGGGCGGCGGCGCGCCGGATGGCGGCACGATCAAGGCCGTGCAGACGGGCGGTCCTTCCGGCGGTTGTATTCCCGCGGAATTCCTCGACACGCCGGTGGATTACGAATCGCTCGGCAAGCTCGGCTCGATCATGGGTTCGGGCGGCATGATCGTGATGGATCAGATGACGAACATGGTCGAGATCGCGCGGTTCTTCATGGAGTTTTGTATGGACGAATCGTGCGGCAAATGCGTCCCCTGCCGCGCGGGCACGGCGCAGATGCACGGCCTGCTGACCAAGATCGCCGAGAAGCGCGCCACGTGGCGCGACCTCCAGAAACTGGAGGAGCTGTGCGAAATGGTGAAGAACACCAGCCTCTGCGGCCTTGGCCAGACCGCGCCGAACCCGACCCTCAGCACGCTGCGCTTCTTCCGCAAGGAATACGAGGTGCTGCTCCAACCCGAGCCCGCCAACGGCGCGCACAAGGCTGCCCAACCCGCGCAAGCTTGATTCAGCGAGGATTCCTATGGCTGCAAAGACACTGACGATTGACGGCAAGGAAATCAGCGCCGAGGAAGGTGCAACCATCCTGCAGGCCGCCGAGGAAAACGGAATCAAAATCCCGACGCTCTGCCATCTCGACGGCATTTACGATGTCGGCGCGTGCCGCCTTTGCCTCGTGGAGTTGACGGGCTCGCCGAAGCTGCTGCCCGCCTGCACCACGAAAGTTGCCGAGGGCATGGACGTGAAGACGGACACCGAGCGCCTGCGCAAGTATCGTCGCATGACGCTGGAGTTGCTCTTCGCCGAGCGCAACCACGTCTGCGCGGTGTGCGTGGCCAACGGCCACTGCGAGCTGCAAAGCCTCGCTTACAGCCAGGGCATGGACCACGTCCGCTACGAATACCGCTTTCCGCGCTGGGGCATGGACCACACGCACCCCCTCTTCGGCATGGACCACAACCGCTGCATCCTCTGCACGCGGTGCGTGCGCGCCTGCTGGCACATCGAGGGCGCGGGCACGAAGAACGTCTCCGGCCGCGGCGCGCAATCCCACATCATCACCGACCTCAGCCAGCCGTGGGGCGAGTCCGACAGTTGCACGCGCTGCGGCAAGTGCGTCATGTCCTGTCCTACCGGCGCGCTGTTCTACAAGGGCGCGACCGTCTCCGAAATGGAGCGCGACCGCAGTAAACTGGAATTCATCGTCACCGCCCGGGAGAAGAAACAATGGATCGCCTGAAAATTGCCACGGTCTGGTTTGGCGGCTGTTCCGGCTGCCACATGTCGTTCCTCGATCTCGACGAGGTCCTCATTGATCTCGCGGATCAAGTGGAGATCGTTTACAGCCCCGTCGTGGACATGAAAGAGTACCCGGAGGGCGTGGACCTCTGCCTCATCGAAGGCGCGATCTGCAACGAGGACAATCTGGAATTGCTCCACAAGATTCGCGCGCGGACCAAGGTCTTGGTGTCGTTCGGCGATTGCGCCGTGACGGCAAATGTGCCGGCCATTCGTAACCAGCTCGGCCTCGGCAACACCGAAAGCGTCCTCCAGCGCGCCTATATCGAGAACGCACAACTCAATCCGCAGGTGCCCAAGGCGGATGGCATTGTTCCGGCGCTGCTGAAGCGCGTCATGCCCGTCCATGAAATCGTGCCGGTCGAGTATTTCCTGCCCGGCTGTCCGCCGCCGGCGGATCGCATCAAGGCCTTCCTCACCCAGGCCCTTGCGGGACAAACGCCGAAGCTGGAAGGCGCGCAACTCAAGTTTGGCTGAAACAACACCGACCGCCAAATGCCGAAACCCGAAATCCGAAATCCGAAGCAAATCCGAAGCTCGAAACCCGAAAGCTTTATTCGCTGCGCCGGGGCGACTGCACGGGTTCGGGGTGAGAGCGGCGCTGAAGCCGCCGCAGTCCAGACGCTGCCGCGATATCCGCGCGCCTGCAAACCTCGCGAAGCGTCTGGAGTGCGTGCGGTTCACCGCCGCTTTGGTTCACGGGACGGCATGGCAGGCGGTTTGGGCAAGGTTTCGGTCCTCGGACTTCGGGCTTCCTTCGGATTTCGGATTTGGGATTTCGGATTTTGATCACGTTATGGCATAGCGCATCGTCATTGATCCCGTGACCCTCATCGAGGGCCACGCCAAGTTCAGCATTTTCCTGGACGACGAGGGCAACGTCTCCGACGCCGAGTTCCACGTCGTCGAGTTCCGCGGCTTCGAGAAATTCTGCGAGGGCCGGCCCTACACCGAAATGCCCGGCATCACGCCGCGCATCTGCGGCATCTGCCCCGTGAGCCATTTGCTCGCGTCCGCCAAGGCCGGCGACGCCATCATGGCCGTCAACATCCCGCCCGCCGCCGACAAGCTCCGCCGCCTGATGAACCTCGGCCAGTTCATCCAAAGCCACGCCCTGAGCTTCTTCCACCTCAGCGCGCCGGATTTCCTGCTGGGCTGGGACACGCCGCAGGCGAAGCGGAATGTCTTTGGCATCATTGCGGCGAACAAGGAACTCGCCCGCGCCGGCATCCGCCTCCGCCAGTTCGGCCAGGAGATTATTGAAGTCCTCGGCGGCAAGAAGATTCATCCGGCGTGGGCCGTGCCCGGGGGCGTGCGCACTCCCTTGAGCGAGGAAGGCCGCGCCAGGATTCGCGCCTGGCTGCCCGAGGCTTACGCCACGACGCAGGCCGCGTTCGATCTGTGGAAGAAGACGATGAAGAGCCACACCCGCGAAGTGCAGGTCTTCGGCAATTTCCCGTCGCTGTTCATGGGGCTCGTCGAGCCGGACGGTACGTGGGAGCATCACGGCGGCAAGCTGCGTTTCACCGACGCCAGCGGCAGCATCATCGCCGACCAGCTCGATCCGCAAAAGTATTTCGAGTTCATCGGCGAATCCGTCCAGCCGTCCTCCTATCTGAAATCGCCGTTCTACACGCCGCTGGGGTTTCCGGATGGCATGTATCGCGTCGGCCCGCTCGCGCGCCTCAACGTCGCCGAGCAGATGGGCACACCCAAGGCCGATGCCGAGTTGAAGCTGTTCAAGAAACTCGGCCGCGGCGCGGTGACCTCGTCGTTCCTCTACCATTACGCGCGGCTCATCGAAATTCTCGCCTCGCTGGAGCGCGTCGAGCGTTACATGGACGACGCTGATCTGCTGAACGAGGAAGACCTGCGCGCCGACGCCGGCATCAACAGCCTGCGCGGCGTGGGCGTGAGCGAAGCCCCGCGCGGCACGCTTTTCCACGATTACACCGTGGACCGCAACGGCCTGCTACGGAAGGTCAACCTGATCGTCGCCACCGGCCAGAACAACCTGGCCATGAACCAGACCGTGGCGCAGATCGCGCGGCATTACATCCGGGTGGGTCAGAAGGAGATCCCCGAGCCGCTGCTGAACCGCATCGAACATGGCATCCGCTGCTATGATCCATGTTTGAGTTGCTCGACGCACGCCGTCGGCCAGATGCCCTTGCATGTCCGACTAATTGCGCCCGATGGCAGCGCGGTTTCGGAAGCGACGCGTGGTTGAGGAAGTCAAGAGTCTGACGCCGCCATACGCATCCGTTGCGAAACCGCGTTCATCTTCTTCCGCCCGGTTTTGTGCGCCCCCACCAAGCCAGGATGCGCCAAGCTCAGGCCAAAACGTGAGCGCTGGCCAACCCATCGCGGATCTGCTCGTCATCGGCTATGGCAACACCCTGCGCCGGGATGACGGCATCGGGCCGAAGGTCGCCGAGGCGGTTGCGGAGTTGAACGTGCCCGGCGTTCGCTCGTTGGCGTGCCCACAACTCACGCCCGAACTGGCAGAGCCCATTGCCCATGCGAAACGCGTCGTCTTTGTGGACGCCGCGGTGGATTCTCCGCGAGAGGTGCAGCTTCGGGCACTCGAACCGGCCAAGACTTCCCAGATTATGGCCCACGCTGCCGATCCGAGCACGTTGCTGGCGCTCGCTCGTGACCTCTATGGCCACGCACCGACCACTTGGTGGTTAACGATTCCGGTCGAGGAATTGGGTTTTGGGGAGGAACTCTCGGTGCTAGCCAAGGCCGGCTTCAAGACCGCGCTCGTCAAGATCCGGGATCTGATTGCGTGCCAGTCGAGCAATTGACTCGGCGTGAGTTGGGGGGGCGGAGTTCGGCTTGGGCTTCGTGGCGGAGCTGCCAGGCGAGTCCATGCCTTCCCGAGTTCGTTTGCCCCCGACGCGAAAAGCAGGTCACATACGCTTCATTGGAGGTCCTTTTGCATTGAGGGTTTTCAAGCGGCAATAGATGGCGAGCCTTTGACAAAGCGTGGGGAGTCGTTTCATCCAAGAGCGGCTTTAGTTGAGCCAATATAATCCCAGTCGTGCCACCGTCTGGTCCGTTCTGGACGAGACGATGGAGTCGTGAGGTGCCTATGATGCAAGTGAAGCGCACGATCAAATACGAGGCCGACCGTGTCAGAGGATTCTCTCAGGAGATCAAGAGCGTGTCGGGATGCGACCAGCTCCAAAGTTGCATCCAATGCGGCACGTGTTCCGGCACTTGCCCTCTCAGCATCTACATGGATTTCTCGCCGCGGCAAGTCATGGCGCTGGTGCGCGCCGATTTCAAGAACGAGGTGCTCAGCAGCAAGACGGTCTGGCTGTGCGCCTCCTGCTATGCCTGTACCGTCGAATGCCCGCGGAAGATTCGCATCACGGACATCATGTATGCGCTCAAGCAGCGCGCGATCAAGGAAGGCATTTATCCAAAGCACTTCCCCATTCCCATTTTGGCGAAAGAGTTCTCGCACATGGTCCGTAGCAAGGGTCGCATTACTGAGACGCTGCTGGTCATGCGCCTGTTCCTCAAAGCCAACTGGCGCGCGGTGCTGGGTTCGTGGCGGTTGGGCCTGGGCCTGATCCGCACGGGCCGCTTCGTGCTCAAGGCGGAGCGTATCGAACAGCAGGCTCAGTTGCAGGCCATGCTCGCCGCCGCCAGCAATGGCAACGGCCAGCCCAAGGAGGTCGCATGAAATACACCTATTTCCCCGGTTGCTCACTCAAAGGTCTCGGACGCAGTTACGAGGAGTCCCTCCTGCCCGTCATGCGGATTCTCGGAGTGGAACTCCACGAGTTGGACGACTGGAACTGCTGCGGCGCCACGGCTTACATGTCCGTGGACGAGGGCGAGGCGGGCGTGCTGGCGGCGCGCAATCTGGCGTTGGCCGAGAAGATCGGCCCGCACGATTTGATCACGCCGTGCAGCGCCTGCTACCTCGTGCTCAACAAGACCAAGCACAACATCGAGGAGTTTCCCGACATCCGCGGTCGCGTCCATCGCGCGCTCGACAGCGCCAAGCTGGCTTACACCGGCAAGACAAAGGTGCGTCACCCGCTCGACATGCTGATCCATGATGTCGGCCTCGACGTCATCAAGGAGAAGGTCAAACGCCCGCTAAAAGGTCTGAAGGTCGCGCCCTACTACGGCTGTCAGGTCGTGCGGCCCTACTCGACATTCGACGACGCGTGGAATCCGACCACGATGGACCGCCTGCTCGCCACGCTCGGAGCGGAGGTCGTCCATTACCCGCTCAAGACGAAGTGTTGCGGGGGCAGCTTGACCGGCACGGTGCCCGAAGCGGGCCTGCGCATGAGCTACATCCTGCTCAAGGAGGCCGTCCGCCGCGGCGCGGACGTCATCGCCACCATCTGCCCGCTCTGTCAGTTCAACATGGACGCCTACCACGACCAGATTGACCGGAGGTGGGGGCCGACGCGCATCGCCACGGTGTATTTCACGCAGTTGATGGGCCTGGCCTTTGGCCTCTCGCCGGAGGAACTCGGGCTGAAGCGCAATTTCATTCCCATGAAATCCTTGCCGGCCGAAGCGGCAACCGCCTGAACTCAAACGTGTTTATTGCATGAACCCCACCAGCACAAATGGCGACGTTCGCATCGGCTTCTACGTCTGCCACTGCGGCAGCAACATCGCGGCGCTCGTGGACTGCCCAGCCGTTGCCGAATACGTCGCCAAGCTCCACGGCGTGGTCGTCTCGCGCGACTACAAATACATGTGCTCCGATCCGGGGCAGGAGTTGATCCAACAGGATATCAAGGAGCACCAGCTCAATCGCGTGGTCGTCGCGTCGTGCTCGCCCCTGCTGCACGAGCACACGTTTCGCAACGCCTGCGCCGCCGCCGGCCTGAACCCCTTCTATTTCCAGATGGTCAACATCCGCGAGCACAACTCCTGGGTGCATACCGACCGCGCCGCTGCCACGGACAAGGCCAAGGCCCTCGCCGAGGCGGCCATCCGTCGAGTGCGTTTCCACCGGGCGCTCGAACCCACACGGGTCAACATCCACCCGGACACGCTCATCATCGGCGGCGGCATCGCGGGCATTCACGCCGCGCTGCTGCTGGCCAACGCGGGCAAGAAAGTCACGCTGGTCGAGCGCGAGCCGAGCATCGGCGGCCACATGGCGCAACTCGACAAAACATTCCCCACGCTGGATTGCTCGGCTTGCATTCTCACGCCCAAGATGTCCGCCGTCCGCTCGCACCCGAACATCACGCTGTGGACGTATTCCGAGGTGGCAAAGGTGGACGGCTACGTGGGCAATTACACCGTCACCGTGAAACGCAAGCCTCGTTATATTGACGAGGAGCTCTGCGTCGGCTGCCAGGAATGCATCAAAGCCTGCGTGTTCAAGGAAGGCAAGTTCCCGGATGAATTCAACGTCGGCCTTGGCAAACGCAAGCCCATCTACATCCCGTTTCCTCAAGCTGTGCCGCAGGTGGTCCTCATTGATCCGGAGCGCTGCATCCAAGTTAAGACAGGCAAATGCAAGCAGACGTGCGTGGAAGCTTGTGCCGACCGGCACGCGATTGATTTCACGCAGAAAGAGGAACTTGTCGAGATCAAGGTCGGCAACATCATCGTGGCCACTGGCTACAAGCTCTTCGACGCCACGCGCATTCCGCAATATGGCTACGGGCGTTATCCGAACGTCTTCACCTCGCTGGAGCTGGAGCGGCTCGTCAACAGCAGCGGGCCCACCACGGGCGAGATTTTGCTGCGCAACGGCAAGCACCCCGAATCCGTCGGGTTCATCCTCTGCGTCGGCTCGCGCGACATGAAGACCAACCGCTGGTGCTCGCGCACCTGCTGCATGCACTCGATGAAACTCGCCCAACTCATCCGCGAGCACACCGACGCCGACGTGACGATTTTTTACATGGACATCCGCGCCCCAGGCAAAGGGTGCGAGGAGTTCTACGACAAGTCGCTCCGGGACGGCATCCAGTTCGTGCGCGGCCGCGTGGCCGAGGTCACCGATTGGGCGCTCTCGCCGGAGGAGGAAGGCAAGCTCGTGATCCGCGTGGAAGACACGCTGGCGGGCTTCGTGCGCCGCATCCCGGTGGACATGATCGTGCTGGCGACCGGCATGGAGCCGCACACGGACGCACAGGACGTAAGGCGGCTGCTGAACATGAGTTGCAGTGCGGAAGGTTGGTTCCTGGAGCGCCATCCCAAACTCGCACCGGTGGCCACGTTTACCGACGGCATCTTCATCGCCGGCTGCTGTCAGGGGCCGAAAGACATCCCGGACAGCATCGCGCAAGCGGGCGCGGCGGCGGCGGAGGCGCTGTCGTTGATTGACAAGGGTTTCATCGAACAGGAACCGAACACGGCTTACATCGAGGAGGCGGATTGCTCCGGCTGCAAATCCTGCATTCCGCTGTGTCCCTACACGGCCATTTCGTTCGACGAAGCGAAGCAGAAGGCCGTCATCCACGCCGCGCTCTGCAAAGGCTGCGGCACGTGCGTCGCCTCCTGCCCGAGCGGCTCGATCAAACAGAATCTGTTCGAAGACGAGGAAATCTTCAGCGAGATCGAAGGTGTCTTGACGACTTGAGAAATCCAAAGCCCGAAGCCCAAAATCCGAAATCCGAAACAAATCCGAATGTCTAAATACTGAAGGTTCAAAACCCGGCCCATGGCAACCACCGAGAACAAACGGCAGTTCGATCTTGAGGACCGCACCTACGAGTTCGCTCGGGATGTGCGTGCCTTTGCTCGCCAGTTGCCACACACGATTGCGAACACTGAGGACGTCCGGCAATTGGTGCGTGCTTCCGGGTCAGTTGGAGCGAACTACATCGAGGCCAACGAGGCGCTCGGCAAGAAGGACTTCGTTATGCACATCAAGATCAGCCGGAAAGAAGCGAAGGAAAGCCGTTTCTTCCTTCGCCTGGTGTTCTCCGATGGGAAAACCGACTTGGAGAAACTCCGCGCCGACCTCGTCCAGGAAGCCACTGAGTTGATGAGCATCTTCGGCGCAATTGTGCACAAGAGCGAATAGTCCCATGCGAATGATCTTCACAGTTCGGCCCCGGACCGAAGCGTTGGTTTCGGGTTTTGGCCTTCGGACATTCGGATTTGTTTCGGATTTCGATATTCGGATTTCGGATTTCCCCTCTAACGTATGATCTCTCCGCCTCAATCTCTCAGCGCCGCCTGGCAACCGCGCATCGTCGCGTTCTTCTGCAATTGGTGCACTTACACCGCCGCCGACCTCGCGGGCGTTTCGCGGCTCAAATACGCGCCCAACGTCCGCGTCATCCGGCTCATGTGCTCGGGACGCGTGGACCCGCAGTTCATCCTCGAAGCCCTCGCGCGCGGCGCGGACGGCGTGCTCATCGGCGGTTGCCACATCGGCGACTGCCACTACGTCGAGGGCAACTACAAGACCCTCCGCCGCTTCACCATGCTCAAACGCATGCTGGCGGACATGGGCATCGAGGAACAGCGGGTGCGGATGGAATGGATCTCGGCCTCCGAAGGTGAGCGTGTGAAGACCGTGATCAACGAGATGGTCGAACAGGTCAAAGCCCTCGGCCCGCTGAACCTGCCGGGGCGCTTCGCGGAATGGGATCGCGAAATGGAAGCGCTGGAGGCCGAAGTTCACGCCAGTGAACGGCAGATGAAGCCTGCGGAAGCGGAGGTGGCTCATGCCTAAACCCAAGATCGGTATTTATTGGTGCGCCTCGTGCGGCGGCTGCGAGGAAGCCGTCGTGGACCTCGCCGAAGACATCCTCGGCGTCGTCGAGGCCGTGGACATCGTGCTTTGGCCCGTAGCGATGGACTTCAAGAAGGCTGACGTGGAGACGATGCCGGACAAATCCATCGTCGCGACGCTCATCAACGGCGCCATCCGCACCAGCGAACAGGAGGAGATGGCGCATCTGTTGCGGCGCAAGAGCCAATTCATCATCGCCTACGGGGCGTGCGCGCACCTCGGCGGTATTCCCGGGCTGGCCAACCAGTTCTCTCGCGAGCACCTCTTGGAGTTCGTTTACGACAAATCCCCCAGCACCACGAACGAGGGGAAAACCCGCCCGCGTTCTGCACACCATAACAACGGCCACCGCGTCACGTTGCCGGAATTGCGTAACGTCGTGCGCACACTGGATCAAGTCGTGGACGTGGATTACTACGTTCCCGGCTGTCCACCCACGCCCAAGATCACGAGAGCCGCCATTGGCGCGCTCCTCGAAGGCAAGCTGCCCCCCAAAGGCAGCGTGCTCGCGCCCGACATCGCGCTCTGCGACGAGTGCCCGCGCAAAGCCACGAAGCCCGTGAACGTCAGCTTCACTGAGTTCAAACGCCCGCATCTGGCACAAGTTGATCCGGAGCTTTGCCTGCTTGCGCAGGGCTTCGTCTGCATGGGGCCCGCCACACGCGGCGGCTGCGAGGCGGTTTGCACCTGTGGCAACATGCCTTGCACGGGCTGCTTCGGCCCGACCTCGCGCGTGCGCGACCAGGGCGCGAAGATTCTGTCGTCGCTTTGCGCCAATGTGGCCGCCAAGGAAGAGGAGGAAATTCGCAAAATCGAAGCCGGCATTCCCGACCCGGTCGGCACGTTTTACCGCTACGGCCTCGCCAAGAGCCTGCTCCGGCGAAAGGCGGATTTGTCCGTCACAACCTCACAGCCGTCATGAACACTGCGACTCAGGAAGTTTGGAACAAGGCCCACGACCGCGCGCATGCCGCCGCCACCGAGGCGCGTCGCCGTGTGACGATTGATCCCATCACCCGCCTCGAAGGCCACGGCAAGATTGACGTGTTCCTCGATCCCGCCGGCGACGTTGAGCGCGCCTACATGCAAATCCCCGAGCTGCGCGGCTTCGAAGTCTTCAGCATTGGCCGCCCTGCCGAGGACATGCCGCAAATCACCAGCCGCATCTGCGGCGTTTGCCCGACGGCGCACCACATGGCCGCGACCAAGGCGCTGGATGATCTCTACAAAGTCGAGCCCACGTCCGCCGCGCGGAAGATTCGCGAACTGGTCTATAACGCCTTCATGGTCGAGGACCACGCGCTGCACGTTTATCTGCTGGGCGGACCGGACTTCATCGTCGGGCCGGACGCGCCGAAGGAGCAAAGGAACGTCGTCGGCGTCATCGGCAAGGTCGGCGTTGAGGTTGGCAAGAAGGTGATCTCCATGCGCCGGCGCGTGCGCGAGTTGATCGCGTATTTTGGCGGCAAGGTCATTCATCCCGTGTTCGGCCTGCCCGGCGGCGTTTCCAAACCGCTCAAGCCCGAGGACCTGCCGAAGTTCAAGGAACTGGCGAAGGACTCGCTGGAGTTTGCCCAGTTCACGCTTCAGGTGTTCAAAGACATCGTCCTCAAAAACCCGGACTACGTGAAGCTCATCACCGGCGATACCTACACGCACAAGACCTACTACATGGGCCTGGTGGATGCGCAGAACCGGGTGAACTTCTACGACGGCCTGCTGCGCGTGGTGGACGCGACGGGCAAGGAATATGCAAAGTTCCCCGTGCAGCGGTATCGCGAGTTTGTGGCGGAGCACGTCGAACCGTGGAGCTACATGAAGTTCTGCTACCTCAAGCCGCTCGGCTGGCATGGCTTTGAGGAAGGCCCGCAGAGCAGCGTCTATGCGGTCGCGCCGCTCGCCCGCCTCAACGCCGCCGACGGCATGGCCACGCCCATTGCCCAGAAGGCGTGCGACGAGTTCTTCGCCACGCTCGGCGGCAAACCGGTGCATCACACGCTGGCCACGCACTGGGCGCGGGTGGTCGAGATCATCCAGGCCGCCGAACGCATGGTCGAGTTGGTGAACGATCCCGAAATCACCAGCAGCAACGTGCGGAACATTCCCACCGCGAAGCCGACCGTCGGCATTGGCGTCGTCGAAGCGCCGCGCGGCACACTCTTCCATCACTACGAGACGGACGAGCAGGGCCTGATCAAGATGGCGAACCTCATCGTGGCCACGCAGAACAACGCGGCACGCATCGCCATGAGCGTGGACAAAGCCGCGAAGGGATTGATCAAGAAAGGCGTGGTCAACGATGGCCTGCTGAACATGGTCGAGATGGCCTTCCGCGCTTACGACCCCTGCTTCGGCTGTGCCACTCACGCCGCGCCTGGTCACTTGCCCCTCGCCGCGAACATCTACGACCACGAGCGGAAATTGATTCGGCAGATCGTTCAAGCATAGCGGACTTCTCCAGCTCTCCGTAGCATCGGACGTGAGTCCGCTCTGATCTCTTGAAAGCTGGAGCGGACTAACGTCCGCTGCTACAGCCTGTGGCAAAGTTGCAGCGTGCGCTTGCGCGGGTCCCCGCCTATCGTTTCGCCAACGATGAACGCAGCGGCTTCGGACATGGCCCGACTCAAACTCACCTTGCGCGGTGCGGTGCAGGGCGTCGGCTTTCGCCCGTTTATCCATCACCTTGCGACCGAACTCTCGCTGGCCGGCTGGGTAAACAACTCAGCGCAGGGCGTCTTCATCGAAATCGAGGGGCCGCGCTCTACGCTCCAGAAGTTCCTCCTGCGTCTCGAAGTCGAACGACCGCCGCACAGCTTCATCCAAAGCCTCGAAAGTTCCTGGCTCGATCCCGTCGGCTACGTTGGTTTTGAGATTCACCCCAGCGAAACCGGTGGCGACAAGACCGCGCTCGTGTTGCCGGACATCGCCACCTGTCCGGATTGCTTGCGCGAGATTTTTGACCCGGCCAACCGCCGCTACCGCTATCCGTTCACCAACTGCACCCACTGCGGCCCGCGCTTCAGCATCATCACCGCGCTGCCCTACGACCGCGCGAACACGACGATGGCCGGCTTTACGATGTGCCCCGCCTGCCGCGCGGAATACGAAGACCCGGCCAACCGCCGCTTCCACGCCCAGCCCAACGCCTGTCCCGAATGCGGGCCGCAGCTTCAATTGTGGCGTAGCGGCGTTCGGCAGAACGCCGCTGAATTCCTCGCCAGTGGAGAATGGTCACGCTCTGCCGAGCGCAGCTACGAAGCGTTGCTGTCAGCCGCGGAAGCCATCCGCGCCGGCCAGATTGTCGCGGTCAAAGGTCTGGGCGGATTCCATCTGATGGTGGATGCGCGGAACGAAGCCGCCGTTCGCCGCCTGCGCGAGCGCAAGCACCGCGAGGAGAAACCGCTTGCGCTGATGTTTCCCTCGCTCCAGGGCGTGAAGTCGGATTGCGAAGTCTCGCCTTTGGAGGAGCGCCTGCTTCGCTCATCCGAAGCCCCCATCGTCTTACTCCGTCGCGCGACCCAATCTGAAATCTCAAATCTCAAATCTCAAATCGCCGAAGGCATCGCCCCCGGCAATCCCACCCTCGGCGCGATGCTGCCCTACACCCCGCTCCATCACCTGTTGCTGGCCGAGCTGGGCTTCCCCGTCGTGGCGACCAGTGGCAACCTGAGCGACGAGCCGATTTGCACAAACGAACACGAGGCGGTCGAGCGCCTCGGCGGTATCGCGGATGCCTTCCTCGTCCACGATCGTCCCATCGCCCGGCACGTGGATGACTCGGTTGTCCGTGTGATGTTGGATCGTGAGATGGTTTTGCGCCGTGCCCGCGGCTACGCGCCGTTGCCGGTCAAGGTGCTGCCGGCATCTTGCCGGCAGAACAAACTGACCTCCAAGCAAGATGCCGCGAGCACGGTGCTGGCGGTCGGCGCGCACTTGAAAAACACCGTTGCCCTCGCCGTCGGTCCACAGGTGTTTATCAGTCAACACATTGGTGACCTGGAAACAGAGCAGGCGAACGCAGCATTCCGCCGCGTGGTGGCTGATTTCCAAAAGCTCTACGCAGCCACGCCCGCGATCATCGCCGCCGACCTGCATCCGGATTATCTCTCGACCAAATTCGCTTTGGAGCAAAGCCGTGCTCCGCGCGTCATTCAAGTCCAGCATCACATCGCTCACGTCCTCGCCTGCCTGGCGGAGAACGAACTCGATCCGCCCGCGCTCGGGGTGTCGTGGGACGGCACCGGCTACGGCCTTGACGGTGCGATCTGGGGCGGTGAGTTTTTTCTGGTTACGGATCGCGTGGTCGAGCGGGTCGCGCATTTCCGTCCGTTCCGTCTGCCGGGTAGCGACAAAGCGGTCAAAGAACCGCGCCGGACCGCCCTCGGTTTGCTCCATGCGCTGGCTTCAGGCCGGGACAATTCCGCGTTGCACATGCAACACGGAATTGTCCCGGCGTTCAGTTCGCAGGAATGGACGACGCTGGAGAGCCTGTTGATTCGGCAGATCAACGCCCCGCTTTGTTCCAGTGTTGGGCGTTTGTTCGATGCGGTGGCGTCGCTGATCGGGTTGCGGCAGGTGGTCCGCTTCGAGGGCCAGGCCGCGATGGAACTTGAATTCGCGCTTGAAGGCGTGCAGGTGGACGAGGCCTATCCCGTTCCAATTTGCGAGACAACCGAGGCCGACAAATCCGAAACCCGAAATCCGAAACCCGAACTCGTGCTCGACTGGGCACCGATGGTTGAGGCGATCTTGGGCGACGTGCGGCGCGGAGTTCCGACCGGCGAAATTTCCGGCAAGTTCCACAACGCGCTGGCCGAGGCCATCGTCAGTGTGGCGCGGCGGATTGGCGAACGACGCGTCGTGCTTTCGGGGGGGTGCTTTCAGAACCGTTACCTGACGGAGCGCGCGGTGAAGCGGCTGCGGACGGAGGGCTTTCAACCTTACTGGCATCAGCGCGTGCCGCCGAACGACGGCGGGATTGCGTTGGGGCAGATCGTGGCGGCGAGGCGCTGTGATTAGCCCGCCGGCTCACTTGGGCGGGACGACCACTTCCACATCGGGCGGCGCCACGCGCACCAGCGTGATGCCGGGAGGGGTGGCCACGTCCACGTGCTTGCGCAGGTCTCGCGCCTCGGCAATGTCCGTCAAATCCACCGTGGCCCGCATCTCTTTCTCGGTGAGTTGCCGAAGGATTTCCCGTTCGCCCCGGACGGTGACCGCCACGCACGCGGGCGCAACGCGGAAGGCGCGCACGTCGGCCGCTCCCGAAAGCACCATCACCGGGAGGTCCTCAAAAGTGCGCATGGCCTGCGGACCGGACGGGCCGATCCCAATGATCTCCTTGCGGATCGCGAATTGCACGGTGGCCCAGATGAGCAAGGCGAGCCCCAGCGCGAAGAGCTTCAAGCCCAGGTCGTGCAGGAAGAGGTTGCGCAGGAAATGCATCATTTGCCGGAAACCGGGTTGGCGCCGGACGGCTCGTTGCGCGTCACCACCGCCAGGCTTGGCGCGGGCCGCTCGGAGAAAAGGGATCGCAGCCAGGCGACGAAGCCCCGCGCGCGCACCGGATGGATCAGCGTGCCGGTCAGGAACGCCCGCAACTCCTCCAACGACACGCCGCGAACAAGTTGCCCCTTGTACGCGTAGGAAATCGCGCCGCTTTCCTCCGAAACCACGACGATCAGAGCGTCCGTTTCCTCGCTCAACCCCAACGCCGCGCGATGTCGGGTGCCGAGCGATTTGTGCAGGTCCTGCCGCTGCGAAAGCGGAAAGATGCACGCCGCATGAGTGATGCGGTCGCCGCGAATCAGCACCCCGCCATCGTGGATGGCGTTGTTCGGAAAGAAAATGGTTTCCAACATTTCCGAGGTCGCCGCGCAATCCACCACGATGCCCGATTCCACGGCTTCGTGCAGTTGGATGGATTGCTCGATGGCGATGAGCGCGCCGATCCGCACGTCCGCCAGGCGCTCGACCGTCTGGATGATGACCTCGATGTTCTCGCGTTGCTCATGCGCGGTGGCGAACAGTCGCAGGTTGCCCAGTTCCGCCAGCATCCGGCGCAACTCCGGTTGGAAAATGACCAACACGGCGACGGCCAGGAACGCCGAGAACGTGCCCAGCAGCCAGCGCAACACCCGCAAGTCCAGCGCATACGTGACCAGCGCCAGGGCCAGCAGGGCGACAATGAAGCCGGTGACCACCGGCCAGCCCCGTGTGCCGCGCACAAAGCGGAGCGCCCCGTAAATCACCACCGCCAGTAGGGTGATTTCCAGCACCGGCCGCCACAAGCCCGCCAGTTGTGTCCAAACGATCGTCACGATTGCATCAGCGATTCCGTCATCCGAACGGCCTGCAGGGTTTCCGCCACGTCGTGGGTCCGGAGGATTTGCACGCCTTCCCCCACCGCCCAGCACGCGCAGGCCAGCGATGCGGGCAACCGCGCCTCCACCTCCGCCCCGACCAACCGTCCGATGAAGGACTTCCGCGAGACACCGA
The DNA here is from genome assembly GCA_964548925.1 of uncultured Verrucomicrobiota bacterium. Taxonomy (GTDB): domain Bacteria; phylum Verrucomicrobiota; class Verrucomicrobiia; order Limisphaerales; family MWDV01; genus MWDV01. Next base: position 16,372 of record CAZJTM010000026.1, on the reverse strand, counting down.
GGAGGAGTGGGCGCCCCAAACTTCTAAGACCACCCAGACCGCGGAGCAACTGCAAATTGTGATCCAGCGTCTTGCCAAACCCGATGCCCACGTCAAAGACCACTTGGTCCTCCGCCACCCCGGCCGCGCGCAATCGCTGCCGCCGATCCTCGAAGAACTCCCCCACCTCGCGCACCACGTCCGAATAGACCGGTTCGGCCTGCATCGTGCGGGGCGTGCCGCGCATGTGCATGCAGACATAGCCCGCCCGCGCCTCCGCCACGATCCGCCACATCGCGTCGTCCTCGCGATTCGCGGCCACGTCGTTGACGATGCTGGCGCCCGCCGCCAGCGCCGCCCGCGCCACGGCGGGTTTCATGGTGTCAATGGAAAGCGGCACGTTCACCCGCGAAACCAGGGCCTCAATCACCGGCAGCACCCGGCGCAACTCTTCCGTTTCCGCCACCGGGATGGCCCCCGGGCGCGTGGATTCGCCGCCGATGTCGAGGATGGCCGCGCCTTGGTTGGCCAACTCCAGCCCGTGGGCGATCGCGGAGGAGGCGTCCAGATATCGGCCCCCGTCCGAGAAAGAATCCGGAGTCACATTTACGATGCCCATGACCAGGGTGGGGCTGGGAAATTCTAAAGTGAACTGGCGGGCGCGCAAGGTCATGCGGGCAAGTCCGTCATCCGTCATCCGCAACCCGAACCCGATGCAAACCTCGGCGCCCGAGCCGAAAAAGCGGCTTGCCCGAAAGACCGAATCGGATTTCGGATTTCGGGCTTCCTTCGGGTTTCGGATTTCGGGTTTCGGATTTCAATACTGTTCCCCGCCTTTTCCACGCTGCATCAACTCGATCTCATAGCCCTCCGGTGCGTCCAGGAAGGCAAACCCGCTGCCGTCCTCGCGGAGATACGGCGGATCGGAGTACTGCAGGCCGAGGGCCGCGAGATGCCGGCCGAATTCTTCGAGGCTGTCCACCTCGAACGCCAGATGGGTCAGGTCCGGTTGCACCTGCACCGGTCCGGCGGCCGGGAAACAGCAAATCTCGATCAACTCTTCGCTCTCCGGCGCCTTGAGAAAAACCAATTCCGACCCGCGCGGCGACCGATGCCGGCGAACCTCGGCCAGCCCGAGCACCTCACGGTAGAATCTCAGCGTGCGTTCGAGATCGTTGACGCGATAGCGCGTGTGCAGGAGTTTTTTTGCAATAGCCATGTGCGGAGGATAACTCAGCGCCGAAGCCGGGCAAGGGCGCATCTGCCGCAGGTCGCCAGATGGTGAACGCACCGTCAGTGCAAGGCGTGCCAACGAAAAGGCGGACTTGCCCGAAACGCTGCGGGAACAACCCCTCCAATGGTGCGCATTGACGGCAACACCTCATTCGTTCACGTGAATCACCTTTGCGGGCGGGAAGCCGTTGAACCATGTCGCCGAGGCGCTGCTGTAGGCGCCGATGTTCTCGGCATAGACTAGGTCTTCAATCTCCAGCTCCGGAAGCAGCTCGGACTGTGAAATGCAATCCAGCCCGTCGCAGGTCTGACCGAACACGGCGCAGAGCTCCGCCTTGCCGCGCTTGAACGCTTTCAGCGGATACTGGCAGTGATCGAAAATGATCCCGCTGAACGTGTGATAAACGCTGTCGTCAATGTAGTAGCACGGTTTGCCGTCGCGCACGGCCTTGCCGATGACGCGGGCGATGCTGGTCGCGGCGGTCGCCACAAGGAAGCGACCCGGCTCGGCGAGAATCTGGATGTCGGGTGCGAAGAGGCGGTCAATCTCGGCATTGATGACGCGCGCCAGTTTGCGGAACGGTCTCACGTGCTTGTTGTAGGGCGCGGGGAAGCCGCCGCCGATGTCGAGAATCTTGATTTCGTGCCCGCGCTCCCGGCTCTCCCTCATCACCGCCGCCGCGATGTTCAGCGCCTGGACGAAGTTCTGGAAGTTCGTGCATTGGCTGCCGACGTGAAAGCTCAAGCCCTCGACGACGAGGCCGAGCTTGAAGGCTTCGAGGATCAGGTCCACGGCCTCGCCGGGTTGGCAGCCGAACTTGTTTGAGAGTTCACATTGCGAGCCGGTGTTCGCCACGGCCAGCCGCAGCACCACGCCGGCGTGCGGGGCGTATTGCTGGATCTTCTTCAACTCCCCCGGGTTGTCGTAAGTGACGAGCGGCTTGTATTGGTCCAGCGCCTGGAGGGTCTCCTTTGGTTTGGTGGGGTTGGCGTAGATGATCTTGTCCCAGATGAAATCCTGCTGCTGTTTCGCCGGGAGGTCCTTGATGTTCTCATAGACCATCATGAACTCGGGCATCGAGGCGACGTCGAAGCTCGCGCCGGCGCGGTAGAGCGTGCGGATGATGGCCGGCTCGGCGTTCGCCTTGACGGCGAAGTAACACTGAACCTTGGGGAGGTGCCTGCGGAAGGCGGCGAAGTTGCGGCGGATCTCGTCGTGGTCAATGACGACGAGCGGCGTGCCGTGCTGGCGAGCCAGCGACTGGAGTTGCGTTTTGGTCATGGCGATAATGGCTGCTGGCGTTTAGGCGGTTTGCGCGGGCGGCACAAGCAAAAATGTCGCTTGCCGGAAACAAATCCAAATCTCCTGCGACCAAGACAAGAGCTCTGCCTCGTTCGCTGGGCCTAGGAGACGGATTGGTTATGAATGGATGGCGTTTCCATTTCTTTGTCACCTCTTGGCCCTTTTCAGGTACTTATGCGGTGATATGATGACAACCAGAATGACCACCGGATCGGTGACCACAGACACCGAGTTAGTAACGCAAAGCCTGGAGGGAGATCGCGATGCGTTTGGGCAGATCATTTCGCGCTATCAATCGCTGATTTGTGCGCTGGCTTACAGCGCCACCGGCAATCTCGGCCAAAGCGAAGACCTGGCGCAGGAAACCTTCATCACGGCCTGGACGCGGCTGGGGCATTTGCGCGAACGACACAAATTGCGGGCGTGGTTATGCGGCATTGCCCGTTGCCTGATCGGCAAATCGTTGCGACGTGAAGGACGCGAGCCGATTTACGAAGCGGAGCCGCTGGAAGTCACGCAGGAATCCGCGGCGGCTGAACCCCTGCCCTCGGAACGCGTGATCAGTCAAGAGGAAGAAGCGATTCTCTGGCGGTCGCTCGAACGCATCCCCGCGATCTACCGCGAGCCGCTGGTTTTGTTTTATAGGGAACACCAATCCATCGAAGCCGTGGCGCGGGACCTGGAGCTGAGTGAGGACGCCGTGAAGCAGCGGTTGTCACGTGGGCGCAAGTTGCTCCAGGACGAAGTGCTTTCGTTTGTGGAAGGTGCGTTGGAGCATACGAGTCCGGGCAAGGCATTCACCGTGGGTGTAATCGCAGCCTTGCCTCTTTTCACAACGTCAGCGACCGCTGCCACTGCTGCCACTGCTGCCGCGACCAAGGGCGGCTCAGCCGCCAAAGCTGCGGGCGGAGTCAGTGCTTTAGGCGCGTTGCTCTCGGGTGGCATAATGCTCCTCGTATCGCTGTTCGGCGTATTCGGATTCGCCGGACGTTGGATCGGCCGGCGGATGGGTCTCGAAGTCAAACAATCAACCCGGGGACGCAGACGCATCCTCCAATTCTGGCGGACGCTCGCTGTGGGTTTCTTTGTCTTGGTCCTGCCGGCGATGCTGATTCCGAGATCGCTGATGCATGCCCATCCGGAGCTGTTTAGTGCGCAGACTTGGTCATTGTCGGCCTTCTACTGGCTGTTGGCGGCGGCAGTCGTCATATGGGTGTGGCAAAGCCGGAGGGATGTGCGTCTGCCCGTGACCGAAGCGGCGGCAGCCACCCAACCGACGGGCAAGTCGTATTACACCTGGATCGCGCTGGGCATGCTCGGTCCGGCGTGGTTTCTTGGGACGTTTCTGTTCGCACTCTGTTTCACGGATTGGGCATTGTCCTCCAAGCGGATTTCAGAAACCGAGGCGCGGAGTATCATCTCCGAGCGACCGGATGCTCAGTTCTCGGTTAACCAATACAAGGATGGTTCGCGGCTTTTGAATATCGGCCTGCCCGAGGACCACCGCATCACCAAGGTGACACCGTTGAGTGACCCGCTGGTGCTGGCACTGGCCGAAAAGGGCGTCGCTTATCGAACGTTGATTGAAGACCTGGATTTCCACAACGGTGGCGTTCGGGGGTGGCTGGTCTTGTTGTCCACCTTCATCGTGGTGGCCGGGACCGCATTGCTGCTACGCCGGCCGGGAACGCGCAGCTTCCATCAACAGGAGGTCGCCACGCCGCGGGCCGAGCATCGGGAACGAATCATCCTGGTTATTGGCGCGTCGCTGGCGATGATTGTGCTGAGCTTGTTCCTCATGCTGTTCGTAGTTTCGCATCATCCCGGGAATGTCTCCAGTGTTGAGGCGGTGAGCCTTATCTCCATGCACAAGGGGGCCAAATACGAGATCTTCCAGTACGACGACGGGCTGAAGGAATTGTGGATTACTCCGGCCGGAAGTCGGACATATCCCGCGTTCATCGCGCCGGCTGACGACGCCTTGCTCGCGAAACTGGCCGAGCACCAGATCAAGCCGACGACATTTGTGCAAGGTCGCGACTTTGGATACCGCAGGCCGGGCACGTGGCTGTCGCTGACGGTCAGTTTCGTCCTGGCCTTGGGTGCGGTGCTCTTGCTGCGCTGGGTGTGGAGCAAAGGAAGAGTCCTTCCGGCGACGGCGACCCCGCTCACCTGATGTTTGGGGTCTTGCGGTTGAGATCGTGTTTGATTCGTCGCGGAGGGGCGCCAAGTTCGGCGCCCTCCGATCTTTCTGGTGCGAACTTCGATTTCCAGATAACAGTCAGGCCATGAATCGCCGAACCGTTCTCCGCAGTTCACAGGCAGTTGTGGCTGCTGCGTTGGCCCGCCCACTCATCCTGTCCTTGGTTTCCGTCACCTGCGCGTGCGTCCTATCCGCACGTGCCGCTGAATCGCCCCCTGGGAAGACTTTCCGCTTCGCCGAAGTCAGCGAGAAGTCGCTCGGCCTGTGGGAAGGCGCAAGACCGGTGCTGGTTTACAACCATGGCGTCATCAGCAAGGCCGGCGTGTCGGCGGACCGCGCCCGCAGTTCTTATGTGCATCCTCTCCACGGTTTGGATGGCGAGGTGTTGACCGACGATTTCCCGAAGGATCACTACCACCATCGCGGTTTGTTTTGGGCCTGGCCGCATGTGAAGATCGGCGACAAGGAATACTCCCTCTGGGACCTAAAGGGCATCCGCCATCAGTTCGAGCGCTGGCTGGCCAAAGACGCATCGGTTGTCGGCGCGACGCTGGCGGTGGAAAACGGCTGGTATGTCGGCGCGGAGCGGGTGGTGAAGGAGACGATCCGATTCCAAGTGCATCCGGCAAAGGCGGACGAGCGCGCCATTGATGTGGACTGCGAGTGGGTGCCGGTGAAAGAGCCGCTCACGCTGACTGGCGCCGAAGGCAAGAGTTATGGCGGGTTGACGCTACGCTTTGCTCCCGGCGCGAACACCGCCATCACGATCCCTGCCGGACTCACGAAGGAAGACCTGCCCATGACCAACCTGCCGTGGGCGGACCTGACGCGGCTCTGGGAGGCGGAGAAGAAGACCAGCGGCGCGGCGATCTTCGTGCATCCGAGCCATCCGGATTTCCCGCCACAATGGCTGACGCGGCATTACGGGGTGCTCTGCCTCGGCTGGCCGGGCGTGAAGCCCGCGACTTTCGAGCCGGGCCAGGTCATCCGCTGCCGCTATCGCGTGTGGATTCATCGCGGGCCGGTCAGTGCCGAGAGGTTGGCAAAGGCCTACGCAGAATACCGCTGAGCTGAGAATCGCTCGGAGTGGACCGATTCGGTTTATCGCTTCAACAACTCTGCGACATCCACGCTCACGTCCGGAAAAGCCGCCGGGCTGGCATGATCGCCGGCCCGCAGCACGGCTTTTAAGCCATACCCCGTGAAGTGCGGCTCACGATAGACCTCGATGGTTTCGTTGTTGAGGTTCACGATCCACACTTCCGGGATGCCCGCACGGCCATACGCCGGCAGTTTCTCCTCGCGGTCCAAGTCCAACGTCGTGTCGGAGACTTCGATGAGCAGGAAGACGTCGTCCGGGTGCGGGTGACGCCGCCGGTAGAAGTGCGGCGCCGGCTTCAACAACGCCAAGTCTGGTTGCGGCTCGGTGTTGTCGTCCAAACGAACCGGGTCTTGGACGGCCGTCACCCACCGACCGCGCGCAGCAGCGGAAAACAGACGGTTCAAGAATTTGGCAACGCCTCCATGAAATGGGCCAATGGGCGACATATCAATAATCCTCCCGTCGAGTAGTTCCACCCGGGCGTCCGGACGCAGCACGCCCGTCTCCGCCATGCGGTAGTACTCCTTCACCGTGAACCGATGGATTGGCTGGACCGGCATGGGAACAAGCTACGGGATCATCCCGGCGCGCGCAATCTCTGGCTGGGACACGGCAGCAATTCTCATCATGACGGCGCCAATTTCCACCGGGTGAGGGTACCCGGCCTACATTCCCACAAAACCGGCCAATGGTAGGCCGGGTGCCCACACCCGGCGCCCTATCTGATCCATAACGAGAATTGCTGGCGACGCGGGCGCGACCTTCACCAATCCGGGTACACCCGTCGTTTCTGCGGTTGGTTGCGTCCAGCCTGCCGCTCGCGCTCTTGCTCGCGATTGGCATCGCGTTGCGATTGCCGCACCTCGCCGAGCAACTGCCCCAAGTCGCGAGGTTTCTGGTCTTGACTCACGCTCGCCCGCGCCGCTTCTTCGGCTTGCCGCTGGCGCAAGCGGGCCAGGCGTTCCTGGACCTGCTCCAAACTCTCCTGCGCCGTCCTGTGACTCGGCGCGACCTCCAGCGCGCCCTCAAACGCGGACTGCGCGGTTTCGTAGTGCATTGCGGCTTTGGTCGTGTCATTCGCCTCCGCTTGTTCGCCCGCACGCTGTTCCTGCTGGCCGGCGCGCGTCAGCAGATCGGGCAGCAGCGCGCGAACTTCCGCGGCCCGACGTTCCGCCTCGGCGTTCTCGGGATTCACCCCAAGCGCAGCCTCGAAGTGGCTGAGGGCCGCAGTCAACTCGCGGGCGGCCCGCGACGCGTTGTTTGCCACGGCTTCCACGCCCTGCGCCTGACGCTGCCGGCCTTCCCGCATGTGAATTTGCTCCATGGCGGCTTTGACTTCCTGTTCGCCACGCCGCGCGGCGGCATGATCGGGCTGAACGGCCTGTGCGGCCTGGAAATGCTCCAAGGCTTCATCGAAATGCGGCCAGGCTTCGTCGAGATTGTATTGGGCCTGCTCGGTTGCGGTCTTCTGTTCGCGCTGGCCCATGCGTGTGAGAAGGTCGGCGAGTTTCTGCTGAACCCGGTCGTGGGCCGTCGCCAGTTCGGTCGCCAGCTTCGACGTCGCATCCGTGGCGCCTGTAGGCGGCGTGGTTTCCTCCGGCATCGCGTGTCGCCGGGCCTCGTCGAGGTCCGTCAACGCCTCGCGATACGCCTGCTCCGCCCGATTGTCCGCCCACGAACTCTGTTGGCCCACAGCCTGATCGCCGCGCATCTCCTGTTGTTGGGCACGCTCGCGGAGGCGCTCCTGCAAACGCCGCTCCGCTGCCGCACGGTCCGAGCGGACGGTGGTGTCGGCGGGCGCGAGTGTTTGGGCTTCTTGAAGATACTCAGTGGCAGCGCGGAGTTGGGCAATCGCGTCGTCGAGTGGCTGGCGTTCGGCCAGCGCCCGCAGATCATTGCCCAGACGCTGCGTCAACTGCGCCAGCCGCCGCTCCACCAGGGTCAGATTGTGCCGGGCCTCCGCATGCCGGGGACTGCGCGCCAGCACTGTGCGGTACGCCGCGCAACTGCGCCGCCAGAATTCCGCCGCCTGCTCCGGCGCGGACGTTTCGAGCGGTTCGCCCAAGCGAAACTCCACGTTGCCCAGTTGAAACCAAACCGGCTGACGGAGGGAACGCGGCAATTCCCCGCGGGCCAGGTTCTGCCAAAGCTGGAGCGCCTCTTCATACTGCTGGCTGACGTAGGCGGTGACGCCGGCATTGTACTCCTCCCACGGAGTCCCGCGCGCGGACACGGTCAACGCGCAAGCAACCATCAGGCAACGGAACGTCCGCCCGCAGACAGGGCCAACCGTTGCGGCGGCCGAACGGAAGCGCGCGAGGGCAGGATTTGTTGCCGCGATGTTCATGGCTTCGCCTCCTTCTGCCGCCGCCGTTCGCCCAACAGCCACTCGCCGCACAGCAGGGTCAAAGCCGCGGCCAACGGCCACTGGAAGCGCTCGCGCGGGTCGCCAAGTTCCTGCGTCTCGGTGGTCCTCGGCAGGCCGGTGGACGCCCGCGTGAACCAATCCGTCAGCGCGCGACTGTCGCGGCTTGGAATGCGCACATACGCTCCGCGCCCGGCGTTCGCGGTCTGTTGCAACACATGCTCGTCGAGCCGGGAGATGACCTCGCGGCCAAAGGCGTTCTTCTGAAAACCACCCGCGCCGGGCAACCGCGCGCCAGCCGCCGAACCGACGCCCGCACAATGCACGGCAACCCCCGCCGCCGCGGCCGCCCGCGCCGCCGCCGGAGCGTCGCCCTGCAATTGTTCGCCGTCGCTGAGCAGCAGCAACAGCTTCGGCCCTTCGCTACCACGCTCGAACCCTTCGCGGGCGCGGGCGATGGCTTTGGCGAAATCGCTGCCGGGTTCGGACACCGCGGCGGGGTTCAGCGCCGCCAGTGCCCGGGCCACGGCGGCATGATCGCGGGTGAGTGGCGACGCCAGAAACGCCTCGCCCGCGAACCCCACCAGCCCCACGCGGTCGCCGCCCATGCGCTCCAGCAACCGCAGCACGGCGGCGCGGGCGGCCGCGAGGCGGTTCGTGCCATCCACGTCGGCGGCCAGCATCGAGCGCGATACATCGAGCGCGATGATGAGGTCCACGCCGGTGCGCTCCAGCTTGACTTGCTCACGGCCCCATTGTGGGCGGGCGAGGGCGAGCGCAAGGAACGCGAGTCCGAGAACGAACAGGGTTTGCTTCAGCAGCCGCCGGCGGCGATCCAGCGAAGCGAGGAGTTGTTCCCGCAGAGGCGTGGCCAACGCGGTTTCCAGCAACGCCGCCCGGCGACGCCAGCTCCAGCCGAGGAACAGCGCGACGCCCAGCACAAGGACCGGCAGCAGCCAGAGCCAAAGGTGGATGGCGAACGTCATGGCAATCGCCTCCATCGGGTTTGCGCCAGGCCAACTTCCAGCAGCAACAGGCCGAGCGCAGGTAGCGCCAGCCAGGGGAACTGCTCGCGATAGCTCTTTTGCCGCCGGTCGGTCAGCTTTTGTTTCTCCAGCCGGTCAATTCGAGTGTACACCGCCCGCAAGTCCGGCCCGGTGCGCACGCGGAAGAACTCGCCGCCGGTGCGCGCGGCGGCGCGGCCCAGGTAGTCGCTGAGATCATTGCGCGGCCAGGCGTCTTGCGGGCTGATGAGCTGGATGCAGTGGACGCGAATGCCCAGCGGGCGCAGCGCCTCGGCCACTTCGTCCGGCGGCGGCCCGGCGCTGATGTTCTCCGCGTCGGTCACAAGCACCACAACGCGCGTCTCGTTCGTGTGCTGCTGCAGATGTTCGGCGGCGACCGCGAGCGCCGAACCGATCGCAGTGCCAGTACCGTTGCGCTCCGCCTTGAGCCGCGCCAGCAGCCACTCGTGGTCCAGCGTCAGCGGGCTGGCCAACCAGGCATCGCGGTCAAACGTGACCAGGCCGAGACGATCATGCGGGCGTGCGCGGATGAATTCGGCCACCACACTCTTCAGCCCTTCACTGCGCGTGACGCGGCGGCCGTCGAGGAAAAAATCCCGCGTGCGCATCGTGCCCGAGAAATCGAGTGCCAGCATGATGTTGATGCCACGGGCGTCTTCGCGGGTCTGGCTCTTTTCGGTCTGTGGCCGGGCGAGCGCCAGGACCAGCAGGGCCAGCGCGAGCAGGCGGAGTGCGGCCAGCCAGCGACCGGGGCGAAAGCGCGTGGCCCGCGCCGCCGCGCCCAACAAAGACCTTCCCGGATAACTGAGCGCCGCCACGGGCGCCGGCCGCCCGCGCCACCACAGCAGCGCCGCGAGGAGCAGCAGCGCCAAGAACCACAGTGGAGATGCGAAACGGAAGCCGGTCATGGCTCTGGTTTGTGGTGACTCGTGGGGGCTGCTGGAAGCCGTGGCGGCGTCTCGGTAGAGCACCGCGCTTCTTCCGCAATGGCATTGGCGGCGCTCTGCCGAGACGCCGCTACGTCACTGGGTTTGGACGCGGAAACGAATTCCACCGCGGCTTCGTGCAGGTGCTGGAGTTCCGCCGTCTCGGCCCGGGCGCGACCGAACTTGAGCAGGTCGCACCACCGCAGATATTCCTCCAGCCGCGCGCGATCGGCGGCGTTCAACACTGCGGAATGGTGGGCTGCGGCCAGAAATTCCTCAGTGGCCAGGCGCGGCGCGGCGAAGCCGTGGCGCAATTCCAGGTAACGGCGGATGAGGCTGGTGGAAGCGATGGCGTAAGCGCGAGACTGATCCGGGCACAGGAGCGGCAACAGGCGTTCGAGTTCGCGCAACGTCTCCTCCCACACGGCCAGCGCGCTGAGCGGTTCGGCGCGAATCGCCGCCCGTGCGGGCCGGCGCATGAGCCAGATGAGCACAGCCACCGCGACCACGATCAGCGCCAGCCAAAACACCCAGACGAGGCTGGGCGGATGCAGCAAGCGCAAATCTTCGATGAGGTTGGTGTCCGTCATCAGCGAACTGCCTGGTGCTCTTCAAACAACCGCCGCAGCGCCGCATAGTAGGGGCTGCCGCTTTGGCAGGCGACGTGATCCACGCCAGCCCGCCGGAAGGTGTCCTTGAGACGTGCGGCGCGCTCCAGCCTCTGAAGGTCGAAGGCGTGGCGGACAGCGGGATTTGTCGTGTCGAGCTCCACGACTTCGCCGGTTTCGGCGTCTTCGCACGCCAGCCAGCCGAGCGTGGGCAGCGCCTGCTCCGCGCGGTCGCTGATTTCGAGGGCGATGACATCGTGACGGCGCGCGGTGATGCGCAAGGCGCGCTCGAAACCGTCGTCAATGAAGTCAGACAACACGAAGACCGTGGCGCGGCGGCGGAGGGCCTGCTTGAGCGTTTGCAGCGCGAGGCCGATGCGCGTCCGGCGGGAGCGCGGCGGGTGGCTGAGGATGGCCGCAACGATGGCCAGCGCCTGCCGGCGTCCGCCCGCCGGCGGGAGAAACCGCTCGACCCGGTCCGTGAAGAGCAACAAGCCGACGCGATCGTTGTTGAGCACGGCGCTAAGGGCAATGACGGCGGCGAGCTCGGCGGCCAGCTCGCGCTTGCTTTGCGGGCCGGTGCCGAAGTTGCCCGACGCGCTCAGGTCCACCGCCAAGATCACAGTGAGGCAACGTTCCTCGACGAGTTGCTTGATCTGCACCGTGCCAGTGCGGGCGGTGGCGTGCCAGTTGATCGCCCGCACGTCGTCGCCGGGTTGGTAAGCGCGGACCTCGTCAAACTCCACTCCGCGTCCACGAAATACTGAGCGATA
>CAZJTM010000026.1:0-4845 GCA_964548925.1 uncultured Verrucomicrobiota bacterium | reverse complement strand
GATACGGCCCGGCGAGCAAGTCCTCAACCTTGCGGAAAGCTCGCAGTTCGATCAGGCGGGCGCGGCGCAGGAGGTCGGAGGGGAGCATGACAGCCGGGCGTTGATGGCCGAGATGATTCAGGGCACGGGCACGCACTCCAACAGACGGGTCACGATCTGTTCGGCAGTGATGCCATCTGCGTCGGCCTCGAAGGTCGTCAGGATACGATGGCGAAGAACATCAGGCGCGATGGTCTTCACGTCCATCGGCGTGACGTGCGGGCGGCCTTGCAGGAAGGCGAAGGCTTTGGCGGCGAGCGAGAGGTTGATGGACGCGCGCGGCGACGCGCCGAAGCGGATGAACGGCTTGAGGTCCGCCGCGTGCCGAACCGGCTCCCGTGTCGTGAGCACCAGCCGGACGATGTACTCCGCGATTTGCTCGTCCACGAACACCTGATCCACCAGCGAGCGCATGGCCAGGATGGTTTCAGGCTGGAGCACGGCGTTCAACGCCGGGCGCGGGCTGGTGGCGGCCATGAGCCGCATGATTTCCTTTTCCTCGGGTTCGCTGGGATAGTGAACCACAACCTTCAACATGAAGCGGTCCACCTGCGCCTCGGGCAGGCTGTAGGTGCCTTCCTGTTCGATGGGATTCATGGTCGCAAGCACGAGGAACGGCGCGGGTAAGGGGAAGCTTTCCTCGCCAATGGTGACCTGCCGCTCCTGCATGGCTTCGAGCAACGCGCTTTGGACCTTGGCCGGCGCGCGGTTGATTTCGTCGGCGAGGACGAGGTTGGCGAAAATCGGCCCCTTGCGCGTGTGATACGTGTTGTCGCGCGGATTGAAGACCAGATTACCGATCAGGTCGCCGGGCAGAAGGTCCGGGGTGAACTGGACGCGGGCAAACTTGAGGTGCAGCGACTGGGCCAGCGCGTTCACCGTGGCGGTCTTGGCCAGGCCCGGCACACCTTCGAGCAGCACGTGGCCGTTGGCCAGCAAGCCGACGAGCAGGCGCTCGACCAGCGCGCTCTGGCCGACGATGTTGCGGGCGATCTCCGCGCGCAAGGCTTGGAGGCGCGGCTGATGCGAAGCGATGGTTTCCCGGAGTGGTTCAAGGTCCGTGTGCATGACAGAGGCGGAGTATGCGGAGCGGTTGAGCCTCGCGAAAGGTAAAAGCCCGGGACATTGTGACAATTGTGTGTCAAGCAATGTGCCCAACCACAATCCGCACTGGCCATGTCGTTCCGGCGTCGCCACACTGCCGGAGGAACAATGCGACGGTGGATGCTCATCCTGATCCTGCCGCTGCTGGCCGTTGCCGGCTGGTGGTGGAGCGTGATTGTGGACGATAGTGACCTGACATCGCCGCCGCTGCCGCAACCTCCGCCCCGGGCAAAACCGGGCGACGCCATCTTCCGACAGCCCACGCTGCTGGCGTTCAAGGTCCAACTGACGCCTAAAGCCTTGGAGGACCTTCGCCGCGACCCGCGCAAATCTGTGTCCGCCACCGTGACGATTGACAGCGAGGTGTTCACCAACGTGGCCATTCACCTGAAAGGCGCGGCGGGGAGCTTTCGGCACGTGGACGATCGTCCGGCATTGACGCTTTCCTTCAGCAAGTTCGTGGACGGCCGCCGCTGGGTGGGCTTGCGCAAGATCCATTTGAACAACTCGGTCCAAGACCCTTCCTTCATGAACGAGTACCTGGCGAGCGAGTTGTACCGCGCCGCCAACGTGCCCACGCCGCGCGTCGCGTTCGCCACGGTGCAGCTCAATGAGCGCAAACTTGGCCTTTACGTCCTCAAAGAAGGATTCACGCCGGACTTTCTTTCGTGCTTCTTTCGGCGGTCCGATGGAAATCTCTACGACGGCGGCTTTCTCAAGGACGTGGATCAGGAGTTGGAGCTGGACTCCGGCAAAGGAGAGAAGGATTGGGCGGACCTCAAGGCGCTCACAGCCGCCGCGCGCGAGCGGGATCCCGCGCGTCGCTGGGAACGGTTGAACCAGAAGTTGGAAGTCGAGCGGTTCATCATCTTCGCGGCGCTCTCGGTGATGACGGCGGATTGGGATGGTTACCCGCTCAAGGCCAACAACTACCGCGTCTATTTCAATCCCTCCAACGGTCGGGCGGTGTTTCTTCCGCATGGCATGGACCAGTTGTTTGGCAACAGTCACATGGAAATTGATCCCGGCTTCAATGCGGTGGTCAGCCACGGACTGCTGGACACGCCGCCGGGGCGCAAGCTTTACGAGGAACTTTTCCCGTGGGTGTTCGCTGAGGTTTTCCGCCTTGATCAGATGACCAACACCATCGCGCGCCTGGCCGACGTTCTGCGCCCCGCGCAGCCGGACATTGAACGCCGCGCGCGGGAACTGCGGGAGGAGATCGCCGCGCGCGTGGCCTACCTGGAACGCCAGCCGTTGATCAAATCGTGGAAGGAACGCCAGCACGCGATTCGGTTGGCCGCCCAGTCGCCGCCTGCTGCGAAGACTGAAAAAGCGGTTCCGGCGCCGGCCACAGCCAAGCTTGAGGAGATTCAGCTTCGTGACTGGCGGCCCGAACCGAACGGCAATGCGCGTCTCGAGACTGCCGAATTCGAGGGCCGCCACGTGTTGCAGATTATCGCGCAGGATTGGAGCACCGCTTCTTGGCGGACGACGCTACGGCTGAAGCAGGGTCGGTATCGCTTCGAGGGCCGGGCACGGGGTACGGGCATTCAGGCCGTGACCGATGACAAGGGGGAAGGAGCGGGCCTGCGGATTTCCGGCAGCGCGAGCCCACGGCTCAACAAACTGGTGGGCGACGCCGGCTGGACCGCCTTGGCGTACGAGTTCGACGTGCCGGACGCGGAGCGCGAGGTAGTGCTCGTCTGTGAATTACGGGCGCGCAAAGGCCGGGCGCAATTCGACACGCAATCGTTGCGCGTGGTGCCGTTGGCGCGATGAGCTTTGGAGCCGCGAACGCCAGCCCCGCCCGCGTTCGACCTACGCGAAGTCGAACACCGCTACCCGTTCGCAATACCGCTTGAACACCTTCTCCACGAATTCCACGTGGCGCGGATGCACCTGGTAATCGTCTTGCGCCTGTTTGTCCGGGAAGATGATGTTGAGCGCGACTTGGTACGTCTGCTCCACCACGGGGCGGGGACTGGGTACCATTTTGCCGACGTGGAAATGCAGCACGCCGGGAATCGAGCGCAGGTAATCATTCGCGCCGGCAATGAGTTCATCCGCAGCCTTGGGTTGGGTGGGATCGGTCCAGAAGATGACGATGTGCGAGAACATGGTTGTGCGTTTTGCTGCGCGCATCGTAGCGGAGCATCGAGACACCGCAAGGCGGAAGGCAAAAGCCTTGCCCGTTTCCATCGCCGGTGCTAGAGACTCCACCCATGCGCTCGAAGAAACGCCCGGCCATCGAAGACCTCCTGCACGTCATGGCTCGCCTGCGGGGTCCGGGCGGTTGCCCTTGGGATCATGAGCAGGATCACCTGACGTTGCGCTTTCACGCCGTCGAGGAAGTCTATGAACTGCTCGACGCCATCGAGGCCGGTGACGATCACGCGATGGAAGAAGAACTCGGCGACCTGCTCCTGCAAATCGTCTTCCACGCGCAGATGGCGAAGGAGCGCGGCGCATTTGATTTTGAGGCGGTCGCCCGACATATCACGAACAAGTTGATCCATCGCCATCCCCATGTCTTTGGCAGCACGAAGATCAAGGATGCCGCGGCGGTGCTCGCGCAATGGGATGAACTCAAAAAGGCGGAGAAGAAGGGGACGCGCCACGAGCGGGCTTCCGTGCTTGACGGCATTCCCAGACACCTGCCCGCCCTGCTTCGCGCTGAGAAGCTGGTGAAGAAGGCGCGGAAGGCGAAGCTCCTGACAGACCCGCCCCTGCGCCGAAAGCTGGCCCGATCCGCGGTGGCCCGGCGTCTCTTCGATCTGGTCTGCTTGGCGCAGCAACATCGCTGGTCGGCGGAGGAGTTGCTCCGCAGGGAGGCGCAGCGCGTCGAGCGCAACTTGCGGCGCGTCGAGTCGGCCCGGATGCGGCGCCCGCCTGGCGGCCCACACGCGCCCGCCACAGATTGAGAAGTGGGCATTGTGTTGCTCGGTTCGAGGTGTATGATCGCCTCGTGGTCAGGTTGCCCAAACGCACGCGGGCGCTGGCGCGCTGGACTCGTTGCCGAGCAAAAGTCGGCTCGGCAGCATCCATCACCAATCAACGAAACGAAAGAACCATGAAAACTTGGAATCTCTTCGCAGGGAGTATGGGACTGATCGCGCTGACCTCATTGGCCCAGGCGGAACTCATCACCGGCAGTCTGGACATCGGCGTCGCGACCACGAGCTATGACGGCAAAGACCTGGTGATCTCCAACGGAACGGTGACAGTGCGGGGCGCGCACGTGTTCGGGGCGGTATCGCTGGTGGACACCAGCCGGTTGACCACCGTCTGGACTTCAGGCGCGACCAACGTCACGGCGATGGCCGCGCTTTCGGTGGACGGGAATTCGACAATGGACTTGGGCGGCGGCACCAGGCTGGTTGTGTCCAACCAAATGCAGATTGAGCCCGGGGCGGTGGTCAATGCGCAAGCCATCAACAATGGTGGAGTGGTCGGTGGTGATTGGATCGGCGCCGGACCTGAGATTCAAGCCGGAGCGCTGGTCATCGCCACGAACGCCTGGCTTGCCGCCGACGCTCAGGGCTATGGCTCGGCGGGTTGGTACAACGCCTCCGGGGTCGGGCCCGGCGCGGGAAGCGGCGGGACGATTTCCGGCGGCGGCGGCGGGGGATATGGCGGACGCGGTGGCAACGGATATCGCGGCGCGGGGGGCGGCGTTTACGGTTCCGCGCTGGAACCCAC
>CAZJTM010000025.1:0-42690 GCA_964548925.1 uncultured Verrucomicrobiota bacterium | reverse complement strand
TGTCAAACTCTGGGAGTCTTCCCGGCATAGCCGGGAGGTTTCCCGTTCATCTAACTCAACCGTTTACGTCCCGAACGAACACCTGTTCCGGGTGGTGCAGCGTTATCCGGACTGGTTCATTCCCTGCCCCTCGATCAATCCCCGACGAAAGGACTGGGAGGCCGAGTTGGCATACTGCTTGGCGCAGGGGGCGCGCATGCTCAAGATCCACCCACCCAGGCGATAGATCCGAGCGAGCCGCGCTTCCGGGCTTTTTACCGGAAGTGCGCGGACAGCGACGTCCGGATCATGGTCCACACGGGCACGGAACATTCAGCGCCCATCGCGAGCCAGCGGCTGGGAGATCCGCGGCTGCTCGACTTGGCGCTGGGCGAAGGTTGCACGGTGGTGGCGGCGCACTCCGCTACGCGGGCCTTCTTTGATCCGCCTGCCGAAGACTACTCCCGTTTCCTTGTGGGCATGATGCGAAGACAGCCACGCCTCTATGGCGACACAGCGGTGTTGGGCTCCGTACCCCGCTGGCGGTGCCTTCCGGACATCCTGCACAGCCCGGCGGCCAGATCCAGAACGCTGTATGGCAGCGACTGGCCTTTCCCCGCCAACGCTTTTGTATCCTGGAATCGCCTGCATCCGCTGACACTCCTGGATTTGATGGGGGAGAAGAACCTGTTTCTGCGCGATTTCCGTCTGAAGCAGGCTCTGGGGCTGCCGCCGGAATCGTTCCCTCTCGCCGCAGAGGTGCTGGCATTGGATCGCAAGGCTGGGCTCCCGGACCGGTGATGAAAAGGAAACAGCCAGCTTCGGCCCGCAAGCCAGCGTGTGAATTTCCAGCGGCCGCATGAGCTGCGTGAGGGCATACGATCTGCCTTCGTCGTTCTGTTGCTCAAGCATAGAGAAGCAGTGAATGTGCAAAACATGGAACTGGTATTCTTCGTAGCTTCCATTACGCAACAAGAAGGTATACCCTTGAGGCCGTGAGCGAGGTCACGCGCATGCTGGAAGCCCTTCAGCAGGGCGACCCCAAGGCCGCCGAGGAAATCTTACCGCTCGTTTACGAAGAACTGCGCAAGCTGGCGGCGCACAAGCTGGCCAGCGAAGCTCCCGGCCAAACCTTGCAGGCCACGGCCCTCGTGCATGAGGCCTACCTCCGACTCGTTGGCAAAGACGATCCACAGTGGAATGGCCGGCGGCATTTCATCGGCGCCGCCGCGCAAGCCATGCGGCGCATCCTCGTCGAAAACGCCCGCCGCAAGATGCGGTGGAAGCGTGGCGGCCAACTGGAGCGCGTGGACGTGGCGTCGGTGGAACTGCCTTCGCCCATGCCCGATGAGGATCTCCTGGCACTGGATGAGGCGCTCGATCGGCTGGCCGAGTCGGATTCTCGCGCTGCTGAGTTGGTGAAGCTTTGCTTCTTCGTCGGTCTCAGCCAGCCCCAAGCGGCCGTGGAACTGGGAGTGTCCCTAAGCACCGTCGAACGCACCTGGGCCTATGCGCGGGTCTGGCTGTTCCGCGAAATCCAGAGGGATAGGCGGGGCGAACGATGAGAATACGGTACACGACTTGAAGGGTTTTGCCACCCGTTGGCGCATGAATAGATGAAAGGCGTGGCGATGCAAACCGAAAGTCAGATCAAGCAAATCTTCGCAGCGGCGCTCGAGAAGACGCCGGGCCCGGAGCGAGAGGGATACCTGAGTGCAGCCTGTCAGGGCGAGCCGGGATTGCGCCAGCAAGTGGAGTCGCTGCTCCAAGCGCATGAGCAAGCGGGAGATTTCCTGCGCCCGACGATCAAGCTCGAGTTGCCGGACATTGCGACGGAGCGGCCCGGCACAAGAATCGGGCGCTACAAGCTGCTGGAGAGGATTGGTGAGGGTGGTTTTGGCGTGGTGTATATGGCCGAGCAGGTCGAGCCGGTGCAGCGCAAGGTGGCGCTCAAGATCATCAAGGCGGGCATGGATACGCGCGAGGTCATCGCCCGATTCGAAGCCGAGCGGCAGGCGCTGGCGCTGATGGACCACCCGAACATCGCCCGCGTGCTGGACGGCGGCGCGACGGAAACCGGGCGGCCCTATTTCGTGATGGAACTGGTGCGCGGGATGGCCATCACCGACTACTGCGATCAAGCCAGTCTCGCCACCACCGAACGACTGCACTTGTTCGTGAAAGTCTGTCACGCGGTCCAGCATGCCCATCAGAAGGGGATCATTCATCGCGACCTCAAGCCCTCCAACGTGCTGGTGACACTGCACGATGGCGAGCCGGTGCCCAAGGTGATTGATTTCGGCGTGGCCAAGGCGCTGGGTCAGAAGCTCACGGAGAAGACCCTGTTCACCGGTTTCACCCAAATGGTCGGCACGCCAGCCTACATGAGCCCGGAACAGGCGGCACTCAGCGGCCTGGACATTGACACCCGTAGCGACATTTACTCGCTCGGCGTATTACTCTACGAACTGCTGACGGGCGTGACGCCGTTCGACAAGGAGACACTGGCCAAAGCCGCGCTGGACGAAATCTGCCGGATGATTCGCGAGACGGAACCGCCCAAGCCTTCGACTCGCCTGCAGACCTTGGGCGAGAAGCTCACCGACGTGGCGAAGCACCGGCACACAGAACCCGCGGCGTTGCGCCGGTTCGTGCGCGGGGATCTGGACTGGATCGTCATGAAGGCGCTGGAAAAGGACCGTGTCCGCCGCTACGAAACCGCCAACGCCTTGGCGCTGGATCTGGATCGGCATTTGAGTAACCAGGTGGTGACAGCCCGCCCGCCAAGCACTTTCTATCTGCTTCAGAAATTCGCTCGACGCAATCGGGCGAGTTTGGCGACCGCGACGGCGATGGCGCTCTTGTTGGTTCTGGGCGCCGTTGTCAGCACTTGGCAAGCGGTCCGCGCCACACGCAGTTCGCGGGAAGCCGAGCGTCAGGCAGAACGTGCCGCGCGGCTGGCGGAGGATGAACGCAAGCAGCGCGCCCGCGCGGAGGAATTGGCGGAGGAGAAGCGGCAGCAACTTTACGCTGCCCGGATCAATTTGGCGCAACAAATCTTCGAACAGGGAGACTTGGTGCGCGTGGTCGCTCTCCTCGATTCGCTACGTCCGGCCAGCAACCAGACGGACCTGCGGGGATTCGAGTGGTACCACCTTTGGCGTCTCTGCCACAGCGAGAAACTGAATCTGGTAGGGCATGCCGCACCCGTGCGTGCTTTGGCTTACTCGCCCGATGGTTCCAGGCTGGCCACCGCGGGACACGAACATCTCATTCGAGTATGGAACGCGGCCAGTGGTCGCGAGGAGCGCACCCTTGAAGGCCACCAGGGCTGGATCAGTTCGCTGGCGTTCGGGTCGGACGGGACGCTCGCGAGCGGGAGCGCGGATCGGACTGTGAAGCTGTGGGATTCAGCCTCCGGCAAGACGTTGTTCACTTTCACTGGCTTTAAGAATGAGGTGACCGCGGTTGCCTTGGCACCACAGGGCGGTTTGCTGGCGGCAGCCTCCGGCCAGATCGCCACCGGTTCGGGCAATCCGGTCACAAGATACCTGGTTTCCGGCCAGGGGGGTGAAGTGAAAGTCTGGGACACTGAGAAGCATGAGCAGGTGAGCGCTTTTCAAGCGCAACGCGACGGCATTTTGTCTCTGATCTTTGCCCCCGACGGTCGAACTCTCGCTACCGGCAGCGGCGATCACACGGTAAAAGTGTGGGAGGCACGGACAGGCGATGAAGTCAAAGCCGTAACGCTGAACGGTCCGGTCTTCGCGCTGGCCTACGCACGCGATGGGAGGACGTTGGCTGCGGCGTCCTGGCGACCCGAAAGCAAGGAAGCGACCATCGAGCTCCGGGAGGTAGAGTCCTGGACCACGGTACGCCGGATTACTCGCGTTCCGACGGTGACCTGCATCGCCTTTGCCCCGGATGGTCGGACGCTGGCCTCGGGGGGAATTGATCAGACCGTGAAACTCTGGGACGTCGGAACCGGATTGGAGCGGGCAAGTTTCAAGGGACACGCCCATGGGATCTGGGCTTTGGCATTTGCGTCCGACGGGCAGACGCTGGCCAGTGGAAGCTGGGATCGTACGGTCAGAATATGGGATCTGAATCGCAGTCCGAGCCGGGCAGTTTTCAGCCCAACCTGTGGTTACTCAGTGGCCTTCTCGCCCGATGGAAAATGCCTGGCCTGCGGTGGCAGTGATGTCATGGAGGTGTGGGATTTGACCCGCGAACAACGGCTGCATCAGTTTTCGCTGGGCGGCCGGGTGGGTGACATTTCCGTGGTGTTTTCTCCGGACGGCGAGACGCTGGCGGCGGCCGGCACCGATCGCACCCTCTCCATCCTCGATGCGAAGACCGGAGAGCGACTTCGCGCGCTACGCGGACACAAGGACAAGATCTGGAGTCTGGCATTTGCCCCCGACGGCCGGACCATGGCGACCGGCAGCGGCGATTCGACGGTCAAGCTCTGGGACGTGGTTGACGGCAAAGAACTCGCCACCCTCACGGGTCACAGCAGCACCGTCCGTTCCCTGGCATTCACACCCGATGGCCGAACCCTGGTTTCAGGCAGTTTTCGGGAACTCAAGTTCTGGAATCTTGAAACGACCAACCTTCTCCACACGATTGAGGACGTGTCTCCCCTCGTGGCCCTGTCGCCCGACGGAAGACTGCTGGCATCCGGGGCTGAAACCGCTCAAGGTGGAATCCGGCTCAGGGACTTTGCGACGCGCCGGGAGCTGGGAAGAATCGTCGGGCACACGGACGCGATCTACCATATTGCCTTCTCTGCCGACGGCAAGACGCTGGCGACGGCCAGTTGGGATGGCACGGCCAAGTTATGGCGCGTGCCCGGGGGCGAGTTGCTGATGACTTTGCCTTCCAACTCCGGCGTGGTGTGGGCGACCACGTTCTCCCGCGACGGCCAGTCCTTTGCGATGAGCAGCGGCTCCGGTGCGATTGGTGGGCGGGTTCTTGTTCTCCGTGCCGCCACCGAGCGTGAGGCGTCCGAACCTGACCGCAGCGTCCCTGCCGTTCGCTCTCCCAAATCGGGGGTGTTCCCCATGCCGAGAGCGCTGCTCGAGACCTCAATTGCAGCGCGACCGCCAAACACGGCTCCGCATATGATGGACCTGAGCGATTACTACAACGGCTCGCTGACAAAGGGTTGGATTCCTTCCTCCGCCTACGGTTCGACCGCTGAACGCAACCTGGGTGAGCTGCCTCGCGGGGTGGTGGAATTCGCCGGCACGAAGTTCGACGTTCGGGGATTGATCCAACTGGCAGGGCGTTCATTGAATGTCCAACTCCAAGCCTCGTATCCTGCCGAGGTCAATGGCATTCGGGTGCAGCAGAAGTGCCGGCGACTTCACTTCCTCCACGGCACCGGTTGGCGCGCGGGCGAAGGCCAGCAAATCGGATTCTACCGCATCCATTGCGCTGGCGGTACGCAGCACGAAGTGCCGATCCTCTATGGCGTGAATGTGCGGGATTGGTGGCACGACCTCACTTCCGAGGAAATCACGCCGGAGGCACAAGTGGCTTGGACCGGGAAAAACGACGCCGTCCGGAACTCAGGGACGGTTCTGAAACTGTACAAGTTCACCTGGACGAATCCGACTCCGGATTCAGCCGTCGAGCGCATTGACTTTGTTTCAGCGAACACCCAGAGCAGCCCGTTCTTGATCGCAATCACAGCGGAGCCCTGATTGCTTATTCCAATCCACAATCGCGCTGACACCGCCCACAGAAAAATGAGTGAATTCAAATTCGCCTGTCCGCACTGCGGGCAGCATTTCCAATGCGACGAGGCGATGTCTGGTCGCGAGATCCAATGTGTGAACTGCCACTTGCTGTTGCACATCCCGCCGGTGCCGGGCAGGACTGCGCAATACCGTCCGGAATCGGGCAAGACGTGGGCGACGTTCATCTCTGACGGAAGGGTGCCGCCGCCCAATGGCGTGTCGCTCCGGCGGGAGAAACCGCCGGAATCGTCCTAAGTCGTCTTCGGCCCAAGACCGGCAGCAAGCACGAACGACCATGAAAACACGCAACACACTCCAATTGGGATTCAGCGTCCGGCCTCTGGCGGTGGGTGGATTGCTGGCAGCCCTGCTCTGCCTGGTTCCGTCGCTCGCTCGCGGGGACAAGGCATTCCAAGCCTGGGCGCAACGGTACAATGGGCAGGGAATCGGTGATGACCATGCCCGAGCCGTGGCCGTTGATGGCAGCAACAACGTCATCGTGACGGGAGATTCAGCGGGCAGCGGCTCCAGTTGGAACTACGCGACGATCAAGTATTCACAGGCAGGGGCGCCGTTGTGGACCAATCGCTTCAACGGACCCGGAAACAGCGCTGACATACCTTATGCCCTGGCGGTGGACCCCAGCGGCAACGTGGTCGTGACCGGTTACTCATTCACCAGCCGCACGAATCAGGATTACGCCACAATCAAGTATTCAAGCGCCGGGGTGCCCTTGTGGACCAACTACTACGACGGGCCGCGTAACTACATTGACAATGCCTACGCGCTCGCGATTGACGCCGTGGGCAATGTGTACGTCACCGGCCGGTCGTTTGGCAGCGACTCCATGTCCGACTACGCGACGATTGCGTACTCGCCGGCGGGCGTGCCGCTCTGGACCAACCGCTACAACGGGCCGGGCAACTACGATGACAACGCCCTGGCCCTGGCGGTGGACGGCAGCAACAACGTCATCGTGACGGGCGCGTCGTATGGTGGCATCGCGAGCTATACCGATTACGCCACCATCAAGTATTCGAGCGAGGGTGTGCCGCTCTGGACCAACCGCTACAACGGACCGGGGAACTACACCGACTCGGCCCGTGCCCTAGTGGTAGACGGCAGCAACAACGTGATCGTGACCGGCGTGTCGGACGGCGGCCCCAGCGGCACCGACTACGCCACCCTCAAGTATTCCAGCGAGGGTGTGCCGCTTTGGACCAACCGCTACAACGGGCCGGGCAATACCAACGATGCCGCCACCGCCCTCGCGGTTGACGCGAACAACAACGTCTATGTAACCGGATGGTCAGTCCGCGGAAGTGATCAGCCATTCACCTACGACTACGCGACGGTCGCGTATTCCGCCGCCGGGCTGCCGCTGTGGACCAACTTATACACGGGCGGATTCAACGATAACCAAGCCTTGGCTCTGGCCGCATGTCCCGCCGGCGGTGTGGCCGTAACGGGCCAGTCCTGGTCTTTCGACCGCTCCATGGACTTCGCCACCGTCAGGTATTCGAGCGACGGGGCGGCACTGTGGACCAACCGCTACAACGGACCGGGAAACGGGTGGGACGTTGCCCATGCCATCGCGGTGGATGCCGAAGGCGATGCGATCGTGGCGGGCGAGTCCGCTGGCAGCGGGGGCGACGACGATTTTGCCACGGTCAAATACACCTCAGTCGTGCCGCCGCCCGTGCTGACCGGCCTGCGACTGACCAACGGCACCTGCCAACTCCGCGTGGACGAGCTGTTGGAGGCCTGCACGGTGGTGATCGAGACCTCCACGAAACTGGCGGGATGGGTGCCCATCTTTACCAACACCAAGCCCACCAATGTGCTCTTCTACACCGATCCGCAAGCCACCAGCCATTCATGGCGCTTTTACCGCGCCTTCCAATTTCCGTGAACCCATGAGTGAATTCAAATTCGCCTGTCCGCACTGCGGACAGCATTTCCAATGCGAGCTGAACCTCCTGCGGCATCACTTTTTGTGAAGGGAATTGCGTCCCGATGGCGCATGAATGGTTGAGAGACAATATGAATGCGCGACAGTTTCTGAACCTGGCTCTGAGTCTGGCAGCCGCGCTGGTGACTCTGGCGGTATTGAGCCAGATCAAGCCGGCCAATACCGCCGGCAACACAACGGTTAACCATCGAGCGACGAATAGAAACGCGCCACCATTCCATCCCATCCTATGAAATCCAATCTCTTCGAGGCACCAAGATTTGAGACCCAAGCCATGCCCACAACAGCCTCAGGCAGCATAAGCAGGCCACTGCTCATGACGGCGCTTGGAATTGGCCTCCTGACCAGCGCCTGCAGCCAAAACAGCTATCAACTCATCACGGTCCTCGACGGGGCGCTGGGAGAAGGGGCGCTGATCGAGGGAAGCGATGGCAAGCTCTACGGCA
The DNA here is from genome assembly GCA_964548925.1 of uncultured Verrucomicrobiota bacterium. Classification (GTDB taxonomy): domain Bacteria; phylum Verrucomicrobiota; class Verrucomicrobiia; order Limisphaerales; family MWDV01; genus MWDV01. The sequence goes on along the minus strand of CAZJTM010000025.1, from coordinate 34,549 downwards.
CGACTGCGGCGGGCGGAGGGAGGGGAGAAGGCATGGTGTTCAAGCTGAACAAGGACGGGAGCAGCTTCTCGGCACTTTACTCTTTCGTTGGGATTCTGAGCGGTGGGAGTGACGGAAGCACCCCACAAGGCTTGCTGGAGGGAAAAGATGGAGCGCTTTATGGTACGACCCAACACGGGGGCCAGGCCGGCGGTGTTTTGGATGAGTTCGGCATGTTCGCCGCAGGTAATGGCACCGTGTTTCGGTTGAACAAGGATGGGAGTGGTTACCGCGTGCTACGGCGACTGGCGTGCGGTGGCGGCGAAGGAAGTTATCCTTGGGCCGGGCTGGCGGAAGGCCCGGATGGAGCGCTCTACGGAACGACGCTGCATTGCTGCAAGGGCACCAACGAATTTGGCAGCGGCACGGTGTTCCGATTGAATAGGGACGGCAGTGGCTACCGCGTCCTGCACACTTTTGGCCTCCAGGAGGAGGACGGGGACAGACCGTTCGCGGCTTTGCTGATCGGTACGGACGGCATCCTCTACGGGACGACGGACGCGGGCGGCAAGGCTGACGCCCGGAACGGGATTGTGTTCAAGCTGAACCCGGACGGCAGTGGTTACGCGGTGTTGCACAGTTTCCCTCAAAGGCGAGGAGATGGCCGCATGCCGCGGACGCGTTTAGTGGAAGGGCGGGACGCGGCGCTCTACGGAACGACGAGCAGCGGGGGTCACAAGGATCACGGAACGGTCTTCAAACTGAACAAGGACGGCAGCGGTTACAGGCTGCTCCACAGCTTCAGCGGGCAGGACGACCAACCAAACTGGCCGGAGGGCTGGCTAGAGGAAAGGCCCGCCGGAAAACCGGTGGATTGGGACGGGGCCGGCCCGCAAGGCTTGGTGCAAGCCCGCGATGGGGCGCTCTATGGGACAACAGGGAACGTCGGGAAGAATGGGCAGGGAACTGCGTTCAAGCTGAACCCGGATGGCAGCGGTTTCACGATCTTGCATGCCTTCCCGGGTTTTGAGGGCGATGGCAAGAATCCTCATGGAACGTTGATCGCGGCGACCGATGGCGCAGTGTACGGAATGACCGAGAATAACAGCACGAACAACTGCGCGACGCTCTTCAGGCTGGCAGTGGCGGGTGGAGCGAAGGCGACCCCGGTGAGATAGCCGCCGCAACCGCGAAGAAGCCTGTCAAACCACTGCTTCCAGCCTGTGCGGGATGGCGCATGAATGATTGAGTGGGAATATGAAGACGCGATGGTTTGTGAAGTTGGCTCTGAGCCTGGCGACCGCTCTGGTGACTCCGACGGTATCGGGCCAGATCAAGCCAGCCAAGGCTGCCGGCAACACGACGGTTACACCCGCCGAGGTGGCAGCCTTCATGCAGGAGATCAAGCAAGACACAAACGGCATTATGCCGTGGAAGATTCCAACCGACCCCAAGCGCGTCCCGCTCCTGCTCGGGGCCATCGAACGCGAGCCGGCCGGTCCGTGGGTAATGTATCTCCATGGAATCTGTTTCGGCGGTGAACACAACGAAGCTGCGAGGTTGCCCGAGGACAAACGAGCGACCGTGTATGCTCAGGCCATCGAGTACCTGACCGCCGCCCGGATGACCGTGTCCAACGCTCTGCAGGCGGACGGGCAGAATCGGACCTTGAAGGACTACGTCGGCACACTGGATTTGGGACTGGCGCTGGCTTACGTGGAGTCCGGCACACGGCTCAAGGAGGCCCGCGCGCTCGCCGAGGCCGCCCTCGCCACGAACACGGTTACCAACTGGAACTACGGCAACCTGATTTACAACATGCATTCGTTGCTCGGTCGCATTGCTTTGCGCGAGGGGAACGCGACGCTCGCCAAAAAACATCTTGCCGCCTCCGGCAAGACGCCAGGGTCGCCCCAGCTTAATTCCTTCGGACCGGACTTTGTGCTTGCGCGCGAGTTGCTGGAGAAGGGCGAGCGAGACGCCGTGCTGGCGCACTTGGACCAGATCAGTTCATTCTGGGGAAAGCCAGAAACAAAACCTTCTGCTCCGTCTCCAAGAACAGCGTCGAGGCACGAGGACATGGTCGAAGGCTGGCGGCAGGCGATTCGCTCCGGCCAGATTCCAAACGGTTACCAATGGAAGTCAGCGCAGGTGTCACCTGTTGATTCCACGCCAGTGGACGAAGCGGTCGTCCAGAAGGCTCGACGCCGAATCTGCGGCAATCAGTTGAGACTGATCGAGTCGGCAAAGCAGCAGTGGGCGCTGGACAAACAGCAGCCAGAGAATGCCACGCCTGCCGTGGCAGACTTGGTGGGATACCTTCCGGGCAGGAGACTCCCCAAGTGCCCCGACGGCGGAAACTACACGCTCGGTCAGATCAACCAGAACCCGCGCTGTTCGGTGGCCGGGCATGAACTTTCGAAAGACTAGAATTGCAGCGCACTGGCAACATCGCAAACCACTCGCAACAGTGAATACGATCCTTCCACCCCATCAAACCGGAGGCGACAGCGTGTGGTTGCCGCTCGGCGTGCTGCTCCGGGCACTGCCCGTCATCAGGAAATACTGCCGTGGAAGCAAGCGTCTTGTGCCGCTCCTGCGCGCCGCAGGGTTCTGCAACGGCATGGTCCTGCTCCACCTGTTGTTCGTCAGCCGGGTATGAATATGTGGCGCTCACACATTTGGAGGTTATTGGCCCGACTGACTGGATTCATCGTGGGAGGCACAGGAGGTTATCTGCTGGTTGGTTTTGGTGCGTGGCTGGTGCTTGGCGCGCCAAGGGGTGACCAGCAGGGACTGGTGATGCTCATGGTGGTGCCAGTGGCACTCTTCGTCGGTCTTATCAGTGGTTTTGTCGGGATGAGACTAGCTGGGAAGTGGGTCAAAGCAGTTTCGCAAGACGATCCCGAAAAGAGAAACGGACACCGAGATGATTGAACTGCACACAAACGCGGATGGTGATGCGACCGCGGCTGTCCCGTTCTAAAATCCTATGAATGGCGGTATCGTGGTGGCATTGGTTCTAGCCGTAATCATGGCCCTCGCAACGGGTGTGGCAGCCTGGTCCGCCATTGACTTGGCCCGAGGGGAGACGGACAAAGCGTTCCGGCGAGCTCTGAGATTGTTTGTGCTCCTCACCGTTCTGAACGGCAGCTTTGTGTATTGCGCGCTTCATGAAGCCGGCACCGCAGGGCTTTCGAGCCTCATCACGGGCGGCAGTTATTCGCTACTTTTCTGGATCACCTTTCCCGGCGCGATGATCTCCTTCGTCGTGTTTCTGCTGGCTTGGCGCAAGCGGCGGCAAGGCCGGACCTGACTCCTGAGATATGCACTCAAGTGATCCCAATTGTGGCAGGCAAGGGCGACGCCCCGGCGCAACTCGCTCGGTGAAAGAGCTGCTCACGCAGCCGATAGGTTCATCCACTGGGAAGCTCGGTGGCTTTACCGCTGGAGTTGTTCACCTGGTCGGTGGGGTGTTGAGTGTAATCGCGGGGATGCTGGTCGGGGGTGGGCTGGGTTACGCGCTCGGGCTCGTGCAGGGCAGCCGCGTTGGCGAGCAGATGCTCGGCGGAATCGCCATTGGTGCCATTGTCGGAGTGCTGCGGGCGACCGGTTACCGATACGCCCTGAGCTCGGGGGCGGGTGCCCTGCTGGGCTGGAACGTGGCGTTTGTCTTGCGGGCTTACCTACTCGCTCCGGTCGCGGCCATTCTGGGTGGCGTTTTGGGCCTGTTGTTGCAGAGGAAATTCCGGCGCGCGCCTTTGGAGAAAACGGAGCAGCCAGTCTCGACCGACAAAGCGAATCGCCCACTCTCGACCCGAACGGTGGCGATGCGCGTTCTCGGCGTGCTGGCGGGCATCGTCGTGGGTGGATACGTGGGCAGCCTTGTGGGCGCTCAGTTCTGCATGGTCGTCTTCTTCCATGCCTGGCGGCCGTCACAGTTGCCGCGCACCCTGGATCAGGGCGGTTTGCTCATCTTCTTCTTTGGGGTGATGGGCGCTGTGATTGGGACGGTAACCGGGGCCCGACTTCTTTATCTCTGGGTTGCCAAGCGGCAGGCCCGGCATCCGCAACCGGAAGACGTGATTGCCGATTACGAACGGTGGAAGCAAAGCCACCGGGGCGGAAGTCGAGAGGTAGAACGAAGACCCGTAGTTGAGGGTGTCATACGTTGCCCTTCGCTCAGACGGCAAGTCACACGAGTAGAGTCCCTCGCCGCGACTGGACGCGAACAAAGCACCAGCACCGCAGCAAACAGGGCAAATGGCCCGGCTGATGGCCGCGGGGGTATTATCAATTAACGCTCGGTAGTACGAAGCGATAGGATGCGAACCGATGAAAGCACCGTTCATAATCCCCTGGCCCAAGTTCGGCAGTGCGCTGCTGACTCTGGGTTTCCTACTCTTGGCGACATCGGGTTGCCAGACGTTCTGCTACACGGAAGAAGATTTGGAACGAGAACGGCGGCTCCTGGCTGAATCTTGCGCCAACATGCCACCCGGTGGCTGGGCTTGCGGGGGCGGAATCGCCATCCGGCCTGACTTCAGCAATATCAACATCGGGAACACTGGGTGTCCGAACCTTGGCCCCGGAGTCTGCCCCGACAAGTAGGTCGCCGCCCGTAGGAATCCCATGATCAACCTCAGAACCATGCTGCAGAAGTCCGCCGCAAAGTTGGCTGGGCAACCGGCAGACAAATGCGCGGTGGCAACGACGCTGGACAACGGCCGGAACTGCGTCCACTAAAGCACGCGAAGGAAGCAACCTGACAAATGAAATGAGAACCGGATACGCCATCGAGTTGGTGCTGGCGACCCCGGAATACATCCTCGCCAGCCTGCGCGAGGAGTGGCGTCAATGCGCCTTGAGCGAGGGCGAGGAAGCCGAAGCGGTTGAGCGGCAACTTCCCTCTTTCACGACAACCGTTCACGAATGGCGCGAGGCCTTGGACTTGGTTGGATGGAAGTCCTTGGGCCAGGCCTTGAATGAAAGCTGGGGTACGCAGTTCTCGCGCGATCAGTGGTTTCAAGTTCTCGAACCGGCCCGGGAGAAGACGCTGCGGGACGTGTGCGAACTGCTGGCGACTCAAGCACGCCGCCCGCTCGTGCCGCCGGCCCGGATACTGGGATGCGAGTGCGCGACCGCCGGGGTTTTTCTGGCGATACGTTCCCTGCTCGTCCAAGCCGGCGCGTCGCCCGGCTTGCGGCCTTCGACGCCCCTGGCGCCGTTCCTTGAGCAGTGGCCCGAGGTGTTCCAGCAACAAATCTCGCGTCTGGCCCCCGGCGGGCTGCCGCTGATGCGGAAACAGGAAACGCTGACCCTCATCGTCACCCTCTGCTACGTCTTCGCCGCGCTGTTGGTGCTCCTGGGCCTGGTCGTGGGTAGCCCGTGGCCGGCGATTGGCGGGGCGTTCTTCTACGGGCTCGGATGGACCGCCGCCGGGTGTGGTCGGTGGTTCGCGGACCCGGTGACAGTGGCTTCGGTCACCACGTTTCGCGACCTGACGGAGGCCATCGTTGAGCAACAATCGCGAACGGGCTTTGGTCCGGTGAAATCGTTATGATCATCTGGCCGATCTTCGTTGTTGTGGCGCTCCTCGTTCTCGTGGGTGTGTGGATTCACGAGCGACTGCCGCGGTGGCGGGCGGCGGACGCCCGCGCTCTGCGCGAACCGTTGACTGCGGAGCAATTCGGCGAGCGCTTTTTTCCACCGGATCAAGCCAAGATTGCTGCGCGGCTGCGTCAGCTTGCCACGGACGAGCTGCGCAAAGACCTGTCGCGGCTGGACCCGGACGAGCTGCTGGCCCAAGTGTTTTTTGACGCCTCTGATTCACTGGACAGTGTCGAGTTGCTCATGGCCATTGAAGAGGAGTTCGGTATCGAACTGGACGAGGCGACGGCGGTGAAGATCAAGACGTTTCGTGACCTGCTGAATGCCGTCGCCGCGCGGCAGCCGTTCCTGGCGAAGTGGCGCCGCGAAATCGGCCAGGCGATTGAGCGACGATTCGGGATTACCCTACCCCGTGAAGCCCTGGCGAGCCTCGCCACGCCCCTCGCGGTGACAGAAGCGGTGGCGGCGGAGTTAAAGGGTCAGGTTGAGCCCACCCCGTCTTGCCAGAGTCAGCGGGCATTCTATCTCCTCCGCAACGCGCTGGTGCGCATCTTGGGAGTGCCGCGGCGCGACATCACTCCGAATGTGTCCGTGCATGCTCTGACGCGCCGCCGGCTGTCGCCGGCGCGTGCCACGCAACTCCGCGAGGCCGTCGGTGCCCGGCAGTGGCCGACCTTGGTGCGACCGAGGTGGATGGTCTGGTCTGTCCGCCTTCTGTTGCTTCTCACGGCGATAGCCGTGGTGTGGGGATTGCCGGCGCTGGCGGAAGTGACTTGGCTTGGCGGCGGCGCGTGGGGAACGACGGTGAATCTACTTTCCGAACTGCGCGGAGTCATTGTGATTCCGCTTTTAATCTTCCTGTGGGTGTTGCTGACGCGATTTTCCAGCCGGTTCAGCCGTGAGTTCCCCCGCCACATCCGAACGGTGAGCGATCTCCTGCCGTTTGTGGCGACTTCACCGGAAATGACGTGGACGCGGGAGCAGATTGAGCAGGCCGTGCGGGAAACCATCACCCAGAAACTGCGGCTGCCGCCTGGGACTTTCCGGGTGGACGGGCGATTCGTGGAGGACTTCGGAATGGTCGGCGGGTGAACAGGGTCACGTGTCATTCAGGACCGCAACACCCTCTTTGACTCTCAACGTGCGGAAGTGACGGTGGCAACGCCGCCGAACCATGCACAGCGTCGCAAGTCGTGGCGATGATCGCTCGGCCCGTGACCATCGGTGGGCTCGCTTTCTTTGCCAACGCGCCCTTCGGCCAAGTCGTCGCTTTGCCGCACCTGCTGTTGAGTTGGGTGGATTGCATGCGTCTGACCCTCATGACCTTCATCAAGCCACCCTCACGGGCAATGCAACTTGGGGGGCTGCTTGTCAGGTTGGGCGCTTTTGTTCCTCGTGTGCGTCTGCGCTGGGGCCGCACACGTGGCCGGAAAAAGCCGTGTCCGCGGGGCCGCAAGCATGCGAGTGGACCTTGCGGCTTTGGCGGTGAAGGGCTTGGTTGTTTGGGGACAGAGTTCAGGGGCGCGGTAGCTGGACCCAAGTGGCTGCCGTGATCGCGGTTGACAATCTCCCCGGCCACGCCCGCCCGCTTCCGTGCCGTCACCGCCTCGGCGTCCCGTTCGACTTTCTGGCCGAAGAGTCCGGGCAGGCCCATCAGCGCTTGCTTGTTTCAGTCGCCGATCACGACCGGATGCACCCCGAAGCGGGTGCTCAGTTGATTGAGGGTTTGGTCTTCGCGCAGCGCCACGGTGGCCGCTTTAGCCTTGAACTCAACACCGTGCCGTTTCTGCGCCCGTTTGCTGGTTTGTGCCATCCTACCTGGGGTTGCCTTTCGCAGCTTGACCACTGGTCGGATTCCGGGGAGCTCTACCGTGGAATCAAAGGGGCGTGACACCTCACGCTCCAACACGGGCACGGGAATGCCTCTCAATTACGTTTTCGGCACGCCCTTTCCGCGCATGCCCCAACGGCGCTTGCGGTCCTCGAAATCTCCCGTTTCGTGTTGCATCGCAGCCGAAGCTCGCAAGCTAACATCTTGGCTATCTGACTTCCATCGGCGTCGTCCTTGCACTTTTTGACGGTATGAGCAAGCAGTTTTTTGCCTGCTGTTCAAACGGGGTGTGCGCATCAGACGGTATTCTCCTGACGGATGCTCACGGAACTTTCGGTTGCGTTCCCCCCTTCGTTGGCAGTAAAAGCCTGTCGCATTAATTATGGGCAAAGCTCTGATCATTGCCGAGAAGCCGTCCGTCGCCAGCGACATCGCCAAGGCGCTCGGAGGGTTCAAGAAAGTGGACGACCACTTGGAAAACGACCAGTTCGTGGTCTCTTCCGCCGTCGGCCACCTGCTCGAACTCACGCCGCCGCCAGGCGTGGAAGCCACGCGGGGCAAGTGGACTTTCAAATGCCTGCCCGTGATCCCGCCACACTTTGATCTCCAGCCCATCGAGAAGAGCGAAAGCCGCCTCCGGCAGCTCGCAAAGCTCATCAAACGCAAAGACGTGGACGCGCTGATCAACGCCTGCGATGCCGGGCGCGAAGGAGAACTCATCTTCCGTAACATCGTCCGCTACACAAACGCCAAGCAGCCCATCCGCCGCCTCTGGCTGCAATCCATGACCCCCGCTGCCATCCGCGAAGGTTTCGCCCAACTTCGCGACGATGCCTCGATGCAGCCGCTCTCGGACGCCGCCACCAGCCGCGCCGAAGCCGATTGGCTCGTCGGCATCAACGGCACGCGCGCCATGACCGCGTTCAACTCGAAGCTCGGCGGGTTCTTCAAAACCACCGTGGGCCGCGTCCAGACGCCGACCTTGGCGATCCTCGTCGAGCGCGAGGACAGGATCAAAAAGTTCATCCCCCGAAACTTCTGGGAGGTCATTGGCACGTTCGACGCCGCGGCGGGCCAATACACCGGTCGGTGGTTCGATGAGAAGTTCACCAAGCCGGATGGCAAAGATGCCGACGCCGAGCTCAAGGCCGAGCGTTTCTGGGACGTCGCCAAAGCCGAGGCCATCAAGAGCAAGTGCCTTGGCAAACCGGGCATCGTCACCGAGGAAAGCAAACCCAGCACGCAACTTTCACCGCTGCTCTATGACCTGACGAGCCTCCAGCGCGAAGCCAACTCGCGCTTCGGCTTCAGCGCCAAGAACACGCTGGCCATCGCCCAGGCGCTCTACGAGAAGCACAAGGTGCTGACCTACCCGCGCACCGATTCGCGCGCGTTGCCGGAGGATTACCTCGGCACCGTGCGCAACGTGATGCAGATGCTCGGCGGCACGAGCTACGCGCCGTTCGCGGGGGAGATTCTGGAAAAGGGCTGGGTGCATCCGAACAAGCGCATCTTCAACAACGCAAAAGTCTCGGACCACTTCGCCATCATCCCCACGACGCAAGCGCCCAAGTCGTTGAGCGAACCGGAGCGAAAGCTGTATGACCTGGTAACAAAGCGTTTCCTCGCGGTGTTCTATCCGGCCGCAGAATTCCTGGAAACGACGCGCATCACCCGCGTGGAGGGCGAACCGTTCAAGAGCGTGGGCAAGGTTTTGGTCCAGCCGGGCTGGCTGACGGTTTATGGCAAGGAAGCACAGGACGAAGACACGCCGAGCCTCGTGCCCGTGCAGCCGAACGAGCGCGTGAACACGAGTGCCATCGAGGTGAAACAGAACGTCACCAAGCCACCGCCGCGTTACACAGAAGCCACGTTGCTCAGCGCGATGGAAGGCGCGGGCAAGTTGGTCGAGGACGACGAACTGCGCGAAGCCATGCGCGAAAAGGGCCTTGGCACGCCGGCGACGCGCGCGGCGATCATCGAAGGGCTGGTTTATGAGCAATACGTCCACCGGCACGGGCGCGAACTGCAACCCACAGCGAAGGCGTTCTCGCTGATGGAACTGCTGAACGGCCTGGGCGTGCAGGAACTCACCAAGCCCGAGCTCACGGGTGACTGGGAGTTTCAGCTCCGCCAAATCCAGCGCCGACAAATAAGCCGGCAGGATTTCATGGCGGGCATCGCCGAGATGACAAAGCGGATCGTGGGCCGCGCAAAGGAATTCGAACATGACACCATCCCTGGCGATTTCGGCGTGCTCAATGTTCCATGCCCCAAATGTGGCGGCGAAGTTCACGAGAAATATAAAGCCTACCAGTGCGTGAAGGACGGCTGCGATTTCTCGGTCTGGAAGATTCTGTGCAGCCGGATGTTCGAAATCGAGGAGGTCGAGACGCTCATCCGCGAGAAGCAAATCGGGCCGCTGCAGGGTTTCCGCAGCAAGCTGGGCAAGCCATTCAACGCGGTGCTCAAGCTCAACGCCGAGTTCAAGGTGGAGTTTGATTTTGGGAATGAGCAGCAGAAGGACGGCGACGGTAGCGTTGCCGCCGCTGCGGCGCCGGTGGATTTCACGGGCAAGACGCCGCTGGGCAAGTGCCCGAAGTGTGGCGCACAAGTGTTCGACGGTGGGATGAACTACGTCTGCGAGAAGTCCACAGGCGAAAAGCGCACCTGCACCTTCCGCACCGGCAAGATCATCCTCCAGCAACAGGTCGAGCCGGCGCAGATCACCAAACTGCTGGCCGAGGGTAAGACGGACTTGCTGAAGGACTTCGTGTCGAAGAAGACCGGCCGGAAGTTCGAGGCATTCCTGGCGCTGAAGGATGGCGAAGTAAAATTCGAGTTCGCCCCGCGCGAGCGCAAGGCGAAGGAAGCCAAACCGAAAACGCCCGCGCCCAAGCTCGATTTCACGGGACTGACGCCGCTGGGCAAATGCCCGAAGTGTGGCGGACGCATGTTTGAAGGGCCAACGCACTTCGTCTGTGAGAAATCCCAGGCCGAGAAGAAGTCCTGCAAGTTCAGCGTGGGCAAAACGATCCTGCAGCAACCCATCGAGGTGGCACAGTTGCAGAAGCTGCTGGCTGGCGAGAAGACCGACTTGCTGACGAAGTTTGTCTCCTCCAAGACTGGTCGCCCGTTCCAAGCGTTTCTCGTGATGGATGAAAAGGGCAAGGTCACGTTCGACTTCCCGCCTCGCGAACAGGACTCAAAGTGAAACTCGACGGTTGGGGGGGCTGCAGAGGCTCGCCGCGAGATGCTACTCCAGCACGACGCGGTAGAAAAATGGACCAAGTCCGGCGGCGGTAGTATCGCGATGGGTGTTCTGCGGAGCGGTCGCGCCGATGCCGGTTATCAAGGGTGTGAAACCCGCGGCGAGATTCGCGGAGCGCTCCAGGCGGTAGCGCTTGCCGGCCACGCTCGACCAGCGGATTTCTGGCGCACCGGCACTGAACGTCACGCCCACAACCTTGAAGACGGATGTCCCGTCGTTCGGGTCGGTGCCGGCCAGCAACTCGGCGGCGTTGGATTGACCGTCGCCGTCACTGTCGGGATTGACGGGGTCGGTGCCGTGCTGGAATTCCCAAAGGTTGTTGTAACCGTCGCCGTTTGGATCGTCGGTGGGTTTGGCGGCGAGGTTGTTGAAATAGACCAACTCCCAGGCGTCAGGCAAGCCATCAGCGTCGGTGTCTTCTTCGGTCTGGGTACCGATGACCTTGATCTCGGTCAAATTGCCGGCGTCGTCGTAGGTGAAGAGGATGCGGTTGGGGCCGCTGTAGATGACTTGGGCAAGTTGGTCAAAAGAATCCAGCAAATAGCTCTGCGCGGAGCAGTTCGTGGCTGTTGCGGCGAAGGCCAGCGCGAACAGCCCAAGGATGCAACGATGGCGGTTAAAGGCGATTTGTTTCATCATGCTTCTCCCAGGTGGAGTTTCGTTTGGTCTGCATCACCCTTTAATGCCAGCGACGGCCTGATTGGTTTCGATTTCCATGGTTCCCCCTCGCCACATCTTCCGGATATTCTCCCACACATCACCGGAAATCAGCTTCAGCTTGTTCTCTTTTCCAGTCGTGACGGTGAGCACGATACGTTGGTCGCCCTTCATGACAAACGTGGACATGTCCGTGCATGACAAGATGCAGCTACTGTCCTCCTGCGTTCGCACATGAGCATTCGGTGGCAGGACCGAGCTCAACTTCGCGGAGAACCACTCGTTCACGTCGCCATTCTCATCAGGCATCCCCCATTCCACCTGCCCGGTAATGCCAGTGAATCTAACCCCTGAGTCTCCCTTCGGCTTCGCTGTGCTGGAAGCCATCTGAGCAATCCAGCCGGCGGCCGCGGCATCAACGGCAGTATTCGGGTCTTCCTCCGGCTCTTCGTCATCCCTCCCATCTGCATCAATGAAGTTGACTGGGTTGTTACGGGCATACGCATACCGGTTGAGGCCGTTCAACCGGAGCGGATCCTGCTGAATGAACCGGCCTGCCCGGGCGTCATAGCACCTCGCCTGCATGTGGTAAATCCCCTGACCTTCATCGCACACACCGCGACGACCAACGAACGTGAATCGGTTCTCCACCCGCGCATACCCGCCCGCCACTTCCCCATAAGGCAGGTAGCAATAACTGGCCGAAATCCTGCCGGTGCTATCGCTCAACGCCAGCGTGTTACCCAAACGATCGAAGTGGTAATAGTGCAGCCCGGCCTGCGCCGTCCAGAGCGCCACCAGCATCCGCCCCCGGTAGAAGTAACACACCTGCAGCTTCCCGGCAGTGTCGGTCTCAAACAGCAAGCGATCCAGATGATCGTAGTACATCTTGCGGGCCTTTCCGTTGCGCACTGCCTTTGCCAAGCGGTCAAGGCCATCGTAGGTGTACGACCAAGTGTTCGTCCCGCGTCGGAGGGACAGCAAACGGTTCTCCCCATCGTAGCTCGCAACATCATCCACGGGCGGGTCACCCAAGCCTAGCCGGTTACCATCCATGTCAAAGCTCAGGTTGGTGCCGTTCCACGTCTCGGAAAGACCCGGGATGAAAGTGCTGAACGTGTTAGTGAATGGTGTAACCGGCGGGCGCACGGGCAACAGCCCGCTCACCTTTACCACATTGGTCACTTCGCCTGAACCGTTCCGTTCGTAGCGCAGATGCACGAGGAGGTTCGTCGGTAACTGGTGGACCAGGTTGGTCAGGCGGCCCACGGGGTCATAGTCATATTGGCTGGAGCTCCCATTGGGCCGCGTTTCGCTCAACAGGCGGCCGGTGGCGTCGTAGCCGAACCGCATCGCTTGACCCGACCAGGTCATGTTCGTCACCTGGTCACGCGCATCATGGGCATAACTCACGCGGATCCCGCCCGGATAGTCCAGTGCGGTCAGCCGGCCCAAGCCGTCGTATTGCATCGTCACCTGAAGCCCATCCGGATACACGATGTTCGTCACCAACTGGCGTCGGTCGTGGTTAAAGGTGGTCGTGCCCGTTTCATCCGTCATCGTTTGCAGCGCCCCGCAGGCATTGTAGGTGTAGGCCGCATTCGTGACCCCACCGTGCATCGTGCGTAGCAGGTGGTCATCGTCGTCGTAACTGTAGGTCAGCACCTTACTGCGGGCGTTGGTGGCGCCGGACAATCGTCCCAGCAGGTCGTAGCTGTATGTGGCCATCGTGTACGGATTGCCGCTCCAACTGCTGAGCCGGTCCCGATCGTCATACCCCAAAACCGAATCGGCAAACGGCAAGGGAGAAGTCCCTGGATGGGCTTGCACCACGTTGCCGTTTTCGTCGTAACTCAGCGTGCCGGCCGCCACACCCAGTGCGTTGCTGACACCCACCATCCGATTGGCCAAATCATACTCGTAGAGCTTGAGCCGTCCATCGGCGTCCTGGACCTTCGTCATGTTGCCGCGCGCGTCGTACGACGGCCGGACCACGCGCCCCATCGGATCAATGAGCTGGGTGGGCCGCAGCAAACCGTCGCGAACAATGCTCCAAACGCGGCCATTCTCGTCGCGATGGGCCGACGGCGCGCAGCAGTCGTAAGTGATTTCCCGGTAAGTGCCGTCGGGGTGAATAGTCTTGAGCGGACGCCGGTTGGCATCCCAGGTCATCTGCGTCACGAAACCCAGCGCGTTGGTGACCGATGTGATGTTCAACCCGTTGGTGTCGTAACCGAAGCGCGTGGTGAATCCCTCGGGATCGGTGATGGCCACCAACAGACCGTTGGTGTTGTAGGTGTAGCCCGTCGTATTGCCGGCCGGATCGGTGTGCGTGAGCACTTGACCACGGCTGTTGTAAGTGGCGGTGAACTCCCGCCCCAACGGCGTGACCATCCGCAGCGGCAGTCCACGGGCGTCGCGTTCGATGCGCGTCACGCCGCCCAGCGCGTTGGTGGTCGCAATCACCCGATCGTTCCCGTCGTAGCCGAATGTGGTGACGGCACCATCTCGCGCGACATGTTTGGCGAGGTTGCGGCGGTCATCGTAGGCCATGGACTCGGCAATCCCGCGCGCATTGCGGTTGGTGGCCGGCAGGCCATTGGTCAGGAACGTCTGCTCGCTGGCCTGGCCCAGCCCGTTCTCGGTCTTCCACACTTGGTTGGCCTTGCTGTAGTGCCGGCCCACCGCGCCCAGGGCATCGGAAACGTACACCACCCGGTTGCTGGTCCACAGCAAGGGGGTCGAATACGCAACCGTATTCGTCAGCGGGTCAGTGACTGAACCCACGCGCCACCACGGGGCGGTTTCCCAGTTAACCGTCCACGTCCGCCCTTCCGTGCTGAAACGGCTCAAGTAGTGGTTGGTCAGGTAATCGAAGGTGCTCACCGTACCCGCCAGGTCGCGGGTCCAAGTGAGGTTGCCGTTGGTGTAGGCATAATCGGCCACGGCCCCGTTGGGCGCGAGCAGGCGCGTGCATAGGTTCTGCGCATTGTAGAGGAAACTGGCGGTCCGGCCCGCCGCGTCCCGGATGGTCGCGATGCGGCCTTGCGTGTCGTAGTCCAACGAAAGCCGGTTGCCGCTCAGGTCCTCCAAATAGGCCAGCGGAATGTTCGTGCCGAACGGCGTCGGGCTGGCGTAGGTCCATGTCAGTCCGCTGGCCAACGCCCGCAACTGGTAGAGTGTCTGCCCGGTGCCGTTCGTGGTCACCTGTAGCGTCTCTGTCTCGCCACCGCCCGGAGTTTCGTAGCGCCCGTCCCAGTTGGTGTAAACACCCGCGCTCGTCAGCGCATTCGTCGGCACGGCGAAGAACAAGGTCTGTCCCGTGCCTTTGTCCACACGTGCTATTTCGTAGTCCACAGACAAGCGCGACTCGTAGGCAAAGCTCCAACTCCGCCCAAACATGCCGGAGGTTTCCGGGTCGGCGTTGTAGGAGCGCGTGAGGCGCATGACCGGCCCCGGCCCCTCGCCCGCAAAGTCCGTGTCCTGCACCAGCAGATTCAGCGTGGCGGTGTTCACCCGATAACTGGGCAGTCCCATTGCTGAACACTTCGCGCACCCTTCGGGTTTCACCCGCAACGGCGGCATGAAGTCTGCCGGGCAGGGCGGCAGCCCTTTGCGCCAAATGTTGAACCCGATGCTCAACGCGTCCTTGGGAATGATCCAGATGCTGATGTCCTTGTACTGGGAAGGGACGCCGGGTATGAAGCTGCCAACTCCAAAGTAGCGCAAACCGATCATGTAGTAGATTTGGTTGGGCAGGTAGGTGGCGGTGAGGCCGAAACTCTGTTCACCAGGCGGCCCTTGAGTGTCGAACAAATGTTGGATTTTCGCCTCCACCATGTGGTTCACGGAAGGGATATCAATGAGGAACTGGTGGCCAAAGATCGAGTAGTCGGTGACCGAGGGCGTCATGCGCATGGTCACGTGGTGCTGCCTCCCAGCCCGGATGTCTGCGGCATAGATGATGGTGACGGTACCGTTGGTGGCTCCAGGGTAGATGCCAGCATCGTTGCGGCTAACAAAGACGATATCGCTATCGGCGATGCCTTGGATGGACCAGTTGATTGTTTCCCCCAACAAAACCGTCGTCATGGCCTGAGTGGACCAGGCCAGGCCAAACCCAGCCAGGATACACACGGAAAGCCAACGGACGAGGAAATGACTGCTGCGTTGGCGCGCCTTGTCGCCAGTCTTGTGCTGAGTTCTTGGAAGCCGTTTTGGAAAAGTGGTTGCTTGCTGCTGCCCATCGCCGAAACCTGCGGCGATCACCGAGCCATTGTCGCGATCCATGGCGGGACTCTCGCGAAGCCGGGAACCACTGTCAAGGTAACACTCGGGCCGGGCGGCAATTCTCATTTTAGCCGAGGAAGAGGCGGGCCGGTGTATGAGAGTCCGCCCCACTTCGTCTGCGAGAAATCCCAAGCCGAGAAGAAGCCCTGCAAGTTCAGCGTGGGCAAAACGATCTTGCAGCAGCCAATCGAGGTGGCGCAGTTGCAAAAGCTGCTGGCCGGCGAGAGAACCGACCTCCTGACGAAGTTTGTCTCCTCCAAGACCGGTCGCCCGTTCCAAGCGTTTCTCGTGATGGATGAAAAGGGCAAGGTCACGTTCGACTTCCCGCCCCGCGACGGAGACGCCGATGCTGCAAAGGCGCCGGCCAAGACCTGACGTGGCCAAGTGGCTTGTCCCTCTGAGGCGGGGATGCCGGAAGCAAGGCCAACTTTGATCTTCAACCCAAGGCCGCCGCGTGATTGAATGCCGCAGTTGCTGACGCCCAACCACGCGTCGCGCCATCCGACACTTATGCGGCTGACTTCAAGAAACCTCTGGGTCCTGGTTGCCATCGGTGGCGCTTCAGCATGCATTTCCAATGCGGGCAGCGTGGTGGGCTATCTGCGCGATCAAAACTGGTTTGCCCGGTATCAAAGCAATCCGCTGGGCGTGGGCCAGTACGAGTTCGCGGTGAATGCCAATGCCCACGGGAGCGCCGCCCTCGGCGGATTCGCGGCGACGGATGTCTTTGGCCGTTTCCAAATGGACAATCTTCCCACCGGCAATTATGCGCTGGCCTCGTGGGATGTGTGGTGGCGCTCTGCCTTCGCTTTCAATCTGCCGGTGCCCGTGACCGGAAGTTCGCCCACGATTGACCTGCGGCTCAAAGCCACGATGTGGGGCTACCCCGCCTTTTGGGACGAAACCGGCTACCACGAGTTTGGCCAGACATTCCAAGCCAGCGGCCCAGTCACGATGATTTACCTGCGGGACCCGCTCAACACGGCATTCACGCGCACCGTGACGATTCACGCCGATGGACCGGGCGGCGCGCAAGTGGGGAACAGCCGCACCTACGGCAACGGAGGCGATCAGCGCCTCATATACGGCCGCGGTCAAATGCCCACCGTTGCCGGGCAAACGTATTATCTGCGGGTGCGCACCCCGGCCGTGGCCACCAAAGCCGTGCTCATGCAAATGGACCCGCGCCCGGATGACTCCGATCCCATGCCGGGCGGCTGTCTTTGGCTCGGCAATGGCGGCCTGCCCACGCCGTATCCAGACCGCGATTTGGGCGTGGCCATCATGTCAGACGATGACGGATTGCTGACCGATTTGTTCGCGCGGCCGGGTGGGACCGTCTGGAACAACGTCACCAGCGTCGGCCAGACGTTCATCGCCCAAGGCGTGGGACTGATCAGCGCGGCGTTCTGGCTGGCAGACCCGGCGGTGTCGGGCTACGTCGTGCGTGTGTTTGCCGGTGGGCCGGGCGGGGCGCAAGTGGGCACCGCCAAACGGGGCAAACCCGCCCGAGTGACTGCCGACCCGGAAATGATCGTGATCTGGCCCCCCGGCGAATGTCCGCTCACGCCCGGCGAGATGTATTACGTCGAAGTCACGCGGGATGGCGGGGGAACCTTCAACTCCGTCTATGCCAATCCGTCGAATCCCTTCGCCTTTGGCCAGGCGTATCTGAACGCCAGCCCCGCCTCGGCCAATGTGGATCTCGCGGGAACCATCATGGAGGAAGCCAGCGCCGGCAGCGCCACGCAACCCGCCGTGCGCATTACCGAAGAGCCGGTCGTGCCCGAGGCGCGGCGCCAGTCCGACGCCTTGACCCTGCAATGGAGCACCGACGTGGCTGCGGACAGCGTGGTGGAATACGCGGTCCATCATCCGCCGTACACGCGCGCGTGGACCAACGCGGAGTTGACGCAAACGCACGAGGCGACCCTGACCAACCTGCTGCCGCATACGCTGTATCATCTGCGGGTGCGGTCCGGGCGACCCGGTTTTCGCCCGGCGGTTTCGCGCGACTTTGTGGTTTGCACGCTGCCCGCCGCGAGCAACCTGCTGGCGAATCCAGGCTTTGAAACCGGATCCGGCAGCGGCCCGGCGCGCGCCGTGGTCGGTTGGACCACGAGCGGTTCCGTGGACATCAAGGCGGCCGATGGCGGCTGGTTTTGGGGGCTCACGCCCCGCAGTGGCAACTGGCTGTTGCAGGGCGCGGTGAACGGCACCTCCTCCGACGGCTACCTTTACCAGCGCGTCACCGGCATCACGCCCGGACAGGACTACACCTTCAGCGCCTGGGTGCAAACCGCCATGCGCGAGAACGACACCTGGAAATACGACGTGTGGAACAGCCGTGACCGGTTGATTCATGTCCGCCTTGGCCTCGACCCCACCGGCGCCACGAACCCCGCCGCCGCCAGCGTCATCTGGACACCCCGGACGTACAGCCATCGCCGCTACACCCAACTCGCCACCCGCGCCCGCGCCCAAGCCTCCGAGTTGACGGTCTTCGTGCGGATGCAAGGCAGCGGGGGACAATGGCATCTCTACGCAGTGGACGATTGCGCGCTCACTCACGAGGACATCCCGTTGCGGCTGCATTCGCCTGTTTGGAACGAAGGAAGATTCCAAGCCGTCCTCGCCGGTCCACCCGACCGCACCAACCTCATCGAACGCAGCATGGATTTTCAGACGTGGCTGCCGGTAACGAACGTGGTCAATGCGAGCGGCGAGACGCTGTTTGAAGACCCGGGGGAAACCGTCCCAGGGCCGCTATTCTACCGGGCCAAGCAACTGCCGTGACGGGCCGTGAGAATTTCCCGCGCCGCGCGCTCCCGTAGCGGCGTCTCGGTAGAGCGCCGCCATTCCGAGACGCCACGCCAACTCGCGCGGCGCTGTGCCGCCCCGCTGCTACTTGGGGAGAGTGTCCAGCGATCCGAGCATTATTCCGCCCGGATGCCCACGCAAGGCGTCCGCCTGCGAGTCGCAACGAGCGTGGCTGAGCAGCGACGCCAAGAATCTTCCAATCTCCGGTCGTTCAGGTAGAGTGTCCGGGTGATTCGGATCGCAAAACGCAATGCAGCGTCACGTTGCCGCTTGGGCGAACGCAACGATCGCGGTCACTGACTGTGAACGAGGTTGCTGAAACCCCGGCGAAACCGCCGCCCCCGCGCGACCGGCAGGTTGAGAGCTTTCTCCAACATCTCACCACGGATCGCGGCGCGTCGCCGAACACGATCCGCAACTACCGCGAGGCGTTGAAGGATTTCCTGAATTGGCATCACACGGAGCGCCAGACCGCGCCGGCGTGGGAGAAGCTGGAACGCGATGACTTCCGCGCGTTCCTTCGATACTTGGGCCGGCGCAAGCTGGGGCGGGCTTCCACGCATCTGACCTTCAGCGCGCTACGGACATTTTACAACTTCCTCATCCGCCACGGGCAGGTGGCGGCATCGCCGCTGAAAAGCATTGCGCTGCCCAAGCTAGAGAAGCGGCTTCCGAAGTTTCTCACGGTCGAGCAGATGGTCGCGTTGCTGAAGGCGCCGTTGGCGCCGTTGGCGGAGCCGAAAAAGGAAAAGGCCGCGGGCCGGCCGATCCTCGCCGTCGCCTGCTATCGCGACACAGCAATCCTGGAAACGATCTACTCCTGCGGCCTGCGCATCAGCGAACTGTGCGGGCTACGCGCAGAGGATTTGGATTGGGGCGAGCAAATCGTCCGGGTGCGCGGGAAGGGCAAGAAGGAACGGCTCGTGCCCATCGGCGAGCCGGCGCTGACGGCCATTCAAACTTACTGGAGCTTGATGCCGCAACGCCCCACGGGATCGGAGGCCGTCTTTCAGTCGCACTCCTTGAAGACCGGGCCGCTCACGCCGGGGCTGCTCCAACAGCGATTAAAGAAGTATTTGATGCTCGCGGGACTTGATCCCCACCTCACGCCCCACAAACTCCGCCACAGTTACGCCACCCACATGCTCGATGCCGGCGCGGATTTGCGCAGCGTGCAGGAACTGCTGGGCCACGCGCATCTGGTCACGACGCAGGTCTATACGCACGTGACCACCGAGCGATTGAAGAAAGCGTATGACGCGGCGCATCCCCGGGCGTGAGCAGCGGCCTTGTCGCGCGGCACCGGCTTCCGGCCTGTCTCCGTCTTCCGCCCGATTGAGTTTCATTCGGGGTGGGTGAGGACGAGCTCGCGCGCGTGCGCGCAAGAGGCCCTTTCCGCTGGAATTGGAGACCTGCTGGAAGCCGGTCCTACGGGATGGCGACGGCTCAAGCGCGATCCAAACACGCGCGCACGGTCTTCGCCAGGTGGTGGGGCGGATACGGTTTTTGGAGGAAGTTCACGCCCTCGGTCAGCGGCGGCACTTCGCCCGTGATGGCCGCGCTGTAGCCGCTGGTGTAGATGACCTTCAAACGCGGATTGCCCTGCTTGAGCCGCCGGGCGAGTTCGCGACCTGACATGCCATCTGGCATGACCATGTCGGTCAGCAAGAGCGCAATGCGGTGTTGGTGCTCCTTCCACACTTCCAGGGCGGCGACGCCGGATTCCGCCATCAGGACCGTGTACCCGCAGCGTTGCAAGAGGTTGTTGACCAGTAACCGAACCGCGCGTTCGTCCTCCACGACGAGAATGACCTCGCTGCCGCGCGGCAATTCCTGAATGGCGCCACTGCCGCGCTGGCGGGCGCTGATGCCTTCCGCGACGGGCAGGAAGATTTGAAAAGTCGTGCCCTGGCCCACTTCGCTGGCGACTTCGATCCAGCCGCGATGCTGCTTGACGATTCCGTAAACGGTCGCCAGTCCGAGGCCGGTTCCCTTGCCGACTTCCTTGGTAGTGAAGAACGGATCGAAGATGCGCGGGAGGTTTTCGGGTGCGATGCCACAACCCGTGTCCCCAACACTCAGGCGCAAATGCGCGCCGGAGGCGGCCTCGGGATGTCGCCCCAGATCCGTCAGGTCGAGGTTTACGGCCAGCGTTTGGATTACCAACTGCCCCCCGTCGGGCATGGCGTCGCGGGCGTTGACGGCGAGGTTCAGCAACACTTGTTCGAGCATGCCGGTGTCGGCCTGAATCAGCGGGAGATTGGGCGCGTACTCGGAGCGGAGGGTGATGTCTTCGCCGAGAATGCGCTGGAGCATTTTGGTCATGTTGCCGACGACCTCATTCAGGTCCACTGGAGCCAGCCGCATGACCTGCTTGCGGCTGAACATCAGCAGTTGGCGGGTAAGGCCGGCGGCGCGTTCGGCGGCTTGGGTGATCTGATTGACCGAACCGGTGTCTTCCTCGGAAAGCCCGGGCGTGCCGAGCAGCAGCGAGGCGTTGCCTTGGATGATGGTCAGGAGGTTGTTAAAATCGTGCGCCACGCCCGCCGCCAGTTGGCCGATGGCTTCCATCTTTTGCGATTGGCGCAGTTGGTCTTCGAGCCGGCGGCGGTCGGTGATGTCGCGGCTGTTGACCACCAACGCCTGCACACCCTCTCCACCCAGGAGGCTGCCGATGGATTCCAAAAACCGAATGGAGCCGTCCGCGTGCCGGAAGTGGTGCTGCACTGCGACCGGTTGGTGGGGTTCGCCCAGTGCCCGGGTCAGCGCCTCTCGAACCGCCTCGTGCTCCTCGCCGGGGATGAACTCAAAGATCGCCTGATCCAGGAGTTGTTCCGGCGTGTAACCCAGGGTGCGTTCCGCCGAAGGGCTGACAAAGCGGATTTGGCCGTTCACGTCCACGATGGAGATTACGTCCTGGACGGTGTCAATGATCGAACGGAAATGCTTTTCACTGCGCTGCAGGGCCTGCTCGATGCGCTTGAGTTCCGTGACGTCCTGCGCGGTGCCCACCAGCCCGGTCACGCGCCCGGCGGCGTCCGTCAACACATCCGCTCGCTCGCTGACGATGCGTTCGGTGCCATCCGGACACCGAATGCGGTGATCTATCGTATAGGCGTGACCCTCTTGGATGGCGCGCTGGATGGCGGCATGGACTCGGTCGCGATCCTCGGGGTGAACCAGTTCACGGAAGGCCGCCCGGGTGAGGGTGAAGGATTCCGGTTTCACGCCGAAGATACGGTAGGTTTCTTGCGACCATTGGAGCGCGTCAGTGGCGAGGTCAATCTCCCAACTACCCAGACGGGCTACGCGTTGGGCACGGGCCAGGCTGGCTTCGCTGCGGCGAAGCGCTTCCTCGGCGTGTTTGCGCTCGGTGATATCCCGGAACAAACCGACCAAGCATCGTCGCCCGCCCAGATCGAGGAGCGACACGGAAATGTCCGCATAGAACAGGCTCCCGTCTTTGCGCACCACGGGAATGTCATGCACGAACGGCAGCTCGCCGGCGAGTTGCTGTTCGAGGACTTGGGCGATGCGCGGGAGATCGGACGGAGGATGAATGTCCGGAATGCAACGCTGGAGCAATTCCGCCGTGGTGTAACCCAGCATCTCGGCGATCCGCGGATTGGCTAGGACAAACCGTTTTGTGTCCGCGTCCGCCAACAAAATGCCGTCTTGGGCGTTATCGAAGATGGCCTTGAGTTGCTGCTGGGAATCCCGCAGGGCGGCCTCCACGCGCTTGCGTTCCGTGATGTCTTGGATGATTCCCATGGATCCCATGTAGGCGCCTTTGGCGTCCAGCAACGGGATTGAGGAGTCGGAGATCCAGCGGACTTCGCCGCTCCGGGTGCGAATCCGATGGTCCGCGCGCCAGTTTCTGATCTCTCCGGACACCGACCGGCGCACGGCTTCGGCGTGGTTCAATCCGGTGGCTTCGCCTTGAAAGACCGTTTCCAAGATCATTTCGCGCCATACCGCGGAACGGAGTTCTGTCGGCGCATAGCCCGTAATGTCCCGGATGCCTTCGCCCATGAAGACATAGGTGTCGGAGGCGTAGTCTTTCTGGTAGGGGA
Source organism: uncultured Verrucomicrobiota bacterium (assembly GCA_964548925.1). Taxonomy (GTDB): domain Bacteria; phylum Verrucomicrobiota; class Verrucomicrobiia; order Limisphaerales; family MWDV01; genus MWDV01. The sequence continues at coordinate 12,018 of CAZJTM010000025.1, read as the reverse complement.
CAAGTCCGGCGACACCGATGGCGCGCCGATACAGTGCGTGATTACGCTCCACCTCCACCTCGGCGCGCTTGCGCTGGGTCACGTCCAGTGCCACGACCGCGAAGAGCCCCAGTTTCGGACTATACGCCAAGACTTCGTAGTGCTGGTCCAGTTCCGCGACGTAATCCTCAAACGTGCGGGCCACGCCCGTCAACGCCACTTCACCGAAGTCCCGAATCCAGCGCGCTTCCACACGCGGGAGGACCTCCCGCACGGTGTGCCCGATCCACCGATGGCGGGGAATGCCCGTCATGCGCTCGAAGGCCGGATTGACTTCCAGATAGCGGTAATCTTGGGGCCGGCCCTGGGCGTCGCAGATGATTTCATGCAGCGCGAAACCCTCCTGCATGGCGGTGAACAATCCGCGATAGCGTTCCTCGCTCTCGCGCAACGCCCGCTCCGCCTCTTGCCGTTCGGTGATGTCGTTAAAAGCGGCGACCATGCCGGTCACAGTCCCGGCCGCGTCACGTAGGGGCGCCGCGTGGATGGCCAGAGTGACTCGTTGGCCGTCGGGACGAATAATGACTTGCTCCACGTGCTCCACCGTTTCCCCGGTGCGCATGACGCGGGTGAAGGGTTGTTCTTCATCCGGGAAGGGTTCTCCGGTCACCGTCGTGATCTGCCAGGTGGGATCGTTGTAAGTGCGGTCGGCGATTTGCGCCCGCGTCAGCCCGAGCAGACGTTCCGCTCCGGAGTTCGCGTAGCTGATCCGCCCGTCGCGGTTCACGATGACGATGCCGTTGGGAATGGTCTCGAGAATGCCGCGCAAACGCTCCTCACCCGCGCGCGTTTCCGCTTCGGCACGGATGCGTTCCGTGATGTCGCGTCCCTCGGGCACAAGGAACACCACGCGGTCTGCGGCATCCCGGACGGGTTTGATTGAGAAATCAACGACGGCGGTTCGGTCGCCGGCGCCCTGTAATTCCACCTCGTAGCGGACGAATTCCCCGCCCGCGGCCCGGGTGAGGGCCTCCCGCAGTTGCCGCACCCGCGCCTCGTTTCCAGCCCACCAGCGCGCCTCCCAAAACGGACGATGGCGGACGTCCTCAAGCTTGATTCCGGCGAAGTCCAACGCGGCCTGATTCGCCTCGGTCACCGTGCCGTCCGGCTGCAGCACGCCCGTGAACTGGAAGGTGGAATTGAAGATGGCGCGGAAGCGCCGTTCGCTTTCCTGCAATGATTCCAGAAAGCCCGCCCGGGCGGCTTGGTCCGAGAGAATTTTCCCAATCAAGACCGTGGCCAGCGGATAGATGAGGATTACCGGCCAGCCGATCCGCTTCAGCACCGGGAGGATCATCTCCCGCGGCAGTGCCGTGGTGAGCGCCAGCATGACCAGATGCACCCAAATGCCAAAGACCAGCAGTGTCTTGAACGATACCTCTCTCGGCCCCGGTGGTCGGCGCAGCCAAAAAGCCACCCCGATGGCCGCCGAAGCCAGAATGACCGACACGCCCATCACCGCGCCGGGGCCGCCTTGGGCCACACGCAGCGGGATCGTCATCAGACACGTCACGGCCGCCGTCCACGGACCAAAGAACAGCGCGCCCAGGCTGATCATGACCGAGCGGCCATCGAAGATCAGGCCCGGTGCGAAGACAAAGGGACGCAACATGCCGATGACGGCCGCGCCCCCAAAGACCAAGCCCTGAAGGATGGCCCCGAGCTTCGTGTCCCGCTTCCACCGCGAATCCACAAAACCGCTGACCACGCTCAGGGCGACCAGCAGGGCGAGGTTGTAGATCAGGTCAATCCAGACCATGGCGGAAAAGAAGTCGCTGCGCACGGTGGCGGTGGACCAACCTCACCGGGCGAGTGGTTGCGGAAGATTGATGCGGGGTGCGGCTCACGTCATTTGCCCTGCCGGCAGACCTGTTCCACCAAGGCGATCAGGGTTTCCTGTTGGTAAGGTTTCTGCGCGAAACCAGCGAAGCCCCTGCCTTTCATGCGTTGGCTCAGTTCGTCCTGGTCGTAGCCGCTGGCGAGAATGACCGGGACGGTGGAATGGACGCGGCGCAACTCGGTCAACGTGGCAGCTCCGTCCATCTTGGGCATGGTGAGGTCCAGCAGGACACAGCAAATGCTCGAAGCGTGCTGCCGCAAGAGTTGCACGGCTTCCTCGCCGTCTGGGGCGGAAATGACGCCAAAGCCCGCGCGGCTGAGCATGCGCTCGGTCACGCGGCGGATCGGTTCCTCGTCGTCCACGAGCAACACGGTGCCGGCGACCATTGCGGGCGCGGAGGAACGACGAACCCGTGCCTCCTGCTCGGCGGGGGATTCCGGGGGCGCGGAGGCCTCTGGTTCGGTCACGGGCAGAGCAACACGCGGATGGTGGTGCCCGCCCCCGGCGCACTCTCCACACAGATGGCGCCCCGGTGGCCGCGCACCACGCCCAACACCGCCGACATGCCCAAGCCGCGTCCCGTGAACTTCGTCGTGAAGAACGGCTCGAACAACCGTTGCTGCACGCTTTCGTCCATGCCACAGCCGGTATCCGTGACCACCAAGGCCACGTAACGTCCTGGCGCGACTCTCTCCGCCAAACGGCTCGCCGCCAAGTCAGCCTCCGTGCAGTCCTGGACTGCCGTGGTCACGGTAATGGAGCCGACGCGCTCGCCCAACGCTTCCGAGGCATTCGTGATGAGGTTCATCACGACTTGCTGGATTTGGGCCACGTCTGCCTGGATGCGCGGCAGATCGGGGGCCAAATGGAGGTGCAGGGTGGCGGTCTTGCCGATGGACACCTTGAGCAACTGCGCCATTTCCCCGACCAATTCGCTGAGGTTGAGGCTGCGGATTTGAAAGCGGCCCCGACCGGAGTAGGCCAGCATCTGGCGGGTCAGGTCCGCGGCGCGCCGGGTCGCGGTGCGGGCATCCAGCAAACTGTCCCGGGCGGGCGAAACCTCCGAGATGTCCATCATCGCCAGTTCCAAATTGCCGAGGATGGCGGTGAGAAGGTTGTTGAAGTCGTGCGCAATACCGCCGGCCAGCACTCCGAGGCTTTCGAGCTTTTGCGCGTGCAAGAGCCGCCGCTCCATTTCCAGACGATTCTCCTCGGCCTGTTTGTGCGCGGTCAGGTCCATGTCCAGGCAGAACAACTGCAGCCGGCCGTCCTGGCCGCGGAGGACCGCGTGGCTGGAGAACACCGGCACGCGGGAGCCGTCCTTGCGGAGCGGCAGGAATTCTCCCGCCGGAATCGGCTGGCCGGTGGCGGCCATTTGCTGGATGTCCCGGCGGAACGCGTCGCGCTGTTCGGGAGGGAGGATCAGTTCGGTCAAGTCGCGGCCCATCGCTTCCTCGGCGGTGTAACCGTAAACCATCTCACTGGCCTTGTTCCAGTAATTGATCCGGCCATCTGGTGTGTACCCTTGGACCGCAATGTGTGGCGTATCCTCCAGCAACCGGCGGAAGCGGTCCTCGCTCTCGCGCAGGCGTCCCTCGGCACGCCGACGCGTCTCCTCCACGCCCAACCCCGAGGCCAGGATGCCCAGCACGCGCCGATCATTCTCTGATGGCTCGTATGGACGGTCGAAGAACAGGCACAGACAACCGGTCGCCTCGCCCTCAGACCTGACCACGTGACCCAAATACGCCTGGAGGCCGAAGGTGCGCAGCGCAGGGGACTTTTGGGCATGAGGGCTTTGCTGAAAGTCCGCGATGAAGTGCAGCCCGCCGGAGTCTTCGGAAACGACTTGCTCGCACAGGCTGCCCTTCTTGGACAAGGCGTCGGGAAAACCTTCCGGCACGCGCCAACGGCCAACCCCGACCATCGTCTCGTCTTCAATGCGGCTGTACAGCGCGAACCTGGCTCCCAACAGCTCGCCCCCGAGTGCGGTCAACCGGTTGACGTTGTCCACGAAATCGTGTCCCAGACCGAGCAGCGCCCGGTTGATCTGCTCCAAGCGGTGGTCGGCCCGCCGTCTTTCCTGAAGGTGCTCCCACTCGCGGAGTGCCCGTTCCACGACGTGGGGCATGTCCGCGAAGCTCTCGGGGGATTTCACAATGTAATCGAGGGCGCCGGCCTTGATGGCCTCCACCGCGCCCCGCTCACTGCCATAGGCGGTCATCAAGACCACCGGAAAAGCGCCCGCAGCCCGCTCCACGAGCCTGGCGCCCGAACCATCCGGTAGGCGAAAGTCCACCAAGGCGAGCGTCGGGGTGTTTTTGCTGAGGTAGGCTTCGGCCTGCGCCAGATTGCTCACCACCGTGAGCGTGCAATCGGTGGGGACGCAGGGAAGGGCGCGCCGGATCAACTCGGCATGGCCGCTTTCATCCTCGACCAAGAGAATGTGTTTCATAAGGGTCGCCGTGGGTTCAGCGTCGCACCGGGGTGCTGCGTGCCTTTTACCAAGGATGACGGTTCCACGCCAGCCAATAGAAGCCCAAATCCTTGAGCAGGCTGGAAAACTGACTGAAGTCCACGGGCTTGGTCAGGTAGCTGTTGGCGTGGTGTTGGTAGGCCAGGGCCATGTCCCGCTCCGCGTCGGAGGTGGTCAAGATCACCACGGGAATCGTCTTCAGTTCCGGGTCGTTCTTGACCTCCCGCAGGACCTCGAGTCCGTCCACGCGGGGCAGCCGCAGGTCCAGGAGGATCAGGTTCGGGCGGGGGAACCGGTCCGGGTCGGCAAAGGCACCCCGCCGGTGCAAATAGTTCAGTGCCGCCTCGCCATCCTCCACGTGCGCGAGGCGGTTGGCGACCTGAAAGTCGGCCAAGTTGCGTTTGACCAGTTCGGCGTGATCGGCGTTGTCTTCGACCAGCAAGATGGTCAGGGGTTCACCATTCATGGGTGTTTCTCCTTTGTTGTCGGTGGATGAGGCGGGAGACTGAAGCAAAACGTGGCGCCGCGGCCCAGGCCCTCGGATTCAACCCAGACCTTGCCGCCGTGGGTTTCGATAATGCGCCGGACCAAGGCCAGGCCGATGCCGGTGCCGGGCGTCCGGGCGTCGAGCTTGTTGAACAGGCCAAAGACGGTTTCCTGGTAGCGCGGTTCGATGCCGACGCCGTTGTCCCGCACGAAGAAGACCCGCTTGGCGCCGTCGTCCCGCATGCCGATCTCCAGGCGCGGGCGCGGCTGGCTGCCCATGAAGCGGACGGCGTTTTCGATGAGGTTCTGAAACACCTCGGCCAGACGCCGGCGGTCGCCCCGCACCACGGGCAATCCGGGCTGCACCACGACTTCCACCTGCCGCTGACTCAGCGGGCCGGCGAGCAACTCCAGAACTTCCCGGGTCAACTCCGTCAGGTCCACGTCGGAAGGTGGGTTCATGATGCGGCCGATGCGCGACAATTCCAACAGATCGTTGAGCAACGCCGTCATCTGGTCGGTGGCGCTGGCGATCCGTTTCAGGTCGTCCGCCACCCGGTCTTGCCGGCCATTGGCCACGTCCTGCAGCAACGCGCCGGCGAAGCCCTTGATGGTGATGAGCGGGCTCTTGAGGTCGTGCGACACTGTGTAGGTGAAGCGTTCCAGCTCGGCGTTCTTGGCCTCGAGTTCGCGGATCAGGCGTTCGCGCTCCTGCTCCGCCTGCTTACGGTCAGTGACATCGCGGTCAATGCCCCGGCACCCGCAGAAGTCGCCGGCGGCATTCAGAATCGGAGTGGCACTCGTCTCCAAGAAGACGATTTTACCGTTCTTGTGCCAGTTCAGGTTCATCACGCTGTTCAGCGGTTGCCGGGCAGCGGTAAAGCTCTGGAAGGCGATTCGCATCCGCTCCGCTTCAACCGGCGGCATCAGGTCGAACGGGGTCTTGCCGAGAACTTCGTCGGGGGTGTAGCCGAGCAGTTTCGTAACTTGCGGGCTGACGTAGGTGTAGCGTCCGGCGGCATCCACCTCCCAGATGAAATCGCTTGTGGTTTCGACAAGCGCGCGAAATTTCTCCTCGCTTGCGCGGACGGCCGCCTCGGCGCGTTCGCGTTCGGTGATGTCCACCAGCACTCCGATGGTCCCCGCGTAACCGCCTCCCTCGTCACGCAACGCGACGTGCGACACCTCGAAGGTGCCGCCAGCCGGGAAGGACATCTGCACCGAGAACGTCTCACCGGCCAACGCGCGCCGCAGGGCCGCCAACGCTTCCGGGTGGTTGCCATAAACCTCGAAGATTGTTTTCCCCACGATTTCGCCCGGCTTGAGGCCCAGACCGGCGAGTCCTTTACCCTCGGAGAGCGTGAACACTCCGTGACGGTCGAAACTGTAAAGCACGATCGGAGCGCCCGTCACGACGGTCTGGAGCCGCGTCATGCTCTCGCGCAACGCCGCTTCCGCTCGCTTGCGCTCGGTGATGTCCCGGCCCGTGCCCACCAGCCCCACGATGTCGCCCCGGCGGTTGCGCAGTGGCACTTTGGTGGTGAGGAGCGCGCGCTCCATACCGTTCGGAAAGGCAACCTGTTCTTCCTTCTCCTGCACCGCCTCACCCGCCAGCACGCGTTCCTCATCGGCCCGGAACGCGGCGGCCACGGCGGGCGGGAAGAAATCCCGGTCGGACAACCCGAGCAGTTCGGCTGGCCGCGACTTGCCGAACCGCTCCGCCAGGGCTTGATTGGCCAGCAGGAAGCGGCTGTCGCGGTCTTTCACGTAGATCCCATCGGGCAACAGGTTAATGACGGTGCTGAGCAGTTCGCGCTCGTGGGCCAGGGCTTCCTCGGCGCGGGTGCGCTCGGTGACGTCTTGGATGATGGAGAACAGCAGCCGGCGGTCGCCCACCTGAACGGGAGAGGAGCGGACTTCAACGGTGCGCATTTCGCCGTTGGCAAGCCGGTGGGGAAACACAAACGCCTCGCGGCTGCGAGCGCTGGCAGCCTGACGGAGGCTCCGCACCTGGTCGGGTGGGAGGACGTTGATGTCCTCGATGACCATCTGGCAAAGGACTTCGCGTGGGTAGCCGTAGAACTCCGCGGCGGCGGGGTTGGCCTCCGTAATCGCCCCGCTGTCCGGTTCGATCAACAGCATCATCGCCCGGCTGTTCTCAAACATCTGCCGGAACCGCTCCTCGGACTCGCGCAAGGCCGCCTCGATGCGCTTGCGCTCGGTGATGTCCTCGTATGTGCCCAGCACGCCCACCACTTGTCCGTGCGCGTCGCGCAAAGGAACCTTGTTCGTCAGCAACCAGCCGCGGCTGCCATCCAGGCGAATCTGCGGTTCCTCATAGCCCAGCTTGCTGTGACCCGTGGTCATGACCTGTTGGTCGTCGGCGCGATAGGCTTCCGCCAATTCCGCCGTCATGGTGTCGTGATCCGACTTGCCGATGAGCGCCTCCGGCCCGTCAACGCCGTGGTCGCGGGCGAACGCCTGGTTGCATCCGAGATACACGGAGTTGCGGTCCTTCCAAAAGACCCGGGTCGGAATGGTGTCGAGCACCGCCCGCAGCATCTGGCGCGAGGCAGCCAACTCTTCAGCCGCCCGCTTGCGCTCCGTGATATCCACAGCGGTAAACGTCACCCCGACCGACCAATCGGCCTCATCAATGGGCGTCGAACTCATGAGCACGTCAATGAGGCTGCCGTCCTTGCGCTGCCACCGGGTTTCGACCGTGCCCGTGCCCGATTCCTTGATCTGACGATACTTTTCCCGCCCGACGAATTCGTAGTCCTCGTCACTGGGATAAAGCATGCGCGAGTTCTGTTCGAGCAACTCTTCACGGGAATATCCGGTCATGGCACAGAGGTGGTCGTTGACCGCTTTGAAGACGCGATTGCTGACCACGCCGATGCCAGTGGGGGCTGCCCGCAGAATGCTGCTCAATTTGGCTTCACTCTCCTGCAATGCTCTTTCCGCCCGCTTCCGTTCGGTAATGTCCGTATGCGTGCCGAGCATCCGCGTGGGGTGGCCGGCGGAGTCGCATTCCACCACGTGCCCCAGAGACAACACCCATTTCCAATCCCCGCTCTTGGACTTGAGCCGGTACTCCATCCGGTATTCGCTGCGCTGGCCCTGCTTGCATTCCAGCAGCGTGCGCGTGGCCATGGCCAAATCGTCTGGATGCACCTGTTCGCGCCACCAGTCCGCGCTCGCTTCCACCTCGTCCGCCCCGTAGCCCAGCATGCTCAGGTATTCCGGGCTGACAATGGACTTGCCGGTTTGCAGGTTCAGGTCGTAGAGCCCCTGGTTCGTACCCGCCAGCGCCAAACGCAGTCGCTGCTCGCTTTCCCGCAGCGCTTTTTCGGCCTGCTGACGCTCCCGAAGATCAATGCCGATGCCGACGAAGTAATCGCGCTCCTCAATGCGCAGGTTGACGGCGTTAAAGAAGAAGGGAATCCGCTCGCCACTCTTGGTCACGAGTTTGGCCTCCTCGTGGGCATGCCCCTCCCGCGGGATGCGCTGCACCGCTGCGGCAATCCGCGCCGCTTCTTCCGGCTCCCCGCGATACCAATCCAGCAGCGTCATTTGCGCCAGTTCTCCAGCCGAATAGCCGGTCAAGGTCTCGTGCTGCTTATTCCAACGTATCAAGCGGCCTTGGTCGTCGTAGAGGTAAAGCAATCCCGGCACGCTGTCCAACACGGCGTTGGCAAACGAGCGCTCGCGCTCCAGTGCGGCCTCGGTTTGCCGGCGCTCGGTGATGTCCCGGGCGGCGGAGTAGATGAGATTGCCGGAAGGATAAGAGCGCCACTCGATCCAACGATACGACCCGTCCTTGCAGCGGTAGCGGTTGACGAAGTTCATCACCGCCTTCTGCTCCGCCAGTCTGCCAACCGCTGCCAAGGTGGCTGACCGGTCCTCGGGATGCACCAGGTCCAGGAAGCTTTGACCTTCGAGTTCCGCCAGGCTGTAACCCAGCACCTTTTCCCACTGCGGGTTGAGACGCCGGAAATGCCCGCCCGTGTCCGCAATGCATAGAAGGTCGAGCGCCACGGTGAAGAACTGATTCAATTCCTCAGTTTTGGCCCGTAGCGCCTCTTGCGCCCGGTTCCGTTCCGTCACGTCCCGGCAGGTCACGAGCAGGCCGCGAATGCCCGGATGATCCAGCAGATTCGTGCCCAACGCCTCCAGTTCGATCCAATGCCCTTGGGCATGACGAAACCGAAATTCCGTGGGAATGCCCGGATTGGTGCGATGCACCACTTGATCGAGCGCTGCCCGCAAGTGCGGAACGTCGTCCGCGTGGACATACGCCATGGGATCGTGCCCCACCAAATCCTCTGGACGATAGCCCAAGACACGTTCCCCTTGGGGACTGATGTAGGTGATCTTGCCCTGCGGATCTAACAGCGTGATGAGGTCCGAGGATTGTTGCACGATGGTGCGAAATCGCACCTCGCTCTGTGCCGCATTCTGCCGGGCCTCCTGCAATTCCGTGATGTCCCAGACCACGCCGAGCATCCGCACGGGTTTGCCCCCGGCATCGCGAAGCACTTCCCCCTTTTCCGAAACCCAGCGAACCGTGCCGTCCGGCCAGACGATGCGATGCTCGATGTGGTATTCGGCGTCGGCCTCCAGTGCGGCCTTCACGGCTTGCGCCACGGCCTCCCGGTCTTCCGCATGAACGCTTTGCAGGAAAACCTCGTAGGACAACGCGACCGTGCCGGGGGGCAACCCGAAAAGGCCGGCAATCTGTTCCGACCACCGGATTTCCCCCGTCTGGATGTTCCAGTCCCAACTGCCCATGTTCGCCGCTCTCTGTGCGAGGGCGTAGCGCTCCTCGCTCTCGCGCAACGCTGCCTCGGCTCGCTTGCGCTCGGTAATGTCGCGCACGAACGAAAGTGAATGGACCCGTCCATGAATCAACTGATAGCTGACAGTGACCTCAACCGGAAACGTGCTCTCATCCTTGCGGCGGTGGACCGACTCGAACGTGCGCGTCCGTTCCGCAGCGATCGTCTGCCGGTGAACCCGCCACCGTTCAGGAGTGAAGGTGGGGTCAATGTCGAAAATCGTCAGCCGGCGCAGTTCCGCCTCCGTGTAGCCCAGGCTGCGGCACAGCGCCGCGTTGACCCCGAGAATCTGTGCGTCCGGCCCGGCGCGCAGCACCCCGATCCCGACATCCTCCAACGCCGCGCGGGTGGTTTGCAGTTCTTGCTCGGTCCGCTTCCGTTCGGCGATCTCCCACGCGAGGTCAGCCACGAAAGTGGCTAACTCGACATCCTGCCGGGTGTAGTCTTGCGCTTTGTTGCCCACGCCCAGAATGGCGACGATCCGATCCTCGCGGAACACGGGCACGACCAACTCTCGAACCAGCGGCGCGTGGCCTTCCGGCAGGCCCTTGCGGTGCGGCAGGGAGGCGTAGTCGTTGTGGATCACGGCCCGGCGTTTGCGCACGCAGTCGGTCCACACTCCCGCTTGGTCTATGGAGTAGTGGAGTCCCTGACCTTCCGCTTTGCAGAACTCGGCTTTCGTCCGGGTGGACCAGGCTTGAAGCGAAAGCGTCTTCTCATCGCGCTCCACAAAGTGATAGAACCCCACCGGGCTGCCGGTCAGCTTGCCAGCCTCGTCCAGCGCCTTTTCCAACGACTCCGTCAAGCCGTGAGTGGCGGCAAACTCCAGAATCCGCCACCGTGCATGGATGACTTGCTCCGCCCGTTTGCGGGGCGACACCTCCCGCCCCGCGCCACCACGGCCGGGAATAGAGGGCTTGCGAACCCGGGACTTGGTGCGCGAAGTCGGTTTGGCGTTGGTAATTCGTGCTCGCTTGGCCATGATTCAACCCTTGCCCCTTTCAGAAGCCCCGCCCCTCGGTAAAGGGGCGCGCTCAATTGGTTCCGGGTACGCCGGAATCAGCCTGCTGGTCGTGCCTGCCATACGGTGCCTTGCATTCTAAGCCTGCTGAACTGGTTGGAACGCCGTCACCCTACCACGGGCCGCGGGCGCACTGCAAACGCTTCCGAGGCGCCCCGGTGAATTTCCTGCCCCAGGCGGCCAACTTCCAACTCGCGCCGCCCGGCGGATTCAACTAGTTTCCCCGCCTGATTCGGTGGGGACGCGTTCCACCCGCGTGCCCAAATTATCTCCAACAGGAGAAGTTTGGGACAGGGTGGAACCCGTCCCTACCGATCAAGCGATTTAACGGTTCAACGATTCAACGGTTTATCGAATGACAAGTCAGCAAATCCGCCAGTCGTTCCTCGACTTCTTCAAGTCGAAGCAGCACACCATTGTCCCGTCGTCCAGCCTCATGCCGGACAGCCCCAACCTGCTGTTCACCAACGCCGGCATGAACCAGTTCGTGCCCATCTTCCTCGGCCAGACGAAATGCCCCTACACGCCCGGCCGCGCCGCCGACACCCAGAAGTGCATCCGCGCCGGCGGCAAGCACAACGACCTCGATGATGTCGGCCTTGACACCTATCACCACACGTTCTTCGAGATGCTCGGCAACTGGAGTTTCGGCGATTATTTCAAGCAGGAAGCCATCGAATGGGCGTGGGAACTGGTGGTGAACATCTGGAAATTCCCACCACAGCGCCTTTACGCGACGGTTTATAGCCCGGACAAATCCAAGAACGACCCCAGCGACTTCGACCAGGAAGCGTGGAATTTCTGGGCCGAGAAATTCCGCAGCGTCGGCCTCGACCCCGCCGTTCACATCGTCAACGGCAACAAGAAAGACAACTTCTGGATGATGGGCGAAACCGGCCCGTGCGGTCCGTGCTCCGAACTCCACGTGGACCTCACGCCCGCCGGCGACACCAAAGGCGCGCTCGTCAACAAAGGCAGCGCCGAGTGCATCGAAATCTGGAATCTCGTCTTCATCCAGTTCAACGCCAACCCGGACGGCACGTTCTCGCCGCTCCCGGCCAAGCACGTGGACACCGGCATGGGCTTCGAGCGCGTCACCAGCATCATTCAAGGCACGAAGAACCTGACCGATTTCGCCAACGCCAAGATCTCCAACTACGAGACCGACATCTTCCGCCCAGTTTTCGACGCTTTGGAGAAGTTGAGCGGCAAACGCTACGGCAGCACGTTGCCAACCGTAGGACAGGCGTCGCGCCTGTCTCAAACTTCAGAAAGCAAAGATGGAGACAGGCGCGACGCCTGTCCTACGCCGGAG